>DAITNL010000207.1:0-5053 GCA_036834665.1 Candidatus Competibacteraceae bacterium | reverse complement strand
ACACCGGGGCCGGGTCGATCCCGGCCTGGTCGAGGAGCTCCCGGAGCTGGGTTTCGGCCAGGTGCAGAATCTCGGGGTCACACTCGACCCCCGGAATGCCTCTAAAACCGCCGGAGAGCGTCTTTACGCCACGCACGGCATCACCCCGCTACCTGTGCCTGCCCGAAGGCTCGAACGCGCCCGGAATCGCCCTCGTGCGTGCCCTTCGACTGCTTCGGCCCCTTCGGCTTCCTTCGACTCCCTTCGACTACGCTCAGCACAAGTGCGCTCAGCACAGGCCCCGACCCCGGACACCCCGAACTCCACAACCGAACAACATAATCCGGCAAGCCTTTTTTGCGTTACAGGATTTGGATTCGGACAGGAATTCAATGCCGTGCTTTGCAGGCAAAGCTGCCCGGTGGGGTCATGTGCTATCCGCTCGGGATTGATCATGATCCGCGATTTGCGGCCTTAGCCCGGCAGTGATGCCGTTCCGGTCGCGCGCGTGCTGCGGAGTTTGGCGCGACTGTTGCCGAATCCTGGAATCATGTTGAGAGCAAAGCGGCGGCGCAACAGCAGCAGAAAGACAATATGCGCCCCGGCAATGCCCAGCGTGGTATTGGCCGCAAATTCGTGTAGTTCCTCAAGCCATTCAGCGGATTCATAGTCAGCACTGTCGGAAGTCTCATGCATCTCCATCTCCCGATCCGTGCCTGCAGCCGCAGGTGATATCACCGATCCAGCAGCAATACCCAGTATGCGGCTATTATCAACCATGCTCAGGCCAGTGACCACAGTGATACTGGTTGAAATCAATAGGGCACTAATCAGCATCCGGCTTGCGCTAACAGTGAATGCATTGCCGGTCCATATCGGCCATAGCGCTGGAAAGCCCCGCACGCGCAGCACGGCAATCACCAAGCGACTCAGCAGCAGCGCAATCAGGCCATAGCCCAGCCAGACATGCAGCAGTTCGCCTTCATCGCCCGTAAGATAGGCGCAGATAAAGCTGCCAGCGAACAGCCAGTGAAACAGGCGCAGATAGTGAAAAGGCTTCATGGTACTGTTCAATCGTCCTCAATAGTCAGGTTTTGCGGCAGGCGTAGGCCCGCTTCGCTGTAATCACCGCGATCAGCGCCACTGTGGCAAGCCATGCAGTTGGCCGGCGACTTGATTTCAGGTCGCGTCCAGATATCGGCGGGTAGTTCCTCAGAATGTTCATGAATAAACCAGCGGGTCTCGGTAATACGCAACGGCGGTTGAGCAGATATCGATAGCTGACCAGAACCAGCATTCTTTTCCAGAAAGCGCAGGATATCGGCATGGGCCTGTTGATCAATGCGGGCATCAGTGCCGAAGTGCTGATCAAGCCCATTCATGATGGCGCGCCAGGAAGGCGCTGATAGCAGTTGTGGCGGATAGGCGATATGACAGGCGCTGCATTCCTGTTGCCAGGCGGCATGCTGTGGAGTGCGAATGCGCGTGTCAGCATGGGCGTTGCTGATCATTAGAATCAGGGTTGTAATCAGCAGAATTCTGGAATGAATCTGCAAAGAAGGCGATATGCGCATACCGCACCTCAGCGAATGGTGAGCAGATAGCTGAGCACGTCACCCTTTTCCTGGGCGGTGCAGGGACGGCCAAGCACATCATTGCAATTGCGCTTGAACCATTTTTCGACTTTATCGGCGCGTGTGAAGCGCTCCGGATTAGCCGCTGGGGCCAGGGGACCGATCACTTTGCCCGTTGTCGCGTGCTGCCCCGAGGCTGCCGGATTGCTGCTGTGACAGGAGGCACAACTCCAGTCCCGCCCGTGGGTGCTGGCGTACCACTGTTTGCCCCGTTCGACGGAGAAACCGGTAAACGCAGGATTTTCCTGTTGGGCTTGGGCAGCGAAGCGGTTTTGAAAGTCAACTGGGGTTTCGGCCTGGGCAGCGAGCGAGAGCAGGGCGGTGATGGCGGTCGTGATGATCAGGCGCATACTGGGGTATCCTGTGGTGAACAGCGTTTCTGGGGCGCAGGATACGGGAACAACTTAAATTGAAGATTAAAGCCCGGCGTGGCAGAGTGCTGGATGGATAAACTCCAGCCACTACGCTGGCTGGAGTTTAAGTATCAGGAGTTTATCCATAGAGTGGAATTGGCACCGAGGCTGTGCGTCGAGTTAAAAATATGGAATTGGATTCCATCAGCTTTATGGTAAAATTTAATCCATTTAAATCCGGGAGATATTGTTGATGAAGATGCAACTTGAATCAGATCGCAACTGCGCGACAGTTGGCGTGTCTTTGTTTATAGTGGCAATCCTGAGTGCTACGGCCAGTCTGGCGGATGAGAATAAAAAAGCTGAGACGGACAGTGGTTCTTCCATCAGTGATTTTTCTGAAGCCATGGCGATTACCTACAGCAAGGGTCCGAAGGGCTATCAGTTCGGTTACATCGATAATACCGGCAAGGTAATTGTGCCACCCCAGTTTGATGAAGCCATGGAGTTTGCAGGTGGGCTTGCCGCTGTGCGTGTCCAGGATAAATGGGGTTATATCGATAAAACCGGAAAGATGGTCATTCAGGCACAGTTTGAAAGTGCCGTGCCGTTTTCTGATGGGCTGGCTGCGGTTCAGGTGAAGGGTAAATGGGGTTATATTGACAAGGAAGGTAAAGTAATGATTGAGCCCCGATTCGATGATTATAGCTTTTTTACGGAAGGTTTGGCGGTAGTCGTGAGTGATTGTCAATATGGTTATCAGGACAGCAATGGCAAGTTTGTCAAGGTATCGCCTGAGCAGATGAAAAAAACGGAAAATGATATTATTGCGGTGGATTGCAAGTATGGCTATATGGATAAAACCGGAAAAATGGCAATTGCAGCCCAGTTTGATCAGGGTTTCAATTTTTCCGATGGGCTGGCTGCAGTGCAGGTAAAGGATAAATGGGGTTATATCGATAAAACGGGCAAGTTTGTCATTCCTGCGCAGTTTGATGAGCTGAATCAAATGAATAAGGCGGATTGAGCGTAATAAAGTCGCTTCCGTTTTTGATGTCTGGCGAATCCTGGTCAGCCCGACTGGTATTCGCCGGAAGTCAGTAGCTTATGAGTTTTGGGCTATAGGAGAGCAATGAATTATGTGCTGGATAACATGTTTATTATTACAGAGCATTTAAGAGTATGGCTAGAAAAGCGTTTCCATGTGGACACAAGGGGCGTGGACAGTATTGTCATCGTTGCGTGCAGGAACAGCGGAAGCAGCAGGAACAGGAACAGGTGCTTCAGGAGCGACAGGCATGGAACGATCTGTTTAAACAGGATCCAATTGACCTAAGAATCCTGCCGGCACGATCTCTGGTAGAGAAGGCCCGTGCGATCATTGAGCAGATCGCGCAGGGGACGATGTATACCGCCTTCAAGGGTAAAAGGATGAATCACGATAGAACGGTGATCTCGATTCCGCTCAGTCGTGACTATCGCTTGATTTATCACGAAACTTCTGCCGGTTATGTGCCGGTAAGCCTGATGACGCACGAGGCGTATAACGTCAAGAAGCCAGGCGAGAAATTCTAGGCGTGACCGGTTTTATCGGCATGATGATTGTTCGGCGTGGCTATTGGTTGGCGGGTTTTGTGTTTTCTTCAATCCAGGCGAGGATCAGTTTGTAGCCAAGCACCAGGACGACCGAGCCAACGAACAGCCCGATAATGCCCGAGGACAGAAAGCCACCAATCGCGCCGACAAAAATGACGGCCATGGGTACGGCAACGCCACGTCCAAGCAGGATCGGCTTTAGCACATTGTCCAGGGCGCCGACCAGAATGCTCCAGATCATGAATAATACGGCGGGTCCGGTATCGGCAGTGAAAAAGACATAGATCACTATAGGCAGCGTGACGGGCAAGAGGCCGATTTGTACGACGCTCAGGAACAGACAGAGCAAGGCCCACAAACCAGCACCGGGAATGCCGATGACCATAAAACCGATGCCGGCTAATAATGATTGTATCAATGCCACGCCCAGAATGCCGCGGGTGACGCTGCGCACGGTCGCTTCAGCCAGTCGCGCGAGACTGGCGCCTTTCTCGCCGGCCAGGCGCTGGGCGATGGCATGAGCGGCCCTTGCGCTGTTATCAGCGTGGGCCAGCAACAGCCCGGCGATTATCAGGGCGAGACTGAATTGCAGCAGGCCAATACCGAGATTGGCGGCCATTGACAGCAGCCACACGCCGAGACTCTTGAGTTGTGGCGTGAACTGGGTCGCGGTGGCCATCAGATTCTGTGAGGCATGGCGCCAACTGCTGTCGAGGGTCGCGCCAATCAGGGGCCAGTCCTTGATGCTGGCCGGGGGCGGCGGTATGGCAAAACGCTCATTCTGCACACCCTGGGCCAGCGCCTCGGCCCCATCAATCACCGTGCCGCTGAGGAGCACCGCCGGCGTGATCAGGATGAACAGCCCCAGCACGGTGATCAGGGTCGCGGCCAGCGTTGTCCGCCCGCCCAGCCAATCCCGCAGCTTGAGAAAGCCCGGATAGCTGGCTACGGCAATGATGACGCCCCAGATGCCCGGAATCAGGAAAGGCTTGATGATCGTGAAGCACCAGGCGATCAGCAAGGCCAGAATGCCGATGCGGATGGTGGCTTCGGTGGCGTTGCTGAGGAATGTGTTGTCGTGGTTCATCCGGGTGTCGATTCCATTTTTGTTCCATTCAGGGCTTGCACAGGCTGGTGCAGGGCACGCCATCGCCATCGCCATCGAGACTCTTTAAGCCGCACTGGCGCAGATAGAACCGGGCTTCGTCACAACTGCTCATTTGGCTGCAGGTGGTTTTCGTGCCACAGCTCAGGGCCGGCTTTGGTGCGGGCGCGGCTGTGGTAGTAGTGCCCGCACGGGTCGCGTACTGGCTGATGAAGGGATTGTCGCGGCCCTGAAGCGCGGCGATGCGCCGGTTGCGTTCCTGCTCCCAGGCATCGGGGGGATCCTGGCGTGACCAGGCGGTAAACAACTGCTGATCCTGACTGGACAGGGTAAAGCCATAGGTGGCGGCCATGTAGAGCATGGCGCGCGCCTCATCGCCCTTGACC
>DAITNL010000206.1:0-5082 GCA_036834665.1 Candidatus Competibacteraceae bacterium | reverse complement strand
TCATCCGGTTCTATGCGCTCTATCTGCTGGGCATCGAGAAGCGCAGTCGCGGCTACCCCGATCTGCACGGGATGCTGCCCGGTGGGCGCTATTTCGCCCTGGAGGTGAAACGCCCTGGTGAGCGGGCGACGCCGGAACAGCGCGAGTTCATTGATGTTGTGCTGGCGGGCGGCGGTATCGCCGGGGTTGTGCGCGGGTTTGAGGATGTACGGAGACTGCTGGGCGGGGGGTGCGATGCTTGATGATGAAGGATGGACGGACTATACTGATATCGTCCCTGCAGCAGCAGGGGCCGGGCGTGGAAACCCGAAGCACGTTAGGCGCACCAGCGCCTCCCAGGCGCGTTTTTTTCGCCTGCAATTCATCTATGGCGGACGGTGCGGGGAGACCGAAAGGTCTGCCGGCGTCCTAACTGGCCGGTTTTCCACCCCCGCATTTGTCCGCCGCCCTCGTTGTGGAAAATGGGCGCGGCGGTCTCCAGTTCAGTTAGGAGTCTCGCTATGAACCCCGCATTTTGCCGTGCCTTACGGCTATCCCGCTGTATCCCAAACTCCGGTCCGTCCCGCCCTTTAGCCGTCCACGCCTGGGCCATTGCCCTGATTGCCGCACTCAATGAGGTGCGGCCATGAGCGCCCTGTCCAAAATCACTGATCTCGACAAGTACCGCCAGCAGTCCGCGATGAACAAGCGGATGATGCAGAACTCCCTGATCCTGGCCGCCGCAATCAACGACGCCCGCCTCAATCGCGACGATCTCAAGTTTCTAGCCAGGCTCCTGCATTGCCGCGTCCTATACGGCCAGATGCACATCCGCAAGCACGCCGCACCTGAATCCTGCGTGCGCAAGCTGCAAAGCGCCGGCTACCTCGCGTGGACCATCGAAAACCTTTCCATCGGGTTCCGCTCGACCGGCCCGGAGCCGTTCTATTGCGCCGAACTCACCGAGCGCGAGCAAGCGAGGTTCTGGCTATGACCTCGATCACCCCTATCGACAGGGCCCACGGCGTGGCAAAGCTCGAAAACGGCTATTCAAGGATAGCCAATGAACTGCTGGAAGCGCTTGCCACCAGCCCGCTGACACCGAGCCAGTGGAGCGTAGTGATGGCGGTTATCCGCATGACCTACGGCTACCGCAAGCCGTCCGCGACCATCCCAGCCAAGAAGATCGCCGCATTCTGCCGGATAACGCCGTGGCTTGCCCGCTACGCCGTATCCGAGCTTTTGGCTGCGCGAGTTCTGTTCCGAGAAGGCGGGCAGCGCAGCCCAATCGGGGTCAACAACCACACCGAGGAGTGGCGATTTGCTACGGAAAACGTAGCACCCAGTGTTGGGAAATCCCAACACTCAAAGAAAAACGAGTGTGTGGAAATCCCAACACTCAGTGTTGGAGAATCCCAACACTCAGAGTTGGAAAATCCCAACACTCGCGGCGATCACTCCTTTTATATAAAGAAAGAAAATTTTAAAGAAGAGGATAAAGAAAGCGAAAAAACCGCCGCCGCGCCCGCCATGAATTCTTCGGCAAGAATGACGCCAGAGCAGGTTGTCGAGGCATGGAATACGGAACGGCGTGGCCACGCTATTCCAACAATCACCCCGCCAAGACTTCAAACCCAAATCAGGGTGATCATCGATTTCGTTGCGCAGTATCTGGGCCGCGATAATTGGCCTCGTGACGCAGATGACATGCCGGCATGGTTTGCCGACTTCTTCGCATCGGTGGAGTCCGGGGATCATGGCGATTACATCAAGGCGCGGGATATTGGGTTTTTTATGGACCCGGATCGGATGTTTAACGTGGTGGAGGGTATCAATGGCGCTCGCCACTGAACTCTTCAGCCGTGAAGCGGAACAGGCCGTCATCGGCGGACTGTTTGTCTCGCCTGCCGAGCTGGCCGGCGTAGCCGAAATCGTTGCGGTCAGCGACCTGGGCAACGAGACGCACCGGAAAATCTACGCGGCGATGCTGGCGCTGGCCAAGGCGGGCGACCCCGTGGACATCGTGACGGTTGCCGAGCATCTGGAGGGCTCCGCATGCCTGGACGATGGCGATATGGCCTATATGGCACTGCTGGCGCGCGATACGCCCAGTGCGGCCAATGTGCTGTGCTATGCCGAGGTGGTGCGCAAATACGCACAGCGCCGGGCGCTGCTGCGGCTATCGGGGCAGTTGTCGGACTGGGCGCAGCGGGAGCGCGACCCGGAGAAAATCCTGTCCGACCTGCGCGCGGCAATGGACGTCATCGCCAGCAATCAGCCGACCCGTGGACTGCGTTCGCTGGCCGATATCATGCCCGAGGTGCTGGACGCGCTGGACGAACGTGCCAACCGCACCCAGTCGCTGCTGGGCCAGCAGACCGGGCTGCCGGACCTGGATCGGCTGCTGGATGGGCTCTGTGATGGGCGGCTATATGTGGTCGCTGGGCGACCATCAAGCGGCAAATCGGTACTGGGCCTGCAACTGGCCCGTGAGGCGGCGCTACGCGATAAGCGGGTGGCGTTTTTCTCGCTGGAGATGCCGGCGGCGGAAGTGGTGCACCGGCTGATGGCGTCCGATATCCCGCTCGATCTGGAGAAGATCCAGTCCGCGCGCCTTGCGCCGCATGAGTGGGACTCGGTAACGACCTGCGTGGAACGCCTGACTCCGAAGGGGCTGTGGGTGGACGATAGCGGGTCGCTGAGCATTGGCGAAGTGGTATCACGCGCCCGTCGCCTGCATCGTTCCGCGCCGCTGGGAATGGTGGTGGTGGACTACATCGGCCTGCTGGATGGGGAGCAGCGCTCGGGCGATTACAGCAACCGGGTGCAGGAGATCAGCACGATCACCCGCGCGCTCAAGCAACTGGCCAAGGAGCTGTGTTGCCCAGTAGTGGCCTTGTCGCAATTGAATCGGACCCTGGAACAGCGCGCCGACAAGCGGCCCATTCTGTCCGACCTGCGCGAATCCGGCAGCGTTGAGCAGGATGCTGACGTAGTGCTGATGGTGTACCGCGACGAACTGCACAACCCCGACAGCCCGGACAAGGGCTGTGCAGAGCTGATTGTTCGCAAGAATCGCGGCGGCAAGATTGGTACGGTGCCTGCCGTGTTCAAAGGCGAGCACTGTCAGTTCCTGCCGCTGGCCGGGTCGCTGCCGTCCCGGGACGCGCCGCATGAAGAGCCGCCAAAGCGTAGCGGGTTTTGCCGCAGGGGGCCGCAATGAGCGCCTTGGCTGCCTTCGCGCCTACGATTGAACAGCAGGCGATCGTCAATACTGTGCGCAACCTGCAACCGGGCGAACTGCTGAAGATTCAGGCGCGGGCGGGCACGGGCAAAACCTCTACGCTGGAACTGCTGGCGCGCGCCGATAGTCGGGCGATGCTGTATCTGGCGTTTAACCGGGATATTGCCGAAGCCGCCAAGAAGCGATTCCCGAGCACGGTGACGGTCAAGACCACGCACGGGCTGGCGTGGTCGGCGCTGGGCGTTCAGGAGTGGATTCCGACCAAGGGCGCGCCGCGCAGCGTGCGTGCCTGGGAGCTGGGGCGCTGGTTAAGCGCCAGGCGCTGGCATCCCAGTATCAAAACCGGGGCCGGTCAGTCCAATGTAGCCACTGACCTGCTGGCGACGGTGCGGGCATTCATGCAGTCCGCTGATGCGGTGTTGGGGCAGCAGCACATTCGTTGCGGGGCAAAAACCGACATCAATGCCTTTAAGGCATCTGCCATGTCCGCCAATCCAGCCAATCCCGAACTGGCGGAACGCGATGCCTGGGCCGGATTTGGGCGCTACCGGGGCTGGCTGCTGGAAAAGGCGACTGCGCTATGGGATGCGATGATCGACCGCGAGGACAACAGCGTTCCGCTGGAGCACGATGCCTACCTGAAGCTCTATCAGCTTCAAGGGCCAACGCTGGATTGGCCTGTGATCCTGATGGACGAGGCGCAGGACCTGAATCCGTGTGTGATGGCGCTGTTTTTGAGCCAGCCAGCCGCGAAGATCATGGTCGGCGATGACTCTCAGTCCATCTACGCATTCCGGGGCGCGGTGGATGCGCTCAAGACGCCGGGCAAGGAACTGCCGCTGCTGCAATCGTTCCGGTTTGGGCCGGCAATCGCCGAGGTGGCGAATCAGGTACTGGCATTCAAGGCTGCCTACTGGCCGGGCTTTCATGCGCTGCGGGGATTTGAGCAGCGCAAAAGCGTAATCGGCCCCGTGGTTGCGCCGCCCTACACGGTGATCTGCCGAAGCAATCAGGGGGTATTCCATGCGGCACTGAAGGCGGTCATGGCCGGACTCACGATTAACTCGGGGGCCAAGGACCTGGAAGAATCGATTCTTTACGTTGAATCCGCATGGTCGCTATTGACTGGCGAGCGATTGCCAAAGCTGCATCCAGAGATTGCCGAGTTTGGGAGCTGGGCCATGCTGGAACAGGAGAGTCAGTCTGATCAGGGATTGCAATGGCTGGTCCGGCTGGTCACCGATTACCGGGAGGACATGCCGGACATATGCGGGAAACTGCGCGCGGCCAAGACCCGGATGAAGAAAAGCGCCGATGTGCTGCTGGTCACGGCCCACAAGAGCAAGGGACTGGAGTTCGACCAGGTGATTCTGGCCGATGATTTCACCTCGCTGAACAAGGCGCTAGGCGCAGCACTCAAGGCCGCCGATATCCAAGAGCGCGAGGCTGTGCTGGCGCAGCTTCCGGAGCAGGAGCTGCACCTGCTGTACGTCGCCGCAACGCGCGCCCAGAAGCGCCTGCAACCCAACCAGACCCTGGAGACGATGAGCAATCTATCCGACTCTCTTGAAAAAATCCGCGCCCGCGCCCGTGCCAACAAGGCCGCCGAAGCGCCACCACCACCGAAACTGGTTGCCCGGCAAACGCCAGAACAGCGCCAGCAGTGTTTCGACCTGCGAGTAGGTGAGTTCATGCGGGCGGGTATGACGCTGGACGATGCGACGGCGGCGACGGCAAAGGAAGGTTGGTGATGGCTCGCAAGCCAAAGCCGATTCCATACGATGGTCCAGAGGCTTTTGTTGATCACCTGCATCGCTGTAGCGAATGCAGGCACAGCAGGGTCGCGCCGGATTCAGACC
>DAITNL010000205.1:0-5090 GCA_036834665.1 Candidatus Competibacteraceae bacterium | reverse complement strand
GTATCGCTCACCTGCAATGAAGCGCGAACCGACGCCGATCAAGCCGATCAAGCCGTCCGTCTGGAACGGGCGGCGTAATCGGAAGGCGCGGATTCCAAAAAACATGACCTGGTTTTTGGGGGTTGCGATAGTTGCGACAGTTGCGACAGTAGTTCCGGAAAGTCCCTATAGAGTACCCCCTATGGGGATTTTTCCGACTGAGTGTCGCAACTGTCGCAACTGTCGCGGTCACCGGTAGAAGTCCTGGGCGAAAGACCAATGCCAATCCGTTTCACTCTATGGCCTCCCTCTTTAGTAAATCCTTTTGAAGTCAAATAATTACCCAATTTCGTTTGGCTTTGCTCTCTGACGCCGGCCTCTGCGCACCACACCCGGTAGGTGTTCCATAGATCGTTCGCCCACACCTCGGCGTTCCGGTGAACGACGCAACATTCCTGAATGAACGGACCAAACACATCCATTTCCTCGCGGTAGGCCTGGGTGGCAGCCTGGACCTTGGCCGGGGGTTGCAGGCCGTGGCGTTGCCAGTCCAGGCAACCTTCGATGGCCCAGTTGAGGATGCCGGAGAGTTCGGCTTCCAGTTTGTCGGCTAGATTGAGGTCTTCGCGGCCCTTGAAACTCACCTCGAAGGGCACCAGGCGCACCCGTGACCAGATGGCGTCGTCGGTACCCCGGATTTCCGGCTTGTGATTGCCGTACATCCAGGGTTTGAACTGGGGTTTGAAGGTGAAGGCTTCCTGATACAGGCGTCGGCCTTCGAGGGTGTCGCCACCGGTGATGTCCTTGATCAGTTGCTCGTTCAGCCGGTGTTCTTCATCCACCTCGCTAGTGCAGACGAAGCGCGGGCCGGCCAGCGTGGCCGCCTTGCGCTGGTTGTCTTCCGGGTTCTTCGATTTCATGAAGGTGTCGGCGCCGACCTTGCGGCCGTAGCCGTAGCTGGCTTCGCCGCTGGCGCCGACCAGCTTCAGGATGGCCTCCACCAGGGTGGTCTTGCCGTTCTTGCCGGTGTCGCCGTACAAGAAGAACAGGGCGCGTTCCTTGACCGCGCCGGTCAGCGACCAGCCGACCGCGCGCTGGATGAAGGCCACCAGATCGCGATCGCCGGCGAAGACCTCGAACAGGAAGCGTTCCCAGGTCGAACACCGGGCGGCCGGGTCGAAGGCGACCGGAGCCAGGAAGGTGATGAGATCGGCGGGATCGTGCGGACGCAGGGCGCCGGTGCGCAGGTCGAGAGTGCCGTTCTGGACGTTGAACAACCAGGGATCGGCGTTGAGGGCGCCGTAGTCGGTCAACAGGGCGTGTTTCGACAGCTTGAGGCCCGCAGCGATGGTGCGCTCGTGCTCGGATTGCACCGCCCATTTCAGCAGGGCCTCGGCCTGGCTCATCAGCGACTTGCGGCGATCTTCGTCCGCGTCGTGGGCGGCGCGGCGGGCGAGGGTGGCGGCTTCCTGGGCAATGCGGCACGAGAGGCCGCCGACGAACCCGGTCGCCAGCGCACCTTCGCCGGTGGGATCGGGCCGCCAGAACCGGCCGGTCCACAGGATCCAGCCGAATCCCAGCGCGTACCAGATGCGGCCTTGGTAGTAATGGCGAATCCGATACGCGTTGGCCAGATGGGTGCAGGGGCTGACGGTCGGCGGACAGTAAACGGCTTCGACCGGTTCGGTCGGTGGGTCCGGGCCTACCGGCGAGGGAGCGGAGCCGGGTAGGGGAGAGAACACCGGCGCGGTGGCGGCCAGCGTCTCCAATTCGGCCACGGTGTGGCCCTGATTCAGCCAGTCGGACACATCGCCCTTGGTGGGCAGTCCAGGCAGTTCCAGCAGCCGCACCTCGCCGACCTGGCCCTGCAGCGCCTGGGCGATGGCGGCCATGTGCGCCTGTCCGGGCTCGTCGTGGTCGGGCAGCAGGACGACGCGGGCGGCCCCGGCAAGTTGGGCGGTGTACGTCTTGCGCCATTTCGGTTTCTGGTCGGACTGTGCGGCCCCTTCGATATTGGTGGTGGCGGCCAGACCGCCCGCCGCCAGTCGGTCGCAGTCCTTCTCGCCTTCCACCACGAACACCGTCGCTCCCGCGGCGATGGCCTGTCGCAGTTCCGGCAAGCGATAGAGCACGGCGGGGCCGGGACCAGCTTGATAGACCCATTGGCCGGCGGAGTCCTGATGGCGGATGCGAAAGTCCTTGGGGGCGTAGCGGATCTTCTGGCGAACCTCGACCCCGGCGGCATCGCGGTACCGGTAGGTCGCCACGAGTTCCCGCCGCTTCGCAGGCCGTTCCGGGGTCAGGTCGAGGGCGGCCACGATGCGCTCGTAGCTGCAGCCGGCGAAGCAATGCAACAGCAGCCGGCCGTTCATCTTGACCGACAGGGAAGGGTTGCGGTCCGCGTGGCAGGGGCAGCGGGCTTTGTAGCCGTCGCCCGACTTTACCGGACGGTAGCCGGTGACCCGCTCCAGGGCGGCCAGGGCATCGTCGAGCGGATTCATGACCGCTCCCGAAGCCGGCATGACCCTGCGATAGTGGCGCAGACGACGGGAAGGGCGGACTGCGGCGCGGGTGAATCGTGGTTGCGCGAGTAACGCGAGGTCGGCGGTAACAGCGCGGATGCCGCCGGAGCGCTGATCATGCCGTGAAACCAATTACCGGCACATCGCTTCATGTCCAGAGCCCCGTTCTCGTGAGTAAGCCGCGCGCTTTGACGCTCGCCATGGGACGTTCTGGTCGGGCGATACCATTTTGACCAAGCGTCGTTCGAGGAGCGGTACTTGCGAATTGCTACTGCGGAGCGCCAACCACCTCTGCTGAAGACTCCGGGGGAAGCGTCAAGGTGGCTTTCAGCAGCGCGTCGGCGTGGCGCAAGAGCTCATCGAAATAGTACTGATATTGCTGCAGCCGCCAGATTTCGCCCCGGACCTGGTTCGCCAGGATGGCAAGGTGGCGCCGGTGGTGGACGATGTCACGCGTGACAAACTGCTCCCGCCAGAACTGGACCTGGGTCAATCCTTGTTCGATGCGGGAAATCGTGATGGTGGGATCGCCGCTGGGCGGCGATTGCAGCCGCTGATACAGGGTGTCCGGCGTCACCGGCTCGCCGCGAGCTTCGAGATACTCCACCGTTTCCAGGACGTCCATTGCCACGCGAAAATGCAGGTCTGAATCGGGCGCCGAAATTTTCCTGCGGTGATTACCCATGGCACGCACCTCCGAGACAGTAGACGACTTTGATTCATCTTTGTCCCGTCGCTACCGGGTTTCCAGGGGCTAACGGCAAATGCAGAATCCTCCTACACTGTTTTAGGAATATTCCTACACTTTGTCGCGGGGTGGCCGGGCCCATGATCACCGTGATATTGGTCGATGACCAGGAACTGATTCGCATCGGGTTAAAGGCGGTGCTCTCCCACGATCCGGAAATCAAGGTCGTCGCCGACCTGGATAACGGCCTGGATGCACTCCGCCAGGCGCGCGTCTGGCAGCCGGACGTAGCCGTCGTGGATGTCGACATGCCGGAGTTGAGTGGAGTGGAAGTGACGGCGCGCCTGCTGGCATTGCCGCATCCCCCCCAAGTGATCGTGCTGTCCGTCCTGACCCAGCCGCCCTGGCCACAACGGCTGCGGGCGGCGGGCGCGCGAGGTTATGTCGCCAAGGAACGGGCATCCACTGACATCCGCGAGGCCATCCATACCGTCCATCAGGGCCGGACGTATTTTTCTCCCACCCTGGTGGACAGCCTGGAGGCGGTGGGATCAGGTTCCAGCAGCGACCCGCTGGTTGTTTTGAGCAATCGCGAACTGGAGATTTTCACTTTGCTGGTCAAGGGACACCCCCCCGAAGATTTGGCGCGATTGCTCCATGTGAGTCCCAAGCCGATCTACGCCCATCGAGATCGGATTCGCAACAAACTTGGGATTAGAAACGATGTCGAAATGACGCACTTGGCTATCCGTTATGGGCTGCTGAAGGAAACAACACTCTGACCGTTTCCTTGCGGTGCCGAACGATGGTTCACCCGCGGGTTACTAACGCGATGAGACTCGGCGATGTATTGAATGCCACCCAGGCTCTCGCCGCTGCCGGCAATTATCCCGCTGTCGCCGAGGACATGGTCAAGCGGTTTCTGACCATCCTGGCCACCGCTCGCGCCGACTTGAACCCTGCGGAAGTCCTGCGGGATGCGGAGCGATTTCGAGTCTGTGTTCACCACTTATGTTCGGGCGGCCTTTATCTCGGTTTCGAGCGGATTGGCACCGCGGCGCGAACCCTCGAATCCCATCTCACCAACCACGCACCCCCGGAGGAGACCGCACTGGCATTGACGGTACTCAACGAAGCGATCCAGGCCGCTCTGGAGCCTGGCGAGGCCGCAGTGCTGGCCTGGCTGAAGTCCAGCGCAAACTCGCTGACTCACTGACACAAAGCCTCATTGACTCACAGACTCACGATTGAAATCAACGTAACCCAGCGGGCCAACCGGGTGCATTCACCATTTATCCACCAGGGGATGGAAAGTCACCGAGCGGCGGGTACCGAAAGGAAAAGCTGGTGAATGGCATTGACGGCGAAATGGACGGCGACGGCATCCTGAATGCGCCCGGTCAGGTAGTACGCGACGCCATAACCGAGACCGGCGATGGTCGCCAGCAGCATGAAAGCAGCACCGCCCCCAACATGCGCCCCACCGAAGAACAGGGACGCGGCGATAATCCCCAACGGCGCGGCCTGTGACCATCCCCGGTCGGCAAACCCCCGAATCAATGCGGTTTGCACGATCCCCCGAAAGAAGCTTTCTTCCAGCACGCACGTGAACACCAGATGGTCGGCAAGCCGGTAGGTCAGAACCGGCAACGATCCCGCCACCCATCCCGGTCGCGCGAAATCGAGCGCCAGCGCCAGGGGGATCAGCGCCAGCAAAGTGATTCCCAGGATCAGGGTAACCGTCCGTCGGGGTCGGTCGCGGCCGAACCACTCTGATCCCGGCATCACCGGCGTCACTGGCGTCAGGACCAGCGGCGGCACCAACCCCAGCAACAGCAGCTTTTCGGGAGTGAACCAAACCACCATAGACAGGTTCCCCACTCCGGGAACTGCCAACACGG
>DAITNL010000204.1:0-5091 GCA_036834665.1 Candidatus Competibacteraceae bacterium | reverse complement strand
ACTGTGTCGCCGCCGTCGTTGACTGTGTCGCCGCGATGGTGGATTGAGTTGCGGCTGTCGTTGACTGTGTCGCCGCCGTCGTTGACTGTGTCGCCGCGATGGTGGATTGAGTTGCGGCAATCGTGGATTGAGCGCCGTCGGTCAAATCAAATTGTCCGGTCAAGGGGTTGAACTGGAAGCTCATGCGCGCGCTGCCCAAATTAGAGAAGTTGATATCCACGTCTGGCACCTGTGTGGAAGCTCATGCGCGGGCCACCCGGATCAGATTACCGTTTTCGTCATACGTCATGGAAAGCGTCGCCACCGTCTTTCCGCCCTGCAAATACGTCACAGAGGACATGACGCCACCGCTATAACTCATTTCGATGGCATCATGAGCAGGGATGGATATGCCGGTCAAGGTCGCAAGGGGCGATCTTTCGTCGGTGACCACATACAGGCGGCCTTGGGCATCTTTTCGCATGGCAGACTCTCAGTTCTTGAATGCGCCGCTGATATTGAAACCCTTCACCAGCGCATTGATCACGGTCTCAATAGCAGGCCAGGCCGCCTCGGTGATGCTGTCGGTAAAGATCAGAATCTCCTTCACCATGGCCAATTTGGTTGCGCCCTGACCCTTCTCGGGGAGAGCCAGCTCAATCGCCTTGATGAGCTGAATAAGGGCCGGCATCAGGCCGATAATGAGCTTGATTTTATCCATTGCGGTTCCCCTTCTTTGCGGTCGGTTCGGCTTCGACTTCGGGATACAGGCTATAACCGGGGATGGTGGCAAAGGCATTGGCCAGCGCCGGAAGCAGGTCTTCCGACACCCAGCCCTTGCCGTCCGGCGTGCGCGTAAAGGCCACGCCGGATACGGTGCTGCTCATGTTGTCCAGATCGCAATAAACGCGCATGGCGATTAGAACGGCTTCCAGCTTGCGGAGCTGGGGACAATGTTCTTGATCACCGCATGATGCCGGCGCTTGGAAATGCGCAGATAACCGAACATCAGCAGCGCCCACGGCACAATAGCGGCATTAGTCGGATACAGCGGGAACTTGATCAGCGGCAACAGCGAACGCCAGGTGATGGCGGTATGGCCCGGCGTCAGGTTCAACAGAAACGCCTGAGTGCTGCCGGGAATCTCGCGGTTCTGGTCGGTATAGGTGGTCGTTGCGCCGGCTTTGGGAATACGTGCCATCAGCCGGAAATCACTGGCTTCATTGGTGCCGTTCAGGCGACTGCGATAGATCGCATAGCCGGTTTCCGTGCCCGCCGCACTCGCGGTAATGGTCAGAACCGCCTTCTTGCCCGCCGCTACCGCCGTCTGTGCGGTCTTGACGATTGCTGATTGCCCAGCCGCATTGATGCCCGCCACGGCCCAGTAGTAGTTGCCGGCGCTGGCAGTCACAAACTTGCTGGCGGTATCGCTGGTGCTGGCGTCCACGGTGACACTGGCCGGCGCAAAGGTATTGGCGGCGGCCTGTACCGGGAACTGAATCTCGAACGGCATCTTCTGGCGTTCGTCCTGGATGAACACGTCACGGTTCACCTTGACATCACCATGCGCCGTGACAATACCGCGCACCGGAGTGCCCAGATTCGCCGGCTGGCCACTCACCAGCGGCACGCGGTAAGCAGGGTCAATACTGGTGTCCAGATCAGCGCCTACAGTCGGCGGCAAAAACAGGTCAGTCGGGCGGCCAAAGTTGCCATAGCCGGCAATCACAGCGGCGGCATTGGCGATATGGTCAATACCGGCATTGCTGGTCAGTGACGCGCCGCCCGCATCAATCACATGATCCGCCGAACCCAGCGCGTTCATCTGCGTGATGATGCCGTCGAATTCAGTCGGGACGACACTGGAGTCACCATAGAAATTCAGGTGCTCAACGTCGCGCAAAATGCGCAGCGTGCCCATTTGATTTTCGATCGCCTCAGCATCGGCAATGGCGTTTTGCAGAGTCTGCACAAACGACACCTGGCACTGGGTCATCAGGTACTTGACCATGCCGACCCGGCGCGCATAGGTGCCCTGAGACTGAGCAATGGCACCGGTTTCCGAGTTGGCGGTACTGCCTGCCCAGCCACCCTGATCAGTCGCTTCGGTCCATTCGTCCACGGTCGCGCCGGCCTTGGGCTTGGGCAGGGCATTGAACAGGGCGAAGTGGCTGTTATCGGCCAAAGTGGCCTGCATGGTCGCATCGAGCGACTGAATGCGCAGCGCCGCACCACCGGTCAGGGTGGAAACATCGGTGCCGTAACCGGCTTCCAGCGCCTTGCGCAGTTCTTCGACATCGCCCAGCGGCATTGCGCCGGTGGCCGAGTTCTGGGTAAAGAGAGACGGATCGAGAGCCATGATAAAAGTCCTGGTAATGGGAATAGGGGTTACTTGATGAGGTCGGCCAGTTCTGACGGCACGGACAGGCCGCGACTCAGATAGCTCTCAATGCGCGCAACATCAGTGCCGGTGATTTTGCCGGTCTGCTGTGCCGCCATGGCCTTCGCCAGTACGGCTTGCGGGTGGGGATTCTCGGGCTTACGGGCCATTGCCGACGGCTTTTCGTGCAAGGAGATGACGCTTTTCCGGCCATTGCCCTGCGCTTGAAGGGCCGATATCTGGGTGTGCAGTGACTTGATCAGCAAGGACTGCTTGTGCATGACAATCGCGGCCTTGCGCAGATCTTCCTGATTCTCGTCGCGCGTGTTTTCCAGATCGACCAGACGCTCGTGCATGGCCTTCAGGATCGCGGTGCCGTCATAGGCTTCCACCGTCGAACCCGATTCAGTGGTGACGGAAAACGACTTGCCGAACGTCTCGTGCTCGTCGTCTTCGTCTTCATCGTCATCTTCTGGAAGATCGTCTTCGCCGTCGCTCTCGCCATCCTCATCGAAATCGCGATCGGCAGCAGCGGCAATCCTTTCATCATCTTCATCACCGTCTGGCGCGCCGCCTTCATCGTCGTCATCCGGCTCCATATGAGGCGTGCGGGCCTTTTGCAGTGCGTCCAGGTCATTCAGCAGGGCTTCAAAACTCATTGCGGGAGGTTCCTTTGTTTGTTGCGCTTCAAACCGTTTTTCAGGTCCAGCAAAAACCGCTCAAGGTAATCGGCGGCGGCATCGGGATTCATGCGGTATTCATGGGTGGCGTAGTCCAGCAGCGGGGATAAATCCTGTTGTTGCAGCTTGACCTTTTTGCTGCGCAGATCGGCGGCAAAGCGGTCCCGAAAGTCCCAGTAGGATTGAATCTGTGGGTCGAGACTTTGCTTGCGCAGTGCCGCGCCACCAGTGAGCGCCGCGCTATCGGTGCCATAACCGGCTTCCAGTGCCTTGCTCAGATTCAGGCCGTTCGGTGTCCAGCATTTGGCCAGCGCACCAAACGGCACGGTTTGCGCTGCGGGGACATACTGATTGACCGGGGTCCGGGACAGTCCGACATTGGTCCAGCGCACCTTTTTGATGACGGCAACCTTGGCCTGGGCGTCAGGGTCAAACTCCATGCTTTTTTCCAGCACTGCGCCGCCCACACTGGGATACCATCGCGCCGGCGGATTAAGCTGGGTCAGGCTCTCCCAGACGAAATTGGCATTGCGTGCCAGTTCGGTCTCGCCCTGATAAAGCTGGGCTTTGACAAAGGTGTGGGCCCCATTGATCCGCACGTCCACCGGGCGACCGATTTCGTAGTGCATCCAATCACGAAAGCCGCCGCGTTCACGCAGTTGCGTGGCGTGGTCGATATCGATGTTGCCGTGGGCTTTGAAGATGGCAGCGGATTCAGCCAGTGCCTGCGAGAGAACCTTTTCCCCTTGCTGGTCGAGGCTCTCGTTGCTCACTTCCATGAAAATGAAGCGCTGGCCGTCCTGCTCATGAGGCGTCGCCTTGAGCAGTCCGGTGATCGAGATAAATTCGGGGATTTCGTTAAGGTGCATCATGCCGGCAAACTGTACTGTCACGACCGGCAAAATGCGCAATCAGCCGGCGCGAAGGGCGTGTTTAGCCATGGCAATGGTCTGGTGCAACTGGCCACGCTCCAGAATCAACTCTTGATAGCGATCCGCTGCTGCATCGTCCAGTAAGACCTGTGGGCGCAAGGATTCAAGCTGCTTTTGCACATGTGTCAGGCGGTCTTCGGCGGATTCAAGAATGCGCTTTTCAGTCTCAATGGATGCGCGGTGCTGGCGTTCGATGTCCAGCAACTGGGCATGTAAAGCGGATCGCGTTTTCTGTTCGGCACTCAAAACAAGCCTCCTTGATCGGCGTGCGCTTCGGCTTTGCGCTGGCTCAGGAAATGCGCCAGACCGGTATCGTCCAGTCCGGCTTGTGGCGCGGTCATCACTTCGTGCAATTGGTACTTCTTCGCCAATCGATCGCGGGCGGCGTGTTCTGCTGGGTGATCGTGCACGAGGTCCAGCAATTCGACCGTGTTCTGCTGCCCCAGGCGATCGATGCGGCCATTGCGTTGGCCGTGAATCATCGCCGTATGCGGGCTGTCATGCTGGATCAGCCATTGGCCGCGCTGGGCATTCATTCCGACCGCGCCGGCGTCACTGGTCACCATGATATCGGCCTGCGCTGCGCCGGATTCTGGATTGAACATCGCCTTTTTCTGGTCCTTGACCTTGCCATCATCGGCACCGGTCAAGGTCACCACGCGGTGGCCTTCCTTCTCCAGCCGCTCGGCAATATGCCGCACCGCCGCGCGATTATGCGCAAAAATCACTCCGGGCTTGCCGGCGCGCTCCTTGACCAGGCTGGAGATGCGGTCGATCTTGCCGCCTTCAGGATGGGTGTTGAGAATCCGCCGCGTCGCGGATTCCTTGAGGATGCCGATGCTCTTGGCCAGATTGCGGGCGATGGCCTCGTGCCGGGCTTCGGGCACGCCTTTAAATGCCGCCGGGGATATCGCCTTGGCCGCCTCAATATCGACCTTGCCCTGCATGCGCGCCAAACGGATTTTGGCGATGTTCTGGTGCAATGCAGTCATGTCCCGCTCCTGCGCAGCGGAGAGCGGAACGGTCTCAATCTTCTTTTGCACCGCGTTCCCGGATTCAATACGACCATTCAGGGTATAGGGCAGTAATTCCCGCTGCAATGCGGCCTTGGCACTGACCG
>DAITNL010000203.1:0-5106 GCA_036834665.1 Candidatus Competibacteraceae bacterium | reverse complement strand
CCCAGCAATGACCGTCCGCAATGCCAGCACCCGCTTGATCGATTACAATGAACTTCTTTTAACCTTTCCTAGAGGGAATGACCGTTATGACTGATCCTGTCCAGCCCGCACGCCGCCAGATGCTGCGTCTGTTCGCTGTCACGGGCGCCACTGCCGGCATCGCTGCACTCAGCGTGCCCAGCAGCGCCAACACCCCCTGCGCAACCGATGGCACGCCGCTGCAATTCGTGCCCAAGACCCAGCCGGACCCCAAGCCGCTGGATAACGAACTGGCCCGCTATCCCAAGTGCCCCTACTGCGGGATGGATCGCAAGCAATACCATCACAGTCGCCACCTGGTGCAGTATCAGGATGATCTGGTCGATGCCACCTGCTCACTGCACTGTGCCGCGCTCAGCCTGGCGCTGAACCTCGACCGTGGCCCAAAGGCGATCTACGCCGCCGACTTCGGCGCCAAGGCCGATCCCAAGCCGCTGGTAAACGTGGATAACGCCACCTACCTGATCGGCTCGAAACTGCCGGGTGTGATGACCGGACAGAGCAAGGTCGCCTTCGCCGACAAAGCCGCTGCCGCAGCAGTTCAGAAGGAACAGGGCGGTGATCTGGGCGATTTCGACGCCGCGCTGCAGGCCGCCTATCAGAGCATGGCCAACGACACTGCCATGATCCGCAAGAAGCGCGCGGATAAGAAGCAGCACGCCGCGCACGGATGAGTACGCACCGACTCAGAAGCCAATGGGCCGCCGGACTGCTTCTGTTCGGCTTGCTCACGGCGGTCTGGGGCGAGTCCTTGCAACTGCCCGCACCCGGCCCCCGGGATACCTGTCCGGTGTGCGGCATGTTCGTCAGTCTCTATCCGGACTGGGTGGCGACCGTGCACTACCAGGACGGCCATGCCCATCATTTCGATGGTGCCAAGGATCTGTTCAAGTACCTGCTGAACCTGTCCAAATACGCGCCTGGCCACACCCGGGACCAGATCGCCGCCATCGGTGTGACCGAGTATTACGGGGTCACGCGGATCGACGCCCGCCATGCCTGGTATGTGATCGGCTCCGATACCCTCGGGCCGATGGGCCACGAACTGGTGCCGCTGGCCAGCGAGGCGGAAGCGCGGGAATTTCTCAAGGATCACCATGGCCGGCGTGTCCTGCGCTTTGACGAGGTCACGCCTACCCTGCTGGAACAGCTCGATCGGGGTGTTTTCGAATAGGCGGGCGACGCCGGGCCGGTTCAGGGCGCGGTGTCGTCTTCCTGCCATGCCAGATGGACGCCACTTTTCATGAAGGCAATGCCCGGCGCCAGAGTCAACCGCCAGGCGCGCTCAACAGCAGCATCGTAACGCGGGTCGCACTCGCGCACGGTCGCCAGCATGCAGTCCAGCCACAGGTCGTACAGGGGTGCAGCAATCCGGCGCCGATGATGCACCTCAGCCAGGGTCTGCAGGTCGAAGGTGGTGCGTGTCAACTGCTCATCCAGCGCAAACATCATCAGAATCGACAGCGACCGTTTCAGCAGGAGTTTCTGCCGGACAAAGTCGGTATCGCGAAACAGCAGCGCGACATCGGGCGAGGCAGCCAGCAGGCGCTGGTAGAAGCGGTCCAGAAAATCCTTTTTCGCCGTGCAGCGCGCCAGACTGCGCTTGAACAGCGACAGGTCAAGCCGGCTCGGTTTCGGGTCAATATCCAAGGGCGCTGAAATCCATCGCGGCGCAACCGCCATTTCAGGAAAATTCCCGGCGGCCCCGCGCGTTGCCTGCCGCGGGAAGCGCGCTACTGCCGGGAATCGGTCTTTGTCGTTATCGCATCGACAGCGCTGTTTCCACAGGCGCGGTCCTAAGCTCGAGCCTTATTCTGCCACACTGCGCAACAGGGGATTACGCCGGGCAGTCATTTCCTCGGTCCGCTTGAGCAGGTTGGCAAAAAAGTCCAGCCCCCCTTCCCAGTTGGTCATCATGGCTTCAAAGCTGGCCATCTGCACTTGGTTGGTCAGATCGATCATCTCGCCCAGGAACTGGGTCGGATCGAAAAGCTGGGTTCTGGTCCGGTTCATGGCATGTACTCCGGTTCTGTCAGTTTTAACCGGCGACCGGTCTGGAACCCGGCGCCCCGCGCGGCATCACGACTCATCCATACAGCCCGGATATCAAGAGTCAAAAAAATGCAATGACCGCAAGCGGAGATTCTAACGAAAAAATTTTCCTTTTTGTGCAGTGCGTCGTTATTTTTTGTGCACCGCATCGTCAGGCGCTATCGAAACGATCGAAAGTCATGGTGAACTGGCCGCGGCCGCGGGTCATGCCGCGCAGATCGGTGATATAACCCAACAGGCGATCCAGTGGACAATCACAATGGATCACGCTCATCTCACCCAGTGTCGCGGTATCGCGGATCACCGCCCGGCGCGCCTGCAAATCACCCAGTACCGCGCCGACATCGCTCTCCGGCACCACCACCTCAGTCGCCATGATCGGCCGCAGCAGCAAACCGCCAGCCTGGGCCAGGGCCTTGCGTGCTGCCTCGGCTACCGCTACCCGCAGCGCCTGCGGACTGGACAGCGCGCCAAACAGCTCCACCTCCTGCACCCGCAAGGCCACATCCTGCAAGGGCGCACCACTGGTCGGCCCCGTTGCCAGGACATCATCGGCACCGGCAGCCACAGCGTCGCGCTGGGCCGGACTCAGCTCCGAACCCGTCGGCAGCACCTGGGGTGCATCGGCACTGACCGTCACCCCGGCACCACGCGGCAGCGGTTCAACCGCCACCCGCGCCCCGGCCTTCATCTCCAGCTTTTTGCCATCAGGCTGCTCGATGAGCCGGTGGAACAGGCTACTGGCCGTGGCGGCGCGTTCGATGGTTTCCCGGGTCACCACATCGGGGCTGCCCACGCGAATGTTGACGTTGAACTCGCGCCGCAGACGTTCCCCAGCAATTTGCAGATGCAGTTCGCCCATGCCGCGCAGCACCCGCTGCCCGGTTTCCGGGTCCTCCTCGACGCGCAGGGTCGGATCCTCCTGCTGCAACTTGTCGAGCGCCTCCAGCAGCTTTTCCTCATCAGCGCTGGACTGTGCCTCAATCGCCAGACCCAGCACCGGCGCACGGGTCTCGATGCGCTCCAGCCATAGCGGATGCTCCGGTGCGCACAGAGTATCGCCGGTAGTGGCCCAGCGCAGCCCGGCCAGCAGCACGATCTGTCCGGCGCTGGCCTCGTCGAGACGGCTCTTGTGGTTGGCATCGACCTCAAACAGCCGCGCCACCCGTTCCTGGCGCATCTGGCCCCGTGGCCCGGGAATCGCCACCAGATCACCGGGCTTGAGCGTGCCGCGGTAGAGACGGGCGAACAGATGACGGCGGCCTTCCCACATCTGCACCTTGAACACCAGCGCCGCCAGCGGTCCGGCCGCATCCATCACCACCGCTTCGCTGCTCCCATCGGGACGCTGCGCCAGACTCGGTGGACGCTCGGTCGGGGCCGGCAGCAGACGGGTCACACCATCGAGCAACGGCTGCACGCCCTGATTGCGCAGCGCACTGCCCGCAAAGCAGGGACAGACCCGGCCGGCCAGGGTCGCCCGGCGCAGCGCCATCCACACCACCTCCGGGTCCGGCTCCTGCTCGGCCAGCACCTGCTCGGCCAGCGCATCATCCAGTTCCGCCGCCGCCAGCAGCAGGGTTTCCCGCCAGGGCTGCAGCTGCGCCCAGGTCGCGGCATCGCAGGGCAGCACGCTCAACTGCTCGCCACGCTCACCGCCAAACCGCAGCCGGATCCCTTCGATCAGATGGATCACCGACCCATCGCCTGCCGGATCCGGCACGGTCACTGCCACCGGTTCGACAGCAAGCCGTTCGCGCACCGTAGCCAGCGCCCGGGCAAAGTCCGCACCGGGCCGATCGAGCTTGTTGATGAAAAACAGGGCCGGCAACTGAAAGCGGGTGCGCTGCCGCCACACGGTTTCGGTCTGCGGCTCCACGCCGCGCACGCCGTCGAGCACGATCACGCAGCCGTCGAGCACCCGCATCGAGCGCTCGACTTCGATGGTGAAATCGACATGGCCGGGCGTGTCGATCAACTGAATCAACTGCCCGCGCCAGGGCAGGCGGGTCACGGCGGCGGTAATGGTGATGCCGTGCTCCTGCTCCTCAGCCATATAATCCATGTGCGCCGCGCCCTCATGCACTTCGCCGATCTTGTGCGAGGCGCCCGCGTAGTACAGCATCCGTTCGGTCAGGGTGGTCTTGCCCGCATCGACATGCGCGGCCACGCCGATGTTGCGCACGCTGTTCAGATCCAGCAGCTCCGATGCCTTGCCCATCGCCCGATCCTCGTTGCTCGGCGCCGACGCGCGCCGTTTTCAGGGAATAATGCGCCGGCACTCCAGGTAAAAGCGTTTCTCGTCGGCTTCGCCCATCGAGAAGGTTTTGCGCGGCAGCGCGCCATCGCGAATGATGGTGCGGAAGAAATCGCCCTTGGCCAGCGCCGGCAGGTAAAAGCCGATGTTGCCCGCCTCAGCGCCGAGCTGACGCAGCGTGTCCTCACCGTGAATGTAGTCGAGCCGCGCCCCGGGCTGTTGCGGCAGGTAGGCGTCGAGAAATGCCTGCAGCGTGGCCACCGGCAGGCTCAGACGGGGCTGGTCGATCTGCAGCACGCCGCAGCGCGCCCCGGCGATAAAGGCGATCACCTGCCGACCGGGCTGTTGCAGCTCTGCCCAGGCCTGCCGCGCCGCCACCCAGTCCGGACACTCGAGCACCGTCACGCGCGCGCCCTCGACCGTACAGAATGCCGTCAGCGCCGTCAGCAGCGCGTCACTGTCGATCCCGAAGGCCACGCGGTGAATGGCTTCGAATTCCAGACCCGCATCATGCAGGTTGACCAGTTCCACCAGAGCATGACGGGCCGGGTGTTCGAGAATGGCCACCGGGTCCGGCGCGCTGCGCTTGAGCTCGTCCCAGATGGTCTTGGCGGTGGCGAAGGAGTGGTTGCCGTCGCCCATGGCATACAGCAGCACCGGCTCATCGTGCACCCCGTAGCGGGCGTTGAAGGTCACCGGGTCGGCCAGCCGGCTGAGCTGCTCGGCGACCCACTGGATCAGCAGCGGATGATCCACCC
>DAITNL010000202.1:0-5202 GCA_036834665.1 Candidatus Competibacteraceae bacterium | reverse complement strand
ATCAATGGGCATCCATAGCGCAGTCATTGGGCGATGTCCACGCTGCCGTTGGCGATAGAAGCCGTGAAGCGCAGCGCATTCACTGGGCCTGTCAGGGTGTACAACGTCGCGCTGGATACCGTACCCGCCGGCCACGCGACAAACGCGCCACCCCCGGCAATCCGGTATTCCACCAGCAGCGTACCGCCGCTTCCGGGAACAGCGCGCAGGGTAAGGGGAGTGTGCAGCGAGTCACTGGCAACGGCGGATGCGAATAAAAACGGCGTCCCAGGGGTTACTGGGATGCTGTAGGTTGACATGGCGGGGGAACTCCTAAAGAGGGATGGTCTGCAATTTCAGGGTCAGGGTGTAGGCATCGCCCGATTCAAGCGGCGCAACATGCCGGATCGGCTCGGCGCTGATGCGATCATCACGAAAACCAACCGTGAACGTGCGGCCATCGTGCAGGGTCAGCGTTCCCGACCAGCCCGGTGTTTCCGCCAATGCCTGCGCCGCCAGCACAGTCGCCCGCGTCACCCAGGTATCCCGCTGTGCCTCAAGAGTGATCGGGCGCCCGGCCAGCTTCGCCGCCTCCTGCACGATCAGTGCCCCGGTCAGCGAATACTCGCTGCTCTGCACCAGGGGCGTCCAGGAGAACTCATCCGCCCAACGCAGATCGCCGGGCAGGGTCACCGCGCCGAGCGTGATGGACATCAATCGATCTCGCGATAGCTCAGCGGGCCGGTTTCACCGGTCGGGGTGATCAGCGTCCCGGACAAACCGAAAGTCAGGAATTTCTGTCCCGCAAGATCGAGTTCGCCCGAGGGAATCAGCACCGCTTCGTGACAGAGCACCTCGACCTTCTTCTGATTTGCCAGATTGACGCCATCCAGCCGCACCATGGCGCGCACCTCGGTACTGGTCGCTGCGATGATCTGTCGAGCGGTCATCGCCGCCGGGGTGAAGTCCACCTTAAGGCTTTGCGCGTCAGTCATCGCGCCACTGGCCAGCGGCTTGATCATGCCGGCTACCGCATCGAGGACGTAATCGGTGCCGTTGACGTAGGTGGTGGTTGCGGCGGAATTGCTCACCACCACGCTGCCGATGTTGCGGCGCGAGAGTTTCGTCCATTTGCCCAGGTAGCCGGTCACCGCCTCATCGACTACAGCGGTGGTGTTGCCGGTGACATCAGTCAGGGTGCCGAGCAGCATGTACTGGAGAACATCGGCGGCGGCATCATCGGTTTCGATGGTCAGGGTGGAGCTGCCAGGGATCACCACGCTGTCCAGAGTCTGGCCGTAGCTGTCGCGCATGAACGAGGTGCGCTCGATGGTGGTCGATTTCCCTACTGAGATACTGAATTTTGTGGCGTTGATCGGGCCGTGAAAGCCGCCGAACGCGCCCGAGGTTTTGCGATTGAGATAGACGTTGCCTGCGCAGATCAGACCGCTCATGAGGAGACTCCAACGAAGTGATGGGTTTGGGTCCAGGCGACCGCCCACAACGCGACGTTGAGGACGTTGACCGGGCCGGTGTAGAGGTTTTCCGCCTGAATGCTATCGAGAGTGGGCGCGCTGCCGTTCAGGCCCCAGCGCGGCCCCGTCATGAGGTAACTGATCAGGGTATCGACGGTATCCAGGGCCAGCTGCAGGCGGCCATTCGCCCCACGATCAGCGGTCAGGATGTAGGCCGCCCAGCGCAGATCGGCCTGCCATGCGCCGCGTCCGCCGCGCGGTGCGATGCGATTCAGGCCCAGACAGCCGACCCGCAGACAGGGCACAGTGCCCAGCCACAGAGCCAGCTCGCGTTCGGTAAAGGCGCCGCCATGCGTGCCAACAGTTAGATCAGGAAGGCGCGGCGTCAGGTCGGCGACCACAGCATCGAGCGCCGGGTACAGGTTCACAGCGCACCCCGGCCAAACTGGCGCGGCTGGCTGCTGAAGAAGACGCCGGCAGTAACCGTTGCCCCCGCCAGTGATGGCGGCAGCCGTTTCCCGCTGGCGATGTCATCCAGCACAGACAGGGCTGTGTCGTAGCGTTTGCGCCGATCCGCAAAATCGGTCTGACTGGCCAGGGCGGTCGGCGTGGCCAGGTACAGCGCCATGTCCACCGTCAGATCGACGATCCAGCGCGGCACGGGCGCGACAACGGGAACCGTCCAGCCGATGGCGCGCAGGGTCAGATCGACGGTGTTCGATGCGACCAACAGCGCGCCCTCGACCGCCGCATCGTCCAGCGCACCCTCCACCGTCGGCCCGGCTTGCGTCAGCTCGCCGGGGTAACGATCCTCAATGTCGGGCAGCGTCGCGTAGGACATGTTTATCCCAGCAGGACCGCGACGTATTCCGGCTTGATGACGGCCACGCCCCAGGCAATCGAAACGTGGTAGACGTTCATCCGGTAGCCGGGATAGACCGCGAATTCCAGCGCCAGGCCCGACAGCGGATCGGTAACGGTCATCCGATCGCTGGCCATATCGCCTTCGCCCGGAATGGCGGGGAGACGGGTAGCGAGGATCACCGCGTTGCGCTGGAACGCCAGGTTACGGGCAGCGGTGCCCACCACAGTGATCGCCCGAGTGGCCGAGCCCTGCGCCTTGCGCAGGCCCGGAGCCGCCAGGGTGATGCTGTCGCCGCTGGCTGGATTCGCCCCGGCAAACGACACGGCGGCCACCACGTACTGGTTGGTGTCATTGGCGAAGGTCACGATGTCGCCCGCTGCGACCGTTCCGGTGCCGGCAGTGGCCAGCGGGATCACGGTCTGGCCGACAGTGAACGCAGCGGCGGTACTGGTGGCGCTGGCCATGGTGCCGGCGGTGACGGTCGGGGTTTGCGCGGATTCGCGAATCGAGAAGCTGTTGATGTCCAGCAACACGCCCTGCCGCAGCAGGCTGGTGTCATTGGTCATCTGCGCTTGCGCCTGCTTGCCGCGAATACTCGCCCCGGCAGCCGTGTTCAGGACCAGGCTGCGATCACTGGACGGCGCGCCGTTGTCGTCCAGAATCTTGCGAATCTGGGCAGCATCGCTGTAATCGCCCGCCGTGCCGAACGGGGTCGTACCGGCAGTCCCATAGGCGCGGGACGCACCCTTGTAGATCGCGGTCGCAACGTCCACCTCGATCTCGTTGACCGCTGCGCGGATCGCCTGGGCAATCTGCGCCTGCTTGAGGGTCAGATAACCGACACCGGAATTGACCGCCAGCTCTTCCGAGCCCGTCCATGAGAACGGGAAGTAGCGGCTCTTGGAAATGGCAATGGTGGTGTTGGTGAAAACCTGATCAGCCGCAGACGGCAGCGCCATAGCCGGGCTGATGTTGCCGCCGGCGGCGTTGGTCGGGCTGATCGGGATGCGCAACGTCTGATTCAGGGCCAGACGGTCGGCGCTCGAATCACGGGCGACCGAGGGGATGAAGCCGACCAGTTCGCGGCTGACAACATCCAGCGCGGCGTAGATGTCCGGGATCAGGCTGGTGAGGGTATTGGCCATGAGGGATCCTCTTAATCAGTGATGCGAGTGCCGGCCTTGAGGGCTTCGGCGCGGGCAAGGGGCGAGAGCGCATCAAAGGCCGCGCGATTCAGGGCGGTCGGCGGCTTCTGACTGTCCAGGTTCGGCGCAGCCCCGAGCACCGGCGGCGCGATCTTGACAAACTGGTTGAACGCTTCCAGACCGCCTTCCTTCTGGCAGCCGGCGCGGTAGAACTCGACGGTGGCTGGGCAAATCTGCCCCGCCTGCAACGCCTGGTTCAGGGCAGTTTCAATCTGCTGGTTGAGCTGCGCCTTCTCGATCTCCGCCAGCTTGGCCTCGGCAGTATTGGCGCGGTTCAGCGCGGCATCGTAGTCAGGACGGGGAACGAACCGGGCCAGATCGGGATCACCTTGCGGGCGGTTCGCGGCGCGGGCCAGATCGGCAATCGCAGCGATCACGGCAGGTTCATCAGCGCCAGCCGGCAAGGCCAGCGCCGAACAGACGGCGGTAGGGAAAGGCATGGGCGATTCCTCGCGGTTGAGCGCGGTCAGGTTGAGGTTGGGTTGATTGGTCAGGCCCGCGGACACCAGGGCCACGATCCGGCTGTCGGATTTCTGGTAGGTGAACACGGGCGAGAGGAAGCGGTATTCCTTGGCGGCAATCTGCTGGGCGGCCTTCGGTGTCCATTCGACATGGCCCCAGATCGCACCATCACGGGTTTCGAGGCGGTCGATCCAGCCGGCGGCAGGGGCATCCAGCCCCTGGAGCGCGCGGTGTTCTGATGCGTGTTCCCAGTCCACCACCAGGGGCTTGTTACGGGCGGTGAACTCGGTGAGCAGGGCAGCAGGATCAGGCAGGGTCCAGGAGCGGCCATCGCTGCCAGTGATCGCGGGGCCGGCAGGTAGCAGTTGAATCCAGTCGGGCGGCGGGGAACCGTCCAGAGCGAAGTTGCAGGCACGGGCAGTTAAGACGTTCATAAATATAGTATATCAGATTATTGGAACGTACAGATATTCTAATATTGTGGGCGAAAAATCACCCGCCCAGCGCCCGGCTCAGGTGCTCGTTGAGGATATCCAGCAATTCCTGTTCATCGCTGCTGGACAGGCCAAGGAAGGGACGGGCGGGGATGTTGCGACGCGGATCACCGAACTGGTGCGTTGCGCCGTAGATCAGCGGGGTGCCGATGCGCACCTCGCGGGGTCCAGCCTGATAGTTGAGGGTGCCGCGCAAATGGCCGTACAGGGTTAATACCTTGTCCTTGTTGCGCGGCTTGCGCTTGGCGTAGCCGGGGGACAGGGCTTGCCAGGTACTGCCATCGGGCGCGGTCTGACTGTTGAACCGCTCACGGGTGACGTTCAGCATCGCCTCGCCAATGTCCTGGAACACCGGGGTCAGATCGGCCAGGCGGGTTTGCAGCGATTCAAAGACCGCCTTCACCTCGGCGGCGTTGCTGATTTCAAGCTGGATGTCGAGCGATGCCCCGGCCATCAGAACATCTCCTTGATGGCGTTGTACAAATCTTCGGGCAGCACCTGTTCCCATAGCGCCAGCATTGCAGCCACCCATGCTGGCTCCCAGTTGACTGCCTTGCCCTGGAGCAGCTTGGCCAGCGTTTGCGCGCTCGCCCCCGGCTGATAATCCCAGCCCTTATCGACGCCACCATCCTTGGATGGGATCTTCGCCTTGTCGGTGACCTCAAGGCCCTGCTTCTTCATATCCCGTTCGGCGAGGGTTTCGATGTAGCACTTGCAGCCGA
>DAITNL010000201.1:0-5272 GCA_036834665.1 Candidatus Competibacteraceae bacterium | reverse complement strand
TGGACTCGGCATGGACGTGTCTAGTCTCCGAATAATGTGGACAGCTAAATCAATGGATTCTGCCTGCAAACCCCGGATAGCGCTAGAGCGGCATGGCCGGCTTTGGGCGACAGGTAAGGGCTTGCAGTACAGACGATTGGAACCGGTGCAGGCGATGCGGTTCCAGCGTGGCGACTGCACAGGTGCGAGCGCAAAGGTCGCGCAGCAGCGGGCTGGGCATGGACTATACTGCAAATGACGCAGTGCACCAGGGTGCCCGCTGCAGGCCCGGCGAGCAGGCGAATCGTTGATTTTCCCAAGTGGGAAAGGCGGTGGTTCATGGCGGAAACCAGTCCGGTGCGGATCGATGGGGTCCGCGATATCGTGCAGCGCCACGGCGCCCTGCCGACCCGATTGCTGCAAATCCTGCGCGAGATTCAGGACGATTTGCGCTGGCTGCCCGCTGAGGCGCTGGATAGCGTCGCCGAGGCTCTCGGCATCGCCCCGGATCGAGTGCGCCGGGTTGCCGAGTTTTACGCCTTCCTCTACACCGCACCGCGCGGTGCCTACAACATCCTGTTCAGCGACAACATCACCGACCGCATGCTTGGCAATCGCGAGTTGTTGCATGCACTGTGTGCGCGGCTGAGTGTTGGCATCGGCGAAACCCGGGCTGATGGCCGGGTAACCGTAGGCACCACCTCCTGCACCGGCATGTGCGATCAGGGCCCGGCCGCGCTGGTCAACGGCCAGGCCGTGACCCGTCTGGACGCAGCGCGCATCGCAAGCATCGCCACGCTGGTCGAACAGCAGGCGCCGCTGGAACAGTGGCCGCGCGAACTGTTCGAGGTCACCAGCAACATCCGCCGCGCCGATATTCTGCTGGGCCGGCATTTCGCCGACGGTGCAGCTCTGCGCGCGGTGCTCAAGCGCGGGCCGGCGGCGATTCTTGATGAAATGCTGAAATCCGGCCTGCGCGGCCAGGGCGGCGCCGGCTTCAAGTCCGCTGCCAAATGGCGCTCCTGCCGCGAAGCCAGCGGCGCGGTGAAATACGTGGTCTGCAATGCCGACGAGGGCGAACCGGGCACTTTCAAGGACCGGGTGCTGATGCAGGATTTTGCCGATCTGGTGTTCGAGGGCATGACCCTGTGCGGGCGGGTGATTGGCGCGCGTCAGGGCTTTGTCTATCTGCGCGGCGAATATCGCTACCTGCTGGATGCCTTGCGCGACAGTTTGAATCGGCGGCGCGAAGTTGGTCTGCTCGGCACGGCCATCCTCGGCGAGCCGGATTTCAATTTCGACATCGAGATTCATCTGGGCGCCGGCGCCTATGTCTGCGGCGAGGAATCGGCGCTGATTGAATCGCTGGAAGGCAAGCATGGCGTGCCGCGCATTCGCCCACCGTTTCCCACTACCCACGGTTATCTGAACCAGCCGACCGTGGTCAACAATGTCGAAACCTTCGCCGCCGCCGCCAAGATCGCCGTGGAAGGCGGCGACTGGTTCGCCAGCCGTGGCACCGCCGAATCCAAGGGCACCAAGCTGCTCAGCCTGAGCGGCGACTGCGAACGGCCCGGCATTTATGAATATCCGTTTGGCGTCACCGTGCGCCGGGTGCTGGAGGACTGCGGCGCGCGCGCTGCCCAGGGCATTCAGATGGCCGGTCCCGCCGGGCACATGATTTCGGCCAAGCTGTTCGACCGGCGCATCTGCTTCGAGGATTTATCCACCGGCGGCTCGTTCATGGTGTTCGACCAGCAGCGCGATATTCTCGACGGCATACGCAATTTCACCCATTTCTTCGTCCATGAAAGCTGCGGGTTCTGCACGCCCTGCCGGGTCGGCACCGTGCTGATGCGCGATTTGGTGATCAAGGTGCATACCGGTCACGGTACCCGCTATGACCTGGAGGAGATGCGCACGCTTGGACGGATCATGCAGGTGGCCTGTCATTGCGGCCTGGGCCAAACCGCGCCCAATCCGGTGCTCGACAGCCTTGAGCAGTTTCCCGAAGCCTACGAGCGGCGGTTGCGCTCGACCGCGTTCGAGCCGGCCTTTGACCTGAACGCAGCCCTGGAAGAGGCGCGGCGCCTGACCGGTCGCCACGATCCAGGCGCGTATTTGAACGAGGAAGAACTGCTGCTGGGGACGATGCCATGAACGACGCCGGGCAATGCTTCACCCTGGATGGGCGGATGGTCGCGTTTCAGGAAGGCCAGACCGTGCTGGCGGCGGCGCTGGCGGCGGGCGTCTATATCCCGCACCTGTGCTTCAATCCGGAATTTGCGCCGCATGGCAGTTGCCGGGTGTGCCTGGTCAAGGTCAATGGCCGTATGCAGGCCGCCTGTACCACGCCGGCGGCGGACGGTCTGAGTGTGCACAGCGAAACCGGGGAACTGCGCGACATGCGCCGCGGCATCCTGCAGATGCTGTTCGTCGAAGGTAATCACGTCTGTCCGGCCTGTGAGAAAAGCGGCGCCTGTCAGTTGCAGGCCGTAGCTTATTACCTTGGCATGCTGACGCCGCATTTCACGCACTTCTACCCACGCCGACCGGTGGATGCATCCCATGCCGAGGCCGTGATTGACTTCAATCGCTGCATTCTCTGCGAACTGTGCGTGCGCGCCAGTCGCGATATCGACGGCAAAAATCTATTCGCGGTGCAGGGGCGCGGCATTCAGGCGCATCTGGTGGTCAACACGCCCTCGGGCAAGCTTGGCGCGACCGCTTTCAGCCTGCACGATAAGGCCGCGCAGGTGTGTCCAACCGGGGCGATCCTGACCAAGCATCAGGGCTACAGCATCCCGATTGGCCAGCGTCTCTATGACCGCAAGCCGATCAGTGTGGTTGGCGATGTGGCGCAATTGTCGGAACAGCAGGGCGGGCGTCGCCATGAATGAGCCGCGCCTGAAAATCGCCACTTGTTCACTGGCCGGCTGTTTCGGCTGCCATATGTCCTTGCTCGATCTTGATGAACGCCTGTTTGAATTGGCCGAGCGCATTGAACTGGACCGCAGTCCATTGACCGATATCAAGGAGTTGGGTCTCTGTGACATGGGCCTGATCGAAGGCGGGGTCTGCAATGCCGAAAATGTGCATGTGCTGCTGGAATTCCGCGCCCGCTGCAAGATTCTGGTTGCGATAGGTGCCTGTGCTCTGAATGGCGGCGTTCCGGCAATGCGCAATCAATTTGCATTGAGCGATTGCCTGGAGGAATCCTATCTGCGCGGTATCGGTCTGGTGAATGCACAAATTCCCAACGATCCGGAACTGCCCCTGTTGCTGAACAAGGTGCATCCGCTGCATGAAATCGTCAAGATCGACTATTTCCTGCCGGGCTGTCCGCCAGCGGCGGATGCGATCTGGACCTTTATCAGCCAGTTGCTGTCCGGCCAGCCGCCGGCCTTGTCCTATACGCAGATTCACTACGATTGACGCATTCAGCGAGGCGCGCCATGAGTACCTTGGAAACGGCTGCCCAATCTGATTATCTGTGCCGGATTGCCATTGATCCTTTGAGTCGCGTTGAAGGGCACGGCAAGGTCACGCTGCTGGTCGATCGCGAACACCATATCCGGCAGGCGCGCCTGCATATTGTCGAATTTCGCGGTTTCGAGAAATTCATTCAGGGCCGGCCCTATTGGGAAGTGCCGGTAGTGGTGCAGCGACTGTGCGGAATCTGCCCGGTCAGTCACAATCTGGCCGCGTCCAAGGCCGTGGATCAACTGGTGGGTGCGCGCGATATTCCACCGACCGCCGAGAAAATACGCCGGCTGATGCACTATGGGCAGATTCTGCAATCACATGCCGTGCATTTCTTTCATCTCGCGTCGCCGGATTTTCTGTTCAGTTTTGACGATCCGATCGTGCATCGCCATATCGGCGGCGTGATGGCTGATTTTCCCGATATTGCCCGGCAAGGGGTGCGCCTGCGCAAATACGGTCAGGAGGTGATTCAGGTCACGACCGGCAAGCGCGTGCATGGCACCGGCAACGTACCGGGCGGCGTTAACAAGGCACTGACACTGCGCGAGCGTAATGCACTGTTGATCGATCTGGATCTGATGACGCAGTGGGCACGCACTATCCTGAAGCTGATTAAAAAAACCTACGCCCTGAATCCCGGCTATTTCACCTATTTCGCCACCATTCGCAGCCATTATCTGAGTCTGGTGCGTGCCGATGGTGCGCTGGAGCTGTATCACGGTGGATTGCGCGCCCGCAATGCACAGGGTGAAATTCTGTTTGATCATCTCGATTACCGGCGCTATGCCCAAGTGCTGCGTGAACAGGTCAAGCCCTGGAGTTACATGAAGTTTCCGTTCATCAATTCCCTGGGGCCGGAACAGGGCTGGTATCGGGTCGGACCGCTGGCGCGGATTAACAATTGTGATTTCATTGCCACGCCACTGGCTGAGGAAGAACGGCAGGAATTTGTAGCGCTGGGTCAGGGACAACCGGTGCATGCCACTCTGGCTTATCATTGGGCGCGCATGATTGAATTGCTGTATGCCGCCGAGGCGATTAAGGGCCTGCTGCTGGATGCGGATCTGTTCGGGGATGAATTGACCGCGCGTGGTGAAATGGTCCGGGAAGGTATTGGTGTCATTGAAGCGCCCCGCGGCACGCTGTTTCACCATTACCGCATCAACGAGGATGGCTTGATCGAAAAGGCCAATCTGATTGTCTCAACCACTCATAATAATCAGGCGATGAATGAATCGATCCGCCAGGTGGCGGAACGTTATCTGGATGGCAAGGAATTGACCGAGCCGTTGTTGAATCAGATTGAAGTGGCGGTGCGCGCCTATGATCCCTGTCTGTCCTGCGCTACGCATGCGCTTGGGCACATGCCGCTGTATGTGGAACGGGTGGATCAGGAAAGCGGGGCAGTGCTGGATTATCTGGTGCGGAATGCGGATGGCGAATTGAGCGGAGCGTCTGAATGCTCAATTCAATACAACACTGATTGAAACAAACAGCGGAGCATGATGCGGCAGTCCGCGCCGACTTCACGGGCATAACGGGCAAAGCCTGCACGCTCGCTTAGCGTATGCAGCATATGACAGAACATCGCCTGCTGATCCTTGCGGTTGGTAATCCCAGTCGGGGTGATGATGCGCTGGGTCCGCTGTTTCTGGAACGCTTGGCGGAGCTGCACGCGCGGCATGACTGGAACTCTGTCGAGTTGCTGAGTGATTTTCAATTGCAGATTGAACACGCCCTCGATCTGCAAAACCGGGCGCTGGTGTTATTTGTCGATGCCAGTCTATCCTGTCCGCCACCCTTCCAG
>DAITNL010000200.1:0-5305 GCA_036834665.1 Candidatus Competibacteraceae bacterium | reverse complement strand
CCAAGGGCGGTGATCCGGCAGCGATCAAGGCCCAATTTGGCAAGACCGCCGAAACCTGCAAGGCCTGCCATAAGGAATTCCGCAAGGATTAGGCTGCATTGACCCGGCGCAATTCCGCAGGGAATCGCCATGCCGTTCACGCCGGGTCGCATCATCAGGGCCATGCCGCAGCCGCAGCATAGCCTTGTGCATTTTGCGGTGTAGTTCAGCGCACCAGCCACCCCACTGCAGCCAGCGCAGCTATCAGCGCGGCCAGCGCCCGCCACGGACTGACCAGGCGTGGCGCCTGCACCACCCCCGGCAACTGCTTACGCCCACTGAGCATCGGGTGCACCAGATTCTCGCGTTTGACCAGCAGGTAGAACAGCACCGCGCCCACATGCACAGCGATCAGCAGCAACAGCAGGTTGAAGTTGAGCCGGTGCACGCTAGTCAGCCAATCGCTGGTACCCTTCGACACCCAGCCATAAAGCGGTCCCTCAACCATGATGTCGTCATTGGCGAACAGCCCGGTGCCCGCCTGTATCAGCAGCAGCGTCAGCAGCGCCACGATTGACCAGGCCCCCATTGGATTGTGGCCCAGATAAAGCGGCGTCTCGCCCCGGCTTAAGGCCTTAAAGTACGCCAGAGCCGCACCGGGACCGCGCACAAAACTGCTGAAACGGGCCGTCTCGCTACCCATCAGCCCCCAGATCAGCCGGAACAGCACCAGCACCAGCACGGCATAGCCGCCCCACATGTGGTAATCCATGGTTTCACTGTTCTCGGCACTCCACCACTGCAACACCATCAGCAATACCAGAGTCCAGTGAAACAGCCGGGTCGGCAGATCCCAGACTTTCACCATGTTTGCCAATTGTTTTTCATCGTTTTTTTCAGACATCGCATATGACCTCATCGCATTGAATGTGCCAGCAACATGGGCCCTGCATCGCTACTCAATGACATGGTATTTTTCCGTTACGAATTGATTCCTTAAGGAATCGCTACTACCTTCGAAGATACATAACACTTCAAAACCGGATGGATACTCCATCGCAAGGCTCCGCAAAGCAACCACCGCATTTCCCACTTCAAACCCAGCCAGAAGGAACATCGGCCATGCTTCCACAACCCGTTTACGAAGGACTCCCCTACCTGTACATCATTTCGGGCCTATCTTCGACCATCGGCCTTGATACGCCCGGTGGCAAACTGTGCGGTTTGCTGCTGATGACCGCCGGCATTGTCGTCCACCAAATCCGGGCGCGCTACCGCCACCCAGCAAAACCGCTTCCTCCCGGGAGCTCGCACCCGCACGAACGGCAGCACGATCCATCCCGTCATCACCGAGCAAGGCACTGATTGCGAATCCTCAGGGAAGTGCGCTAGAGTGATCACATCATGAACACGCAATCCCATGAACGGCTTGAACTGCGACTGAGTCACCCGGCCTCCTGAAGGAGCGCCGGGGTCCGCTGTCGCCGTTTCCATGCCAAACCGTTTCGAGGATTGCTCCACGTGTCCATGCCCCGCCAAGGCTTTGTTTCCCCGCTCGCCCGTCACGCGATTCGCGGCTCTGACCGCGTCATCATCGGCTTTTTCTCTCTCGCCCTGCTGCGACTAAGTCGCGGTCGCTGGGCTTAGCGGCTGCCCGGCGGCCGTAGCACGCCGCGCCTGTTGTTCACCGTGCGCAACCGCCGTGCCTTTATAAGGCCTATGAGAGAGAATCAAACCGATGCAACACGACGCGACCCGTAAATACCGTCCCTTCCCGCCCGTGGCCCTGCCGGACCGGCAATGGCCGGCGCGCAGCCTGAGCCACGCGCCGCGCTGGTGCAGTTCCGACCTGCGCGATGGTAACCAGGCCCTGATCGAGCCCATGGATGCCGAGCGCAAGCAGCGCTACTTCCAGTTGCTGGTGCGCATGGGCTTCAAAGACATTGAAGTCGCCTTCCCTTCCGCCTCACAGACCGATTTCGACTTCGTGCGTGGCCTGATCGAGAGCGGTCAGGTACCGGATGATGTCGCGCTGCAGGTCCTGACCCAGGCGCGCGAGGATCTGATCCGCCGCACCTTTGCCAGCCTGAAAGGGGCCAAGCGTGCCATTGCCCATCTGTACAACGCCACCGCGCCGCTGTTTCGCGAGGTGGTGTTTGGCCTCGATCGCAGCGGGCTGATTGCACTGGCCCGCCGGGGCGCGCAGCTGTTCGCTGAATGTGCCGCTGCGCAACCGGATACCGCCTGGACGTTTGAATATTCGCCGGAAACCTTCAGCTTCACCGAGCTCGACTTCGCTCTGGACGTCTGCGAGGCGGTGCTGGACATCTGGCAACCGACCGCTGCGCAACCGGTGATTCTTAACCTGCCGGCGACGGTCGAGGTGGCGACGCCGAACGTGTACGCCGACCAGATCGAGTGGTTCTGCCGCCACCTGTCCCGCCGCGATGCGGTCATCATCAGCATCCATCCGCATAATGATCGCGGCACCGCCGTTGCCGCCGCTGAACTGGCCCTGCTGGCCGGCGCGGACCGGGTCGAAGGCTGCCTGTTTGGCAATGGCGAGCGCACCGGCAATGTTGATCTGGTCACGTTGGGCCTGAATCTCTACAGCCAGGGCATTGATCCGGGCCTGGATTTTTCGATGCTGGATGACATCGTGCGCACCGCCGAATACTGCAACCAGATTCCAGTGCACCCGCGCCATCCCTATGCGGGTGATCTGGTGTTCACTGCTTTTTCCGGCTCGCATCAGGACGCAATCAGGAAAGGCTTTGCCGCGCAGCAGCAGCGGCAGGCAAGCGGCGATGCACGCTGGCAGGTCCCCTATCTGCCGGTCGATCCGCTCGATCTGGGTCGCAGCTACGAAGCGGTGATTCGGGTCAACAGCCAGTCTGGCAAGGGCGGCATTGCCTATCTGCTGGAGAAGGATCACGGCTTGCGCCTGCCGCGGCGCCTGCAGATCGAATTCAGCCGCCAGGTGCAACTGATCGCCGATGCCACCGGCAAGGAGCTGAATTCGACCGATCTGTGGGCCGCGTTCCAGACCGAGTATCTGGACATGGATGGAGCGCTGCGCTTTGTCGAGCACCGCAGTGCGCCCGACAGTCATGCCAGCGGCACGCGCAAGCTGAGCGCCACCATTCGCGATCAGGGCCGCGAGTACCTGATTGCCGGGCGCGGCAATGGCCCGATCGATGCCTTTGTCGATGCGCTCAACCAGCATTGCGGATTGGACTTGCGCGTGATCGACTACCACGAGCACGCCATCAGCGCCGGTGCCGATGCCCGCGCTGTATCCTATGTCGAGCTGCGCCTCGGTGATGCACCGGCGCTGTTCGGGGTCGGCATGGACAGCAATATCGTCAGCGCTTCGCTGCATGCGGTGGTCAGCGCCACCAACCGCGCCCTGCGCCAGCGTGCCGCAGCGATTGATAACGCTGCCGACCCCGCACCGGCGTGCCGGGCTGTCGGCGCCAATCGCTGAACCCTGGACCGGGCTAGCGCCAGCCCGCCTGCTGGAAAACCCGCTGTACCGCGTCCGGCTGCTGGCCGGGCGCGGCCAGGCCATCCAAATCGGCCTTGAATGCGCCCAGGGCCACCAGAGTGCCGGGCAGCGGCATGCCCAGTCCCACCGGATACTCATCCATCGCCACCGCCAGACGCTGCTGCATGGCCTCATCGGTCATGAACAGCAGGAAACGCTGTGCGGCCTCGGGCTGGCGGGCCTGGCGGAGAATGGCAACAGCGCTCAGGTTGACGACTGCACCCCAGCCCTCCTGATCGGGCCAGACCATGCCCAGTTGCCGGGCCGCCACCTGCTCGTCGAGACGCTCCGATACCTGCAGATGCGCATAATGGGACATGTCAGCCAGTGCCACATCGCAGATACCGGAAAGCAGTGCTGGCAGCGGATCGCGGTCCTCAGGCGGGCGCGCCAGATTCGCCATGATACCCCGCGCCCATTCCACGGTGCGCTCGTTGCCCCAGCGCGCCAGCAGCACCGCGACCAGCAGGCGGCTATCGGGATGGGCTGCCGTGCGCACACACAGGCGGCCACGCCATTGTGGTTCCGCCAGCGCTTCATAGCTGGACAGCTCAGCCGCCAACACCCGCGCCCGCGCATACAGCAGGATCCGGGCGCGCAGGCTCAGGCCATACCAGTATCCGCCCGGATCGCGGTACAACGCCGGTATGCGACTGCGCAGCAGCGGCACATCCAGCGCCCGCAGCATGCCTGCTGCCTGCAAGCCGTGCAGCAGGCCCAGATCGCTCAGCCACACCATATCGGCCGGTGGCACCCCATCAGCCGCGCATAGATGCTCCGCCAGCCGGTTCGGCGCGTCCTGCACATAGCGGATCGTGTCACCGGTTTCCTGCGTGAAACGGTCCAGCAGCGGTTCCAGCCGCGCCTGCTCCAGGCTGCCACACACCACCACTTCGACCGCGCCCAGCGGCGCGGCCACACCCAGCAGCAGCACCAGCAGCAACCGCCCGGCATGCACCACCTTCACAATGATACCTCCACGCATTCCTCATCCAGGGTCGGCGCGACCACCCTATCACCGTGCTCCTGCGCTTCGCGCAAGCGTTCGGTCGCCCGCCCGATCAGGCACTCCATGGCCTCGGGCGGCCGGTAATAGGCGATCCCGGCGCTCACTGTCAGGACCAGCGCACGCAAACTGCCCTCGAAGTGCAGGGTCCGTACCCGCCGCCGCATCCGTTCGGCCATCGGGCGCACATCATCGCCCGGATGCACCGCCAGCACCGCCATGAAGCAGTCACCGTCCAGGCGAATCGGTACATCGCCCACCCGCAACTCGCCGCGCAAGGCCTCCGCCACCGCCAGCAGCACCTTGTTACCGACGGAATGGCCGTAAATCTGGTTGACGCGCGCAAAGGCATCGATGCCGAAAATCACCACCGCCGTACCATTGACCGGGCCGCGATGATAGCGCTGCAACAGCATGCTATCGGTATTGACCAGATAGTGACGGTTATACAGGCCGGTCAAGGCATCAGTCACCGTTGCCTCGCGCAAGACACGGCGATCGCCATAACGCTGCAGCAGGTAGAGCAACACCAGCAGCAGCACCAACCCACCCAGCCCGACCAGCAGCAGAGCGCGCGATTGCTCCTGCCACACCCGGTCAAGCCGGATCAGGGTCTGCACCTGCCAGCCGCTTTCCGGCAACAGGGCGGTCTGCACCATATAGCGCCTCGTAGATGTCGGCGTAACGGTCAGATCAACCAGGGCCGTGGTGTCGTTCCAGGATTGCCGCGCCACCGCCAGCGCCTGCAGCGACTGATTGGTTTCCAGATCCAG
>DAITNL010000199.1:0-5463 GCA_036834665.1 Candidatus Competibacteraceae bacterium | reverse complement strand
CATCCTGGATGACGCCGTGAATCTGCTTGGGCGCGCCGATGATGGCGTCGGTAGGACATCTTCCGCCGCAGTGAGCGCAGCCGATGCAAGTCGCTTCATCGATCCGGGCGAGCAGAATTGGACCGCTGTTCGGTGCACTGTCTACCGCCACACCCAGCTTTGCCGCCAGCGCCTGAACCAGGGTTGGACCACCGGGCGGGCAGAGCGTGACGGCTGCCTTGCCGGCGGCCAGGGCTTCCGCCGCGCCGCTGCAACCCGGATAACCGCACTGCCCGCAGTTCACCCCCGGCAGCATTTGCTGGATTTCCTCGTGCACGGGGTTGCTCTCGACGCGCAGATAGCGGGCGGCAAGACCCAGCACCCAGCCCAGCGCGACTCCCAACAGCGTCAAACTCAATACGGCGGCGATCATTTCAATGTGCTCCCAGAATTTGAAAAGCGGTCCTCACTCTCCTTCCTTTCCAGCCAGGCGCGGTATCGACACATCTCCCTAGCGCGTCGGCAGGCCCACGAACCCCATGAATGCCAGCGACAGCAGGCCGGCGGCGATGAAACCGATCGGGGCGCCGGCGAAGGCTTCCGGTACGTTGGCCAGCGCCAGCCGCTCGCGCAAACCGGCGAACAACACCAGCACCAGGGTAAATCCCAGGGCGGAACCGAAGCCGAACAACAGGCTTTCCAGCAAGCTATGCGGCTGCTGGATATTCAGCAGCGCCATGCCGAACACCGCGCAGTTGGTGGTAATCAGCGGCAAATAGATACCGAGCACCTGATAAAGCATGGGGCTGGCCTTGCGGATGAACATCTCAGTGAATTGCACCAGCGCGGCGATGACCAGGATGAACGCCAGAATGCGCAGGAACTGGATGTCGAGCGGAATCAGCACATAGCGCTCCAGCAGCCAGCAGATCGAGACCGCCAGGGTCAACACGAAGGTGGTGGCCAGGCCCATCCCCAGGGCGGAATCCACCTTGTTGGAAACGCCCATGAAAGGACACAACCCCAGAAATCGGACCAGCACCACGTTGTTGACCAACGCCGTGCCCAGCAGAATGAACAGGTAATCGCGCATATCGGCCTCCGCGTCATGCTCTAGTTTCCGCAGCAATCGTGCCAAGGGCATCCGTCCCCTATGATTCCCTTTTTGATCAAGGCATTATCGACTGTGCCTCGATCCGGAGAGCGCACAGAAGTTTGTAGGGTTTACGACATTGAGGCGCGCGAACCGGTGTCGGTTGTGGCAAATGCGGCACTGCAATCTGGTTGATGGGTTACCGCCGTTGGTCGATCAAGCTTCGCTAAATCGCGGAGAAAAACCGATCGATTCCGTTTGGCTGTCCCCGATAGCGGTGCTGGTCACAGTCTTGCATGGTGTGGTTAAACCACCTCCTCACTCCAAGCACAGCGCCGAGCACGCCCATGAGCACGCATGATGATCAAAAGACAGTCGGCCGCTCTTCCGCTACCCATACCGACGCGAGCGAACCCTGCCCCATTACCGAAAATCTGCCGCCCTGGGTGTTCGCCAAAATTGTGGATCAACTGACCACTGCCGTTTGCCTCACCGACACCACTGCCAAAATTCTCTACGTCAATCGCGCGTTTACTGAGGTCACCGGCTACACCGCCGGCGAAGTGATCGGCAAAAGTACATCCATGTTATCCGACCAGTGCACCCCGCCCCGGGTCTACGAGCAGATGTGGCGCCAGATCAAGCGCGGCCAGCCCTGGACCGGGCTGCTGGCCAACCGCCGTAGGCAGGATACGGTGTACCTGGCGGAACTCACCGTGCTGCCGGTGCGCGACGAGTGGGCGCAAACCGTTCATTTTCTGGGCATTTACCGCGATGTGACCGCCATGCACCACCTGGAGCAGCAGGTGCATTATCAGAAGGCGCTGATCGAATCGATGGTGGACGCCGCGCCGGCGGTGATCGCCCTGCTGGACGAAAACGGGCGGGTGATCCTCGACAACCACGAGTACAAGAAGCTGGTTGGCGACCTGCGGGTACGCGAGCCGGCAGCGGAATTCCTGCACGCCCTGCGCGAAACCCTGGGCGATACCTTTCCGTGGGGCAAGCATGCGGAGCACGGTTTTCGCGACAAGGAGGTCAGCTTCGATCCGGGCGGCAAGGGGCAGCCGCGCTGGTTCTCCTGTTCCGGGGTCTGGTTCCGCGAGCAGGACAGCAGCGCCGCCAATTTCTTCAAACCGGTGCGGCAAACCTATCTGCTCTTGATGGCCAACGAAATCACCTCGCTCAAGCGCCAGCAGGAAGCGGTGGGTATGAACGCCATGCGCGCTCTGCTGGCCGAGCAGGAACGGGTGCGCAGCATGCGCGAGGCGCTGCAGGCTGCCATTTTCCAGATGCAGGGACCGCTGAACCTGATCGCCGCCGCCCACGACCTGCTGGAACGGCGCGGTGCCCAAGGCGATCCGGCTCTGCGCCACGCCCTGCGCCAGGCAACCACGACCGGTCAAGCGGCGCTGGAGCGACTGCGAGCGTTGATTCCTGAAGTGCCGCCGGAAGCAGCAGCGCCGGTCAACATCAATCAGTTGTTGCGCGAGGTGCTGGAACTGTGCAAGCAACGCTTGCTGGGAGGGGGCATGATTGTGGACTGGAAGCCGGCGCCAATGCTGCCCGCCATCACCGCACGGGCCAGCCGCCTGCGCGGCATGTTCAAGCAGTTGCTCGACAACGCGCTGGACGCCATGGAAGGCAATCGCCACCAGCCCCGCGAACTGCGCATCGTCACCGGCGTCCGCGACCAGACGGTACAGGTCACCATCGAGGACACCGGACCCGGCATACCCCCGGATTTACACTGGCAGATTTTCGAACCGTTCTTCACCACCAAGCGCGCCGCGACCCATGTCGGCCTCGGTCTGGCCATGGTGCAGGAGGTGGTCAACGAGCAGCGCGGCATGATCGCTCTCGATCCCGACTACACCGCCGGCTGCCGCTGGCAGGTCTCGCTGCCCATCAAATACATCGAAGGCTCCTGACCGCCGCCGAAGAGACGCTCTCGTGGATCATTCAGAATTATTGGAGATCGAACTGGCGACCCTGTTCGGGGTGAGCCGAATTCTCAGTCAGCCCTGCCCGCTGCGGGAAACGCTCGCGCGGGTTCTGCAAGTGTTGCATGACCGGGGCGAACTGCTGCGCGGCACGGTGTCACTGGTGGATCCCGACAGCGGTGCTTTGCTGGTCAGCGCGATCCACGGCCAACACGCGTCCCCGGACGATGAGCCGGTGCGCTATCTACCGGGCGAAGGCTTGATCGGCATGGTGCTGGAGCGGGGCGAAAAAGTGGTGTTGCCGCGCATCGCCGACGAACCGCGTTTTCTCAACCGGTTGCGCTTGTATGACCGGGACTTGCCGTTTATCGGCGTGCCGATCCGGGCGGGACCGGGGCAATACAGTGGCGTGCTGGCGGCGCAACCGTCCTGCTGCGACCAGTGGCTGCAGGAGCACGCCCGCTTTCTAGAGATGGTCGCCAACCTGATCGCTCGCAGCGTACAAACCGCCCGCGAGGCGGAGCGTGAACGCGGCGCGCTGACTGCCGAACGCGACAGCCTGCGGCGCGCGGTGCGCGGCAATCACGGTTTTGACAGCATGGTCGGCCACAGCCAGCCGATGCAGCGGGTGTTCGAGCAGGTGCGACAGGTGGCCAAGTGGAACACCACAGTGCTGGTGCGGGGCGAATCCGGTACCGGCAAGGAATTGATCGCCTGTGCCATCCACTACAACTCGCCGCGCGCCGGCGGGCCACTGCTCAAGCTGAACTGCGCGGCACTGCCGGACAATCTGCTGGAATCGGAATTGTTCGGGCACGAGAAAGGCGCGTTCACCGGGGCGGTCAACCAGCGCAAGGGCCGCTTCGAGCAGGCGCACGGCGGCACTTTGTTCCTGGACGAGATCGGCGATATTTCCCCCACGTTTCAGGCCAAGCTGTTGCGGGTGTTGCAGGAGGGCGAGTTGGAGCGGGTCGGCAGCAGCCAGACCTTGCGGGTGGATGTGCGGATCATCGCCGCCACCAACCGCGACCTGGAAACGGCGGTGGAAGCCGGCGAGTTTCGGGAGGATCTGTATTATCGGCTCAACGTGATGCCGATTTTCATGCCGGCGTTGCGCGAGCGCTCGGAGGATATTCCCGATCTGGCACGGTTTCTAGTAGACAAGATCGGCAGGCAGCAGGGCCGGATGCTGAGCATCACCGACAGTGCCATCCGCTCGCTGATGCGGCATCACTGGCCTGGCAACGTGCGCGAGCTGGAAAACTGTCTGGAGCGCAGCGCGATCATGAGTGCCAACGGGATGATCGCCCAGGACGTGATCGAGCTGAGCGGCCTGAATCCGCGCGGCGCCAGTCCGGTGCTTTCAACCGCCCCGAGCAAGCTTGAGCTGGAAGATCCCGATCTGGACGAACGGGAGCGGGTCATCGCAGCCCTGGAACAGGCCGGCTGGGTGCAGGCCAAGGCCGCCCGCCTGCTGGGCATGACTCCGCGCCAGATCGCCTATCGGATTCAGATTCTTGATATCAAGATGCGACGGTTGTGACTGCGGCGCCCGAAAACCTCGCCAGGGAGGGCTGTTGTTCCCTGGCGAGGCTCCGTTGACCGCGCCGTGACCGGCTAAACCGATTCGGTGACGGTTTTGCCGTCGTCGGTGCCCTGCTCGTCATCGGAGCCCGGAACATCGATCCGCATCCGGTAGAAACTGCGGAACACGAACACCAGATTGACCACCAGAAACAGTGCTGCCATGTTGGTGACCAATGCCTGCTGGCCCTGGGCGATCAGGCCGACCGCCATTTCCACCGCCAGCAGGCCGAACAGGGTGGTGAATTTGATGATCGGGTTCATCGCTACCGAAGCGGTATCCTTGAAGGGATCACCCACCGTATCGCCTACCACAACGGCGGTGTGCAACTCGGTGCCCTTAGCGTGCAGCTCGGTCTCGACAATCTTCTTGGCGTTGTCCCACGCGCCGCCGGCATTGGCCATGAACACGGCCTGATACAGCCCGATGATCGCCAGCGAAATCAGATAGCCGATGAAGAAAAACGGCTCGATGAAGGCGCAGGCCAGGGTGCCGAAAAACACCGCCATGAAGATGTTGAACATGCCTTTTTGCGCATAGATCGTGCAAATCTCCACCACCTTCTTGCTGTCCTGGGCGGAAGCCTTGGTGGCGCCGTCGAGCTTCATGTGGCCCTTGATGTATTCCACCGCCCGATAGGCACCGGTGGATACCGCCTGGGTTGAAGCGCCGGAAAACCAGAAGATGGTCGCGCCGCCGGAAATCAGGCCGAGCAGAAACGGTGGATACAGCAGCGACAGCTTGTCGAGATTTTCGGTCAAGCCGCCGGTCAGCAGCATCACGATCGAGAACACCATGGTCGCTGCACCGACCACGGCGGTGCCGATCAGCACCGGCTTGGCGGTGGCCTTGAAGGTATTGCC
>DAITNL010000198.1:0-5532 GCA_036834665.1 Candidatus Competibacteraceae bacterium | reverse complement strand
TGGCGGAACTGCGTGAGGCACTGATCGAAGGCGCGCTGCTGCGGCTGCGGCCGAAGATGATGACCGTTGCCACCATCATCGTTGGCCTGTTGCCGATCATGTACGGCAGCGGCACCGGTTCGGAGGTGATGCGGCGAATTGCTGCGCCGATGGTCGGCGGCATCGTCAGCGCCACCCTGTTGACCCTGATCGTGATTCCGGCGGCCTTCCTGCTTTGGCAGCGGCTGCTGATCCGCCGCGAACAGCACCGCTTGGATCGGGCCGGTGCGGAATCGCTGATGCCGCCGGGTGATCTGGAGAAGCGCGCACCGTGAAAATCGTCATCGCGCCCAATGCCCTCAAGGACTGCCTCAGTGCCAGCGCGGCGGTAGCAGCGCTGGCGCGCGGCGTGGCCCGGGCCTGTCCAGAGGCCGAGATCGTGCAGGTTCCGGTTGCCGATGGCGGTGACGGCCTTGCCGAAGTGCTGTTGACTGCCCTGCACGGCGAGGCACACAGCGTGCTTGTCACCGGGCCGCGCGGCGCACCGGTGACGGCAAGCTTCTGCCATGTACCGGCGCGACGGCTGGCGGTGATTGAAATGGCGACGGCCAGCGGTTTGGCCCTGCTATCGCCCGCCGAGCGCGATCCGACCCGCACCACCACGCGCGGCACCGGCGAGCTGATCGCGGCGGCGCTGGAACTGGGCATCGAACATCTGGTGATCGGCATCGGCGGCAGCGCCACCCACGATGGCGGTATCGGTCTGGCAAGCGCACTGGGGGCGCGTTTTCCCGACCGGAATGGCATCCCGGTCGAGCCGGTCGGTGCGATGCTGGCGCGCATTGCCCGCATTGATCTGAGCGGGCTGGATCCACGACTGGCCAGGACGCGGGTGCAAGCCATCTGCGACGTGGATAATCCGTTGCTGGGCCGGCACGGCGCGGCGCAGGTCTACGCTCCGCAAAAAGGTGCTACGCCGGCGCAGGTGGTGGAACTGGAAGCGGGTCTGGCGCACTTGGCGATGTGCATCGAGCGCGATCTCGGGTGCCCGGTGCGCGAGCTGCCCGGTGCCGGCGCGGCTGGCGGGTTGGGCGCGGGATTAAAAGCCTTTCTGCATGCCGAGTTGCGCCGCGGCGTCGATGTGGTGCTGGATCTGCTCGACCTGGATCGGCACCTGCGCGATGCCGATCTGGTCCTGACCGCCGAGGGCCGCATCGATGGGCAGACCGCGTTCGGCAAGGCGCCGGCTGGCGTGGCGCAACGCGCCCGGGCCTGCGGCGTGCCCTGTCTGGTCATCGCCGGCAGTCTCGGGCCGGGTCTGGAGACGCTGCATGAACTGGGCATTGACGCCATGTTCAGCGCCTGCCGGGAGCCGATGCCCCTGGAACAGGCGCTGGCGATCGCGGATGAAGCGCTCGCCGCTGCTGCCGAGCAGGCATTGCGCGCCTTCCTGGCCGGTCGGCGCAGCATGTTGCAGCCCCGCTAAAGGCGCGTGAGCAGCGCGGCTGCGGTGGCTATTTTGGCAACTGCCCCACTACGCCTTCGACGTAGTAATTCATTTTCAGCAGATCGGCATCGCTAAGCGTGGCGCCAGCGGCGACCACCTGCTGACCGTCCTGCTGGCGCAACGGACCCTGGAAGGGATGCAGTTGGCCGGCGATGATCGCCTGCTTGCGCGTTTCCACCAGCGCTGCTACATCAGCCGGTATCGCCGGGTTGAAGGGCGCCAATCCGACCATGCCGTCCTTGAGTCCGCCCCAGACATTGGTCGAGGTCCAGGTGCCGTCAAGCACCGCCTGCACTGCCTGCCGATAGAAGCCTTCCCAGTGATGGGTGGCGGCGGTGAGTTCGGTTTTGGGGCCGTACTTGCGCATGTCGGAGTGGTAGCCGATCGACCACAGACCCTTGTCTTCGGCGGCCTGTACCACGGCGGTGGAGTCGGTGTGATGGGTGAGGACGTCGGCGCTCTGGCTGGCCAGGGTCAGGGCCGCTTCGCGCTCCTTGCCCGGATCAAACCAGGCATTGACCCAGATCACCTTGACCTGCGCCTCGGGGTTGACGCTGCGCATGCCTTGGGCAAAGGCGTTGATGCCCATGATCACCTCGGGGATCGGGAAGGCGGCCACGTAGCCGGCCACGCCGGTCTTGCTCATTTTGGCGGCGACGATGCCGGCCAGATAGCGCGCCTCGTAATAGCGCGCGGCGTAGATGCCAACGTTGATCGCCTGCTTGTAGCCGGTGGCGTGCTCGAAAAGGGTCTTCGGAAACTGCTTGGCGACTTTCAGCGTCGGGTTCATGTAGCCAAACGAGGTGGTGAACACCAGTTGATGGCCGCTGGATGCGAAGTCGCGGATCACCCGTTCGGCGTCGGCGCCATCGGGCACGCTCTCGACATACTTGGTCTGCACCCGGTCGCCAAAGGCGGCTTCGACCGCGCGGCGGCCCAGATCGTGCTGGTAGGTCCAGCCGGCATCGCCAATCGGGCTGACGTAGACAAAGCCGATTTTCAGCGGCAGGGTCGGTTTCTCGCTGGCGATGCTGAGCTTGGGCAACAGGGCGAGCAGTCCGGCGGCGAGAGCAGCCTTGAGCAGGGCGCGGCGGGATGGGTTCATGCAGCGAACTCCTTGGAGCGTGGCGATGGAGAAAAACGGAACGGACCTTTAGAAGCCCGGATGCCAGGTTTGACCGAGCGAGGCCGGGGCGTTGGCGCGCAGGGTGGTGCCGCGCCGCGAGATCAGCGCCAGCACCACGATGGTTGCCAGATACGGCAGCATGCCCATGAACTGCGGCGGAATTGCCAGCCCCAGTGCCTGACCGTGGAACTGCAAAATGGTCACGCCCCCGAACAGGTAGGCGCCGGCCAGCACCCGCCACGGTTTCCAGGTGGCGAATACCACCAGCGCCAGGGCGATCCAGCCGCGCCCGGCGGTCAGGCCCTCGACCCACATCGGCGTGTAATCGACCGCCAGAAAGGTGCCGGCCAGCCCGGAACAGGCACCACCAAACAGAATCGCCGCCCAGCGAATCAGCCGTACCGGATAGCCCAGGGCATGGGCGGTGGTGGGCGATTCACCGACCGCGCGCAACACCAGCCCGGCCCGGCTGTGATAGAGGAAGAATTGCACCGCACCCAGCAGCAGCAGCGAGCCGAGCACGAATGGATCAAGCGCCAGCCCCGGCAACAGCTCGACCGGCCCGACACCGTCCAGAACCCGGCTGATATAGGCGCGACCGACAAAGGCGGACAGGCCAACGCCGAATAGCGCCAGCGCCAGCCCGGTGGCCATGGCATTGGCCAGCGCGTGCAGGGTGAGCAGAGCAAACAGCGCCGAGGCGGCGATGCCGGCGCCGGTGCCGGCGGCAATGCCGGCAGCGAGGCTGCCGCTGTCGCTGGCTACGGCAAAAGCGGTCACCGCGCCAATCAGCATCATGCCCTCGACGCCGAGGTTGAGCACCCCGGCTTTTTCGGTCACCAGTTCGCCCAGACCGGCATAGATCAGGGGTGTGGCCGCACCGAGCACAGTCGCCAGAATCGGTAGCCAGTCGTTCATCGACGTCCCCGCCAGCGCAGCCGGTAGTGAATGAAGGTGTCGCAGGCCAGCAGGGCAAACAGCAGCGTGCCCTGAAACAGGCCGGTGATCGCCGCGGGCAGGTCCAGTTCCATTTGCGCCGCTTCGCCGCCGAGATAGAACAGCGACAGCAGCAGACTGGCCAGCACCACGCCCAGCGGATGCAGACGGCCGACAAAGGCGACGATGATCGCGGCGAAGCCATAGCCGGGCGAGATGCTCGGCAGCAACTGGCCAATCGGGCCGGCAACTTCGGCAAAACCGGCCAGTCCGGCGCCGGCGCCGCCGATCAGCAGGGCTACCCAGACCGTGCGCTGGGCGGAAAAGCCGGCATAACGGGCCGCTGCTGCTGATTGCCCAGCGACACTCATTTGAAAGCCAAGGTAGCTGTGGCGCTGGAACAGCCAGGCCGCCACCGCCAGCACCAGCGCCAGCGGAAAGGCGGCGGTCAGGCGGCTGCCCTCGACCAGTGGGTTCAGCAGCGCGGCGGGACCGAACTGGATCGACTGCGGGAAATTGAAGCCGGAAGGATCGCGCCACGGGCCGTTGACCAGCCAGGCCAGCAGCAGCGGCGCCACGTAGGCCAGCATCAGGCTGGTGAGGATTTCGCTGGTCTGGCAGCAGGTGCGCAGGAAGGCCGGAATCGCCGCCCAGGCCATGCCGCCGAGCATCCCGGCCAGGGTCATCGCCGGCAGCAGCCAGACCGGGTCGCTGCCCTCGCAGGCAATAGCCAGCCCGCCGGCAGCGATGGCACCGAGAATCAATTGACCCTCGGCGCCGATGTTCCAGACGTTGGCGCGAAAGCCCAGTGCCAGGCCCAGTCCGCACAGGATCAGCGGTGTGGCCTTGAGCAGCCACTCGCCGATGCCGTAACCGTTCTCCAGTGGGCGCAGGAAGAACACCGCCAGCGCCCGGCCCGGCGACAGGCCGGTCAGGGTCAGCGCTGCCAGCGGGGCCAGCCAGCGCGCCAGCCGTGAGGGTGCTGGCCGTGGTTCAAGCTGCCACATGGACCGGTTCGTCGAAGCATCCGCCCATCCAGCGACCAATCTCGGCCGCATCGGTGGTGGTGGCGGCGCGGGCGGGAGACAGACGGCCACCGGCGATGACCACGATGCGGTCGGAAATCGCAAACAGTTCGTCGAGATCCTCGGAAATCACCAGCAGGGCGACACCGCGGTTGCGCAGTTCGATCAGGCGCTCGCGCACCAGGGCCGCCGCACCGATATCAACGCCCCAGGTCGGCTGGGCGATGATCATCACCTGCGGGTCCTGGGTGATTTCGCGGCCGACGATGAATTTCTGCAGATTGCCGCCCGACAGGCTGCGTGCTGCCGCGCCGGCACCATGACACTTGACCCGGAAGTGCTCGATCACCTCGTGGGTGTAGCGCAGCACCTGACTGCGGCGCACCAGCCCGCGATGCACCAGCCCGCGCCCAGCGGCGGTGAGCAGGGCGTTATCGGCCAGGGACAGCCCCGGTACCGCGCCGCGACCAAGACGATCCTCAGGCACAAAGGCCAGGCCGCGCGCACGCCGCGCCGCCGGATCGAGACGCCCGACCGGATCGCCGAGCAGTCGTACCATGGCAGCATGCGGGGCCTGGGTTTCGCCGCTGAGCGCGGCCAGCAGTTCGCGCTGGCCGTTACCGGACGCGCCGGCGATGCCGACGATTTCGCCGCTGTGCACGGTCAGGTGCAGGTCGCGCAGGGCAGTGCCAAAGGGACCATCCGCCGGCTGGTTCAGTCCGGCCAGCACCAGGCGCGGCGCCCGTTGCACCGGGCTGGGCAGCAGGCGGCAGGCCGGCAGTTCGCTGCCGATCATCAGCCGCGCCAGGCTGTCGGCGGACTCGCGCGCCGGAATGCAGGTGCCGGTGACCCGACCGCTACGCAGTACCGTGGCCTTGTCGCACAGGCTGCGGATTTCCTCCAGCTTGTGGCTGATATAGAGCAGGCTGACCCCATCGGCTGCCAGTTGTCGCAGGGTG
>DAITNL010000197.1:0-5543 GCA_036834665.1 Candidatus Competibacteraceae bacterium | reverse complement strand
GGGTCAGGGTCAGGGTATCCATCGGCAGATCCAGGTCGGCAGCGAAGACAGGGCGCAAATTATACGCCGGGCTTGCCTTGACGCGCCGGGGCAAAGTTTTAAGCTAGCCAGTCGCGGCCCGCGGGCCGTCCGGCAATGCCGGGCGTCCAGCACGTGGAGCCTTTTAATCAACGGGAACAATGGGAAAAGCGTATGTCCGATGTGAAGAAAGTCGTGCTGGCCTATTCGGGTGGCCTGGATACCTCGGTCATCCTGAAGTGGCTGCAGGATGTCTACCAGTGCGAGGTGGTGACCTTCACCGCCGATCTGGGTCAGGATGAGGAACTGGAGCCGGCGCGGCAGAAGGCGCTGCAATTTGGCATCAAGCCGGAGAACATCTTCATTGACGACCTGCGCGAGGAGTTCGTGCGCGATTTCGTCTTCCCCATGTTCCGCGCCAATGCCATTTATGAGGGCGAGTACCTGCTGGGCACGTCGATTGCCCGGCCGCTGATCGCCAAGCGGCAGATCGAGATTGCCGTGCAGACCGGCGCCGAGGCCATCGCGCATGGCGCGACGGGCAAGGGTAATGATCAGGTGCGTTTCGAACTGGGCGCCTACGCGCTCAAGCCAAATATCAGGATCATCGCGCCGTGGCGCGAGTGGGATCTGCTGTCGCGCGAGAAGATGCTGGCCTATGCCGAACAGCATGGCATTCCGGTGGAGATGAAACGCGGCACCAAGTCGCCGTATTCGATGGATGCCAACCTGCTGCACATTTCCTACGAAGGTGGTGTGCTTGAAGACCCGTGGAACGAGCCGGAAGAACCGATGTGGCGCTGGTCAGTATCGCCGGAGAAGGCCCCTGATCAGCCGCTTTATATTGAACTGAGCTATCGCAATGGCGATATCGTAGCGATCGATGGCGAGGCGCTGACGCCGGCGGCGGTGCTGCTCAAGCTGAATCAACTGGGCGGCGCGCACGGTATTGGCCGGCTGGATCTGGTGGAAAACCGCTATGTGGGCATGAAGTCGCGCGGCTGCTACGAGACGCCCGGCGGCACCATCATGCTCAAGGCACATCGGGCCATGGAGTCACTGACCCTGGATCGTGAGGTGGCCCATCTCAAGGATGACCTGATGCCGCGCTATGCCAGTCTGGTCTATAACGGCTACTGGTGGAGTCCGGAACGCAGGATGCTGCAGACCATGATCGATGCCTCGCAGGCGCCGGTGAATGGTACGGTGCGGGTCAAGCTGTACAAGGGCAATGTGATCATCGCCGGCCGCAAGTCGGATGACAGCCTGTTCGATATGAATATCGCCACCTTCGAGGATGACGCGGGCGCCTATGATCAGAAGGATGCCGGCGGCTTTATCAAGCTGAATGCGCTGCGCATGCGCATCGCGGCACTGAAGGGACGCAAGTAGCAGAAAGCGCCTGCCCTTTTCCAGCGGGAGAGGGCGGTTTGCGCCAATCAGGATATCCAGCCACGAAAAAGCCGGCTTGCGCCGGCTTTTTTAATGCCTGGGCTGGAGGCGTGAACCGGATCTGGTCCACGCCTGCCCGGCAGCTTAGGCTGCCTCGACTACGCGCCAGACTTCCGGCGCCTTCTCAGCACGCTCACCAAAGGCCTGCCGCTGGGCTTCGAGTTCCGCCGGCAACTGCGCGCCGAACTTCTCGAAGAAGCCCTTGATCTCGGCGATCTCGTTGAGAGCTTCGGCGCGGTTGATGCTGGTGATGGTCTCGAACTGCTCCTTGGAGAAATCCAGACCTTCGAAGTCCAGATCCTCGTAACGCGGCATCAGACCGAACGGGCTTTCCACCGCGCTGACCTGACCATTGACGCGCTCCACGATCCACTTCAGCACCCGCATGTTCTGGCCATAGCCCGGCCAGACGAACTTGCCGTCCGGACCCTTGCGGAACCAGTTGGTGCGGAAGATCTGCGGCAGCTTCAGGCCGGACTTCTTGCCCATGTTGACCCAGTGGCCCCAGTAGCTGGCCATGTTGTAGCCGCAGAACGGCAGCATGGCGAACGGATCGCGGCGAATGCCGGTGACGCCAATCGCGGCGGCGGTCGCTTCCGAACCCATGGTCGCGGCCATGAACACGCCGTGGTTCCAGTCAAAGGCCTGGTAGACCAGCGGGAAGGTCTTGGACAGACGGCCACCGAAGATGAAGGCCGAGATCGGCACACCGGCGGGATCTTCCCAGGCCGGATCGATGGTCGGGCACTGTGCGGCAGGCGCGGTGAAGCGCGAGTTGGCATGCGCGCCCAGACGACCGCAATCCGGCGTCCAGTCATTGCCCTGCCAGTCGATGCCGTGGGCCGGAGCCGCAACGCCCATGCCTTCCCACCACACGTCGCCGTCATCGGTCAGCACGACGTTGGTGAAGATCGAGTTGGCCTTGCACGATTCCATCGCCATCGGGTTGGAATCATAGGAGGTGCCGGGGGCGACGCCGAAGAAGCCCGCTTCCGGGTTGATGGCGCGCAGGGTGCCATCGGCGGCTGGCTTGATCCAGGCGATATCGTCGCCCACCGTCAGCGCCTTCCAGTTGCCGAAGCCCTTGGGCGGCACGATCATGGCCAGGTTGGTCTTGCCGCAGGCGCTCGGGAAGGCCGCCGCGACGTAGGTCTTGTCGCCCTTGGGCGATTCCAGACCGAGGATCAGCATGTGCTCGGCCAGCCAGCCTTCATCGCGGGCCATCGACGAGGCAATGCGCAGCGCCAGGCACTTCTTGCCGAGCAGGGCGTTGCCGCCGTAACCGGAACCGTAGGACCAGATCTCGCGGGTTTCCGGGAAGTGCACGATCGCCTTGCGGCCGATATCCGGTTCGCACGGCCACGGCACGTCCTGCTGACCGGGGGCCAACGGTGCGCCAACCGAATGCACGCAGGGGACGAAGAAGCCGTCGCTGCCCAGGGCATCGAGCACCTTCTGGCCCATGCGGGTCATGATCTTCATGTTGACCACGACATAGGCCGAGTCGGTCAGCTCCACGCCGATCTGGGCGATCGGGCTGCCGATCGGACCCATGCTGAAGGGAATGACGTACAGGGTGCGGCCGCGCATGCAGCCGTTGAACAGTTCCTTCAGCTTGGTGCGCATTTCCGCCGGCGGCGCCCAATTGTTGGTCGGGCCGGCATCGTCCTTGACTTCCGAGCAGATGAAGGTGCGGTCCTCGACCCGCGCCACGTCGGACGGATGGGAGCGGGCCAGGAAGGAATTGGGGCGCTTTTCCGGGTTCAGCCGGGTGAAGGTGCCGGATGCGACCATTTCGTCGCACAGACGCTGATATTCCTCCTCCGAGCCATCACACCAGACCACACGGTCGGGTTGGGCCAGTGCGGCTACTTCGTCGACCCACTGCAGCAGCTTGGCATTGCTGGTACGATTCTTGCCATCGTGAGTGATTGCCATCGATAGAATCCCCTCTGATTTAAGATACGCTCGGGTTGGAAGACCACCAAACGGGGTGTTTCACCACCGTCCGTGCTGGGATGCTGACCGGCGAGAAGCCCGCGCGGGCCGGTTTCACCATGACATACAAGGTTATCACCAAGCGGCTTTGCTTGCCACCGGTCACGGTTTTCGCGGCTGGGCGGCGCATGGCCATGCGCGCGGCCGGGCCGGAAATTTTTTGCGCGCCCCGTAAGCCATTGCGCCATCGCCCGGGAATAAACAGGTAAGAGCACGGCACTTGCAGCCGGCTCGCAGATCCCGCTGCTTCACCCGAAACGGCTACTTGACCCGGTGCGCGACAAGCTCCGCCGTTCAGGATGGGGAAGTTGCGGGTCGAGGTTGAGACCACCGTGGCGTTATCCGCCACCCGCGCCTGATTGCCTATGCACAGCGAGCAGCCGGGCATTTCCATACGCGCGCGGCAGTGCCGTAGATGGCGTAGTAGCCTTCTTCGCTGAGCGGGTGGGCGTCCATCTTGGTCGGCGGGGAAATCCACAGCCGGGTTGGGATGTTGGGGAGCGAAGCCGAGCAAGCCAGAGCACATGGAGAATGGCTGCGTCGTGTAGATGCAGCCGATTGGGTTAAGAAAATGACGCAGCGACCGGAGCAAGGGAATGCCGCTGCTTGAGATTGAAAAACGGGCCACTGACTTCATTAAAAGGTTGCCACCCAAACCGTTCAAGCAGGTGATGGGGAAAGTACGGGGTCTCCTGAAAATGTCTTTTCCTCACCATTCTTGACCGAGACGATTGTTTTCAGACGGGGTTTTTCGGGCATCGAGTTCGCGCTGGAGGGCGAAACTTTGCAGTTCGAGAGGGTCGATGATTTGGCGCATCCTTAAATCCGGAAGAACGCCAGATCATCTCAGAGTGATTTTGGACAGAAAATGCCCCATTTTTCCCGATGTTGCCGGACATCGCGGCGCAGGCCATCCGGGAACGCAGTGTCATCCATGACGTAGCGGGTCATGCGGCAATAGCGATCTTGCTGGCCCGGTTCATGTTTCAGGAAATACGCGATGGCGATCTGGCTCTTGATGCGGAAATCGGGGTCGGCGATGTAGTAGGCGTCCAGAATCTGTTTGGCTTCGGCAATGCGATTGTTCCGCAACAGCGTGGCCGCTACATAACGATGGATGGTTTCATTTTCATACGCCTTGGCCGCGGCAACCAGCGCGTCAGTGGAAAGGTTGCAGTAGTCGGGCGCAACCCGCCCTTGTTCCAGACTCTCCGCACAGGCCAGTAGGGCAAAGACGGTGTCGGGACGCGGGCGTTCACGCTGTTCGAGGTAAATCAGCCAGTCGCCTTCCAGGGTCCACATCTCTTGCGCAGGATCGGCATCCTGGCCGGAAATATAGCGCACAACCGATTCCAGCCGGCGGGATTGGTCGTCATTGCGCACCATAGTGAGCATAGCCGCCGCAGCACGGGCGGTGTTATGGCGATTATGCGCCAGGTGATGCTGGATGAGCGTGGCGTAGGCTTGGGTCAGTTGGTCGCCGGCCCGACCGGCAGCATCGACATCGGCGATGGAGATATAGGCGTAATTGAGGATGGGTAATACCGCCTCCAGATGCGCTGGTTCCCGGACCTGCTCGGTAAAGGCGATGAACGTTTGCACGGCCTGTTCAGCAAACTTCGGTTGATCGGCTGCCCGTTCGGCGTAGACCACGGTGCGGTAATAGCTGGACAGGGCGTGTTGCAGCCGGTAGGCGTGCAGCCGTTCTGGTTCAGCGCCGAGTTTGGCCAACAGAGTTTCGTAGCGCGCCTGAGCCTCGGTGAACTGCCGTTCAGCTGCTTCCAGACTGCTGCGTTCTCCCGTACCCAGATAGACATCGTAGTGTTTGACGCCGGCCTGCAGGGCGGCTTCAAACTGGGCTTCCTGCAGCGCCAGGCTGTAGTCGAGTTTGAGATCAACGACCAGCAGCGTTTGCGCCAGGCTGGCAAATCCGTGGTCCATTTGTGCGCCGAGATCGTCAATGCGCGTGGTCAGGTGCTGGCTATGACGATCCAGCGCCTCCAGGGTTAGCGCGAGACCGTAGTGGACCTGTTGGCCGAGGATCGTCAAGTCCTGCTGAATGGCGGTCAGGGGTT
>DAITNL010000196.1:0-5581 GCA_036834665.1 Candidatus Competibacteraceae bacterium | reverse complement strand
CACTGTCTGCAACTGTTGCCATAAGGCGGAAGCCGCTTTCAGCATCTGGCCGACTGCATTGTCTTTTTGCGCTCTTTCAATGTCGTCCTGCCAGCGACTGATCTGCTCCTTGACATGATGCAATTTCATGCGGATTTTCTGGGCATTCTCAAGCAGATACTTATAGTTGCCCTCCAGAGATTCGGGTAGGGGATCGCTTTTACGGCGCCGCTCGGCCTCATCGGCCATGTTGACCTTTTTCTGATAATTCCTTTCGGTTTCCCATGCCGCCATAAAGGTGCGCCAGCGCTGTTCGCTGTCCTCGCTCAAAAAGCACAGCGTGGTTTTTTCCAGAAGCTCCAGACTGAGAACATGTTGTCCTCTTTGCGCCGGAAATGCCGTATGCAGCCAATCACCCGCCGCTATCAGGTCGTCATTCTGTTCAAGGCGGCGCGGTGGCTGTTGCAGTCCAATCAGCAGACCCAGCATGACGCCCGCTGCGGCACTGTGCATGCCATACGGAGGCGCGAGCAGGCGGCGATAGGTATGCGCCAGCGGGGTTTTGGGGTGCTGTTGATGCCGTTCCTGCAGCAACTGGTACAGTGCCCGCACTGCGGGTGCTTGCGGCTCGCTCAGTTTTCCAGAGGCTTGCAGGGCTTTCCAGCTCGTCGCCAGCAGCTTCTGGGCACGACCGCGCAAGCGGGTGGGCTGTGCCTGCAGCCACTGCGCATCGACCTGCTGGGCAATCAGGCTGCGCGTCAACTGGGCACAGTCAGCAGGCCCATTACCCGTGAGTGCATTGAAGCCATCGAATGGAAAAGGCAGGGTTTGCGGATAAACGCGCGCGAACAGTGCACTGCCAAAGCTTTTCAAGCGCTGCTCGGCGATATCCGGGCAACCGGCAACCCAATATATGCGCTCTCTGATTAAATTCTGGGCGGCATTCTGCAAAGCCTGGCGACTGCGGGCGCATTCATCGGGGATGAAACGGCGAAATTTCTCACGCTCCTCAGCCGATGCCTGTTCCTCAAACAGGTGCAGGCGGCTGAGATGTTCAGCCATGATGCCCTGTCGATCCACCAGGGCAATCACCCAGATCGGCAGCAGTGCATAACCGCTGCGCGCTAATTCCTCGGCCATGCCGGCGCGCACCTGTTCTTCGATGCGGTCCAGGGTGTCATCAGGATGCAGATACAGATATATCAGCTTGCCTTTGGACTCCTTGTGCGAAATGGCTTTTTGCCATTCCTGGAAAGCAGTGTGAATCGCAGATGCAATACTCTGCGCATGGGCAAAGCTGGCCTCAAAGCGCCATTCCAGCGGTGAACTGGAAATCTCCCGACTCTGGGCGAAATCAGTTTCGATATCGGAGAGCTCGCTATCCTTGGCGCCACGACGAATGAATAAATCACGCACTGCGTCAATGCCAAAACCGCTGCGGCGTGTACGCAGCCATTGTTGAAACTGACCGCGCGTCGAGGCATCGGCGATCAGTTCATAATGGCCAAGATCGGCATTCCATTCCACAGCGCCCAGATCCTGACTTAAGGCCGTCAGTGCTGTGTGCAAAACGTCGCTGCTAAGCGCGGTGGCCTCGCTCAGCAGATGCTGCATGGCATCCTGGGTTTGCCGGCCAATCCGGGTCTTTTCCAAAACGGCAATGCCGGCCAGCACCAGACGCTGCGCGGTATCCAGATGCGTATGGAATTTTTCCAGCAACGCTTGCAGGGTTTCCGCGACCGTGGCCCCGGTTTCACGCTCGGCGGCGATCATTTCCGGCAATAGACTGCGCAGCGTTAATTCAGCGGCACTGACCTGGCGCAGGCGTCCCTCGCTCAGCGCATCCTCAGCGGCGATCCGCTCAATGACATCCTTGATGAAGGTCAATGCGGAACGCGATTGCACAATATCGCGTTGCCGGGTGAGGAACCAGGTGGCCAATGGATGCAGTGGCCAGCAGCCCTTGACAATCACCTGTGCAAAACGTTCGGCTTCGTTCCAGACCGGAAAACGACTGAAACCCGGCAGGCTGTCGCGCATGCGTTGCCAACTCAACTGGCCTTGGCGTGCGGCGTCGGTTTGGTTCCAAAGCTGGGCGAGTAGCTGATGCTCCTTGCCGATCATATGGGCAAAGAGGGTTTCCAGATTGGTCGAGAGATACCACTTTTCCGCAGCATCGAAGCGGGTGATATAGCGCTGCAACTGACGCAGATCGGCGCCGCTGAAGCGCTGCAGATAGGCTTTCAGTTCATACTGGATAAAGGCAAGGAAACGGACCTTGTTGCCATTGTCCTGCACACCCTGAAAGAGTTGCTGTAGTGCGGCATCGCCGGCCAATTGTGGCTTTTCGGCGGCATATTCCAGATAGCGCCCAAACTCATCAAACAGAATCAGAACACTGGAAAAATCACCTCCGGGACCGCAATAAACCTCGCACAGGGTATTGAGCAGTTCCTGGGCCGATTCCTGACCGATAACCGGAATGGGTGCGCCATTGGCTTCGTTAAAAAGTGCATCGACTGCACTGTAGACCGCTTCATCGTTATTGCGCAGGCGTTCAGTAATATCCGCTGCAGTTAATCCGGGCAGACGCTCGGCAAAGTGCTTGGCGCGAAAGTCGAAATTGCGCTCGACGAACTGTTCAGCGGTTTGAAAGCGTGGTGAAAGCGCGCGGATGGCGCCGGTATCAACCCCGTGGCGGCGCAATTGGGCAAAGGTGGCCTGACTCAAGGCATTGCCAAGATGAAAGCCGGCCATGCCGTCCAGACTCAGGACCAGAACCGGTTTACGCAGTGCGGCGACTGCAGTACTCAGCTGCTGGCCAATCTCCTGATCGGCGCGCACGACATTTTGAATAATATCCTGGGCGATCGCGGCGTCCGGTTGATCGAGCAGGGTGGCACAGGTCAGGGCCAGATGGGATTTGCCCGCGCCATAGCCGGCGACCACCAGCCAATAGGGGTTGCGGTCCTCGCCCCGCAGGCCGTCCTGAATGGAATCGAGCAGATCCCTGAGCAGGCTGGCGCTGTCCTTGAGACGATAGCCACCCTCGATGCCATCCTGGCGGGCCTCACTGGCACCGTGATAGTGCGGACCGTGAAACACAAAGGCCCGTGCGGCCTGTTGTGAGTGTTCGGGGCGTTCCTGAGTCCAGCGCAACTGCACGGCGCCTTCGAAAAAATACTCTTCATGGAAGCGAACCAGATCACCGATTTTCATTGTCATCGCCATGACATCCTTTGCAGTGAAGCCGTACCTATTTGTCTGTTTTTAAAGCAATGCGCTGTAAATCTCTTCCAGCAGTGATTCCGTGCCGCGCAAGCGCAGCAGCATGGTGGTTCCGGTATGACGATCCAGTTGCACCAAGCGATGATCGCTCATCCAGTTCAGCCAGGTGGTGGCGCTGCGCTCATTCCAGTTCAGAAGCGTGAATAAGCGGCTGTGTTGGCAGAATTCATCCAGGGCCAATTGGGTTGCGGTGGCAAATAATTCATCCCAGACCAGGCAGAAATAGGCGCTGTAGGCGGGAAAGAATGCAGTCTCGACGGGTGCGGCCTGACGGATGATGCGCTGGTTTTGAATGGATCTGGGCGTATATCGGGATGACGGGTCGGCGAGAGCCAGTGGTGCCGGGGCTTTTGCTGAACAGTTCAGGCAGCCTTCCTCGAAATAGGTGCGCAGGACAATGCTGGATACCGAGGGCAGATAGCTTTTTTCGCCATGCCGTTCGCGCAGGAACGCCAGATAATCGGCCTGGGTAAAGGTATTGCCGAGGCGAAAGCCGCTGTCGGCGAACAGGCTAAACCATGCATCGGCAATGCCGCGCGCCGGGCTGCTTAAGCCCGTGCGGCGACACAGCATGAGATGCAGCAACCAGGCTGTCAGGGGCTCGCTGAGGAAGGGATCTTCGCGCAGGATGACCGTGCCCAGCGTGGTCAAGCCCAGTTGCCAATGGCCGCGCTGGTTTGTGGCGCTGATCATGCCCATGCCCTGGGCATAGTCGAGCATGGGTTCTACCTTGCCGCTCTGTGCTCCGGTCGGAATGCCGGTGGCATCGCTGATCTCGTGCTTATTACCCTGGCCATTGGCAGCGGCGAAGTGCAGCAGTTGCGTGAGCAGGCGCCGTTCCGGGAGAAAGGTGCGCGGCACATTGAGAGGCAGGGCTTTAATTGCCAGTGGTTCCATGGTCTTTTGCGCAAGCGATTTTGTACGACTCATGCGAGCTGCACCGGGTTCAGAGTAGCGCTGTTATGCAGATTGCGTTCCTTAAGCGGCGTTATCGTGATTAGAACCGGTTTCTGTTGCAGCGAGCCACTGGAAGTCAGCACCTGTCCCAGTGACCAGCACTGACCTTTTTCCAGGCGTGACAGCTTTTCGCTCCATTCATTTTTTGGCAGGCCGGTGGACTGACTGAGCAGTTGGGCGAAGCTGGCGATTTCGGTGTCGGCGGGTTTGAAAAAGAGCTTATGACCGGCCATGAACAGGCGATCCCGCTCTTCCTGGCTGAACTTGCTGGCGGTTTGCGTGGCTAGAATCAGCGACAGGCCGAACTTGCGCCCTTCGCGCAGCATTTTATCCAGTGGCGAATCACTGCGGTGATCCAGATTCTGCACTTCATCGAGCACCACAGGAATGGGTTGATGCTTGCTGCCGGTGTTGCAGGCATGGTCATACAGATCCCATAAAGCGAATTCGATCACCAGGCGCTGGATTTCTCTGGCCATTCCCTTGAGTTGCAGGATATGCACCCAATGCGTAGGTGAGTTAAGGATGGTGTCCCAGGCTGAATCAGTATTCTGGCGAAAGGGTTTGGCCCTGATCAGCGGTTCCAGTTTGCTGGACAGGGTTTGGCCATAGGCGCTTTCGTTGCGCAAACCGGCCAGCAGGTCTTCCAGTGAGAATTGCGGGTTGTCGGTGATTCCAGCTTCCAGAACACGGGTCAGGGCTGATTGCTGTTGATCGCCCATGCTGGTGAAGACTGATGTGAAAATGCTGGCGATGCGTGTGGCGACATCGAAAGGTCTTTCCTCGAAGGGCGGTTGCGAGGGATCGAGGATGTATTTTTGTCGCCGGAATGGATTGAGGGGCAATTGATCGCTGATTACGAAATAGTTGCTGGGCTGGGCAGCGTGCCCGAAAAGCGGTTCGATATGTTGCGGTAGGAAACCATCGGTATAGTCGATGATGATGGAGCGCAAGCGCTGCCGGGCCATTTCTGCCAGCAGGCATTGAATGCTGTAGGTTTTGCCCGATCCCGAGGAGCCAAAGATCAGCATATGACGATTATCGAGCTTGCTATGGCCGTAATGCCAATAGACCGCTTCGCCATTGTTGCGTGTGCCAATCAGGAGTTTTTCAGGAACTGCCAGTGGTTCGAGGGTCTGGATGCTGGCCAGAGTGGACTTCTGAACTGTTTGTTCAGATTGAACAGGCTGAACGGTTGGAACAGGCTGAACTGTTGGAATGGGCTGAACTGTTGGAATGGGCTGAACTGTTTGAACGGGCTGAACTGTTTGAACGGGCTGAACCGTTTGAACAGGCTGAACCGTTTGAGCAGGCTGAACGGTTGGAACAGGCTGAACGGTTGGAACAGGCTGAACTG
>DAITNL010000195.1:5532-5614 GCA_036834665.1 Candidatus Competibacteraceae bacterium | reverse complement strand
TTTTTCGGTGATTACGCCAGCGCCCAGGCCATCGCTCAGCAGCGTCTGTTCCAGATCGCCGACACTGCTGCATTGGCCGCCG
>DAITNL010000195.1:0-5522 GCA_036834665.1 Candidatus Competibacteraceae bacterium | reverse complement strand
AGGTTTATTTCGCCCTGGCGCGCTTTGAACGCCGCCGCCCCTATACCCATCTGGATCCGGGCCTGCAGCGCGATATCAAGGCCTTTTTCGGTGATTACGCCAGCGCCCAGACCATCGCTCAGCAGCGTCTGTTCCAGATCGCCGACACTGCTGCATTGGCCGCCGCCTGTCAAACCGCCACCCAACAGGGCCTTGGCTGGCTGGAAGAAGGGCGATCGCTGCAAGTGCATGTCAGCCTGGTCGAACAGCTTCCAGCCCTGCTGCGGATTTATATCGGCTGCGCCACGGTGCTGTATGGCGATTACCGGAATGCCGATCTGGTGAAAATCCACCTCAATTCCGGCAAGGTCAGCCTGCTGCGTTTTGACGATTTCAGCCATCAACCGCTGCCACGCCTGCTTGAGCGGGTCAAAATCAAGCTGCGCGAGCAGCACATCGACCTGTTCCAGTATGGCGAGCGCTACGAACCGCCCTTCCTGTACCACAAGTCGCGCTATATCAACGAGGAATTCCCCCATTACCCGGAACAACTGGCTTTTGAAGCCGCGCTGGACGGTCTGGGGCTGTTCGATTTATCGGGTTATGGGCCGCTACCGGCGGTGCTGCGCGATACGCTGCATCGTCATCGCTGGTGTATGGATGGTTTCAGCCTGCGGCGCGCAAACACGCTTCCTGATCTGGATGAACCCTGTGGCGCGTATTTCAGCTATCGGCAGCTGATCGAGTGCGGTGCAACCCAGGCCCGTACCGGACTGGCCAATCGTCCACAACAGGCGGACAGTTACAGTGCCCTGCTGGATCTGGCGCTCCAGATTCTGGATCCGGTGATTGATTACTTCGGCATGATCCGCCTGACCTACGGTTTTTGTTCAGCGCCGCTGGCCCGACAGATTGCCAGACGCATTGATCCAAAGCGCGATCAACACGCGGCCCATGAATGCAATCGCCACGGGCAGCCCATCTGCACCCGGCTTGGCGCAGCGGTGGATTTCATCATCGAGGATGAAAACATGCGCGAGGTCGCACAGTGGATCGTGACGCATACGCCCTTTGATCGCTTGTATTTCTATGGCGATGATTTGCCGATTCATGTCAGCTTTGGACCCCATCACGATCGACAGATCGTGTGGATGAAACCTGCCGCCAGTGGTCGCCTTGTGCCACGGGTCATGAGCCACAGCGACTTTTTAGCCAGGGCATGATATCGCCGCGCAAGGTCACGCTCAGCACTTCCGCTACCCGTTTGCCCGAATCAGGGTAAGCCAGCATCGCTGCTAGACATAATACCTATTTCTCCATTTCCAGCACTCTGCTAGCTTTCTCATAAAAGCACCCAAAGCCAAACTGATTGCAAAATCAGTGCGGAAAGTCACGGGTCTGAAAAAGACAGCCGGACTGCCGAAAGTGACCATCGTTATGGTCGCACGCGGCAGTCCGGTTTTTTATTTGAAAAACCTGGTCAATCAAGCCCGTTTTTATTCTCGTTCCCACGCTGGAGCGTGAACCACGCCACCAGGAAGCATGCCAATGAAAAATCCAGTTTCCAGATTAGAAATTACGGAAAAAATATGGCTATGCTTACTGTTGATTTGCATAATCAATATGCTTGTTTTTATAGGCAGGGTACTTTCTTCTGCGCCAGACCAGCAAGTTTTATATATTCCAGATGATGGCTTTTATTACTTGGTGCTCGCAAGAAATTTTGCAAGACTCTGGATGTGGACTTTTGACTCTGGTGTCAGTTTGACATCCGGATTTCATCCCATGCTGGCTTATTTACTGGCTATAATGCATTATTGCTTTAATCCAGGCAATCAGCTATTTATAACAGCAAGCATTTTGTTAACTGCCTTAATTACATTTGGCGCCTGCTTGCTTGCCTTAAAATCCTTTTCCAGTAATGGTAATTGGCAAATATTGGCGGCATCCGCCTTAGTTATATCGTCGCCAAATTTTACTTTTAATTCAGTTACGATCATGGAATGGCCTCTGGTCGTATTGTTTTCGGCACTCTATGCACGACAAATAGAGAAGATGGGCGCAGCCAACCAAGCCATCGCTGGCGCAGATCATCATACCATCAATGCGGTATCTTTATTTTTCATCGCATTTTCAGGAAGCCTATCGCGCACGGACTTTGGACTTATTCCGCTTGCGTTCTTCTTGGCCTCTTTTATCATTTACTTGCTCAACAGATTTGTTCAAGCAAAAAGAACCTTTCTACTTCCTCTTCTAAGCGGCTTAGCCGGATCGATTGTTGCAACTCTTCTTATTTTTCTACATAACTATATATTTTCAGGTAGCTATATCCAATATAGCGCAAAAATGAAATTGCTTTGGTCTCAAAATACCGGTCCCATGCTGGCACCCATTCAGAATCTCATCTGGTCAGTAGTACCCGGTTTTCCGGTATATGCTGGTTTTGGCCTACACCCGGTTCTTAAATTAACCGTGATATTGATTTTAATGGCTTTATCTTGCTGGATTCTGGTTTGGGCAGTTGGCATAAAGAGAATAAGGGAGATTCCATATTTAAACCAATACAGTGACGCGCGACTTGTGCTTTTTATCGGTAGTAATCTAGCGATACTTGGATATACAACCCTATACTACATGCATCCTGCCGCAATACAACCCTGGTATTCTGCCAACTTAATCATTCCCATAGTCATCGGGATTTCTGGAATTCTCATTGTGCTGGATTCAACGAAAATCAGGATACTCAGTCTTGCGATACTGAGCGGTCTTATCCTTCGAAACATAATGACTGTAGACACAATGAAGCCCCGATGGCCAAATCAATATGCACTATACCAAACGGGAATCTATCTGTCAGAAAATATGCCCAACATGCGAATTGGCTCGTGGAATTCCGGCATCATTAATTTTTATCAGGGCGGCAAGGTAGTCAATCTTGATGGATTAGTTAACAATGATATCTATCAATACGCAACCACAGATTCATTGCCCTGTTATTTAATTAACAAAAGGATTATTTACCTGGCTGATCATGAAATACAGTTTGAACGTTATCTTGGTGGAATTGGCGGCAGCTTAATCCGCGAAAACATTACCCTCATTCATCGCTTTAATATGCAATTACCCCTACAGAACACTGCATTATACAAAGTCAATCTGGCAACACTGGCAGACCAAGCAAGATGCAACCAAATGGCAAAGTTAATACCGGATCAGCATGCTGGACTTTGAAGAATGCAGGGCCTAACGTTCTCGTGTCCCCGCTGGAGCGTGAACCATCGGACGCTTAAGCCCGTTCAAAATCAAGGTCTTTGACACGCAGCCGCATCATTTCCATCAGCCGCATCCCGGTTCCATATAGCAGACTGGCCATTCGTCATACGTGCGAAACCGGGTATCCAGTCGGCATTACAGCACATCGCTGGATTCCCGCCTGCGATAGGTGCCCCTTCGGCTTCGCTCAGGGAACGGCCACCCGTCCTAGATTCCCGCCTTCGCGGGAATGACGTCTAAATCAGATTCGTGGCAGCGTAAAAATTCCCTGGATTCCCGCATGCGCGGGAATGACGAAAACCTACTGAGAATTGGTATATATTCTCGTTCCCCCGCTAGAGCGTGGAACGCCTGCAAACCGCCCCCGCGACCCCAATCACCTCAAGGGATCGCGATGCTGGAGCGTGGGAGCCAGACTTAAAAGCGCAAATTTTTGCGCAGTTTGCTGGAACGAATTGTTAGCGGTTACCACCATACGTTCTCGTTACCACGCTCTAGCGGGTTGATCGTTCCTACGCTCCGGCGCGCAGTGGATCGTGGCTAATACACCCTTTGATCGCTTGTATTTCTATAGCGACAATTTGCCGATTCATGTCAGCTTTGGACCCCATCACGATCGACAGATCGTGTGGATGAAACCTGCCGCCAGTGGTCGCCTTGTGCCGCACATGATCGCACAGGAGGCATTTTAAGTGATCTTCTACCGCACAGGCATAGCCCGTCGGATATATCAGTACTGTGCGCGATGCTGCTACTTTTATCGAATTTCCATATCACAATACCTGCCACTATTAGGTAAAAACCAGTAATTCAAAAATCAAATCACTTATTTTATAAAGGGTTTATTTTGCTATTATTTCCCATACGAATTGCAGGCTTGATGAATCAAAGCCAAACCGATCGAAAGGCCGGGACGGAAAGTCACGGGTCTAAACCAGACAGCCGGACTGCCGAAGTGACCATCGTCATGGTCGCAAGCAGCAGTCCGGTTTTTATTGAATTCGATCATTTCATCTATCCTGTTTGTATAGGAAGATTGACAAAATCACAATAATGATGAGTTATATTATTTGACATAAGAATGGATGCAAAACCATGTAAAAATATCCATACAGTCTTGGAGAAAAAACATGAAAAAATTGGGCACTTATTCACTGATTTCCAGCCTGATCTTAATCAGCTCATCACTGATTTTCAGCAATGCCCATGCCATTGATGGTGTGGTGTGCCAGGAACATACTCTGTCCATTTATCAGACGCTACCCGCTGGTAACACACAATGCAGAAGAGTTCTGCCAGCGACGCTGGAGCGCTCGTATACGCTTTGCGTGCCCTCAAAACTCACCATCGATCCCGAACCGGTTCCGCTGCTGCTCGCTTTCCATGGGGGCGGTGACAACGCTAATGCCACTGCTTTTCAAAACCGGACCCAGTGGGAAGTCAGCGGACTCAAGAACGAATTTATTGTCGCCTATCCTAACGGGTGTGGGACGGATACGCTTGAACCTGGAAAAGCAAGAGCGCTGATCTGCAATAGCGGCGGTTATAACAAGAGCTGGAACACACAAGGCAGCATACCGCGTGGCGTTCCAGAATTATGTGGCATTGATGACCGCAACTTCGTTGCACAGGTCATTCTTGATATCCAAAACCAATACCCGATCAAGCCAGACAGGATTTTTGCCGTTGGTCATTCCAAGGGCGCCATGATGGCGTATAGCCTGGCCTGCGATTTATCCAGCAACTTCGCGGCGATTGGCGTGACTGCGGCCACCCTAACCGATGCGACTTGTCTGCCCCAGAAACCGGTTTCGATCTTCCATGTCCACAATCTGCAAGACCCCGTGGTGCCCTTTGAGGGTGGAGGTATCGATAGCGATTTTTCATGGCCCTCCGCCCGGGAAGGTCTGCACTTCTGGGCTGATAAAAATGGCTGCGCCTTGACCATCGCTCAAGAGAATCCCAGCGCTCCATTGTGCACTAAGGCAAGCTGTCCCACTGGCGTACTGCTTGAGGTGTGTCTGATTGACGTAAGCGGTGATACCAGCAGCGGCGATGTTGCTGCTGCGCATCGCTATGATACTTACGATCAGGCATTCAGTGCCTTTAACTACAATAAGAAGAAAAATGTTTACAAAAATATCCGCGATGCATTCGCCGAGCGCTATCTGGAATAGCCACGCGCCGCTCTGGATTCAATGCACGCCAACAACGCTCTAAACCTGCAACCCTGGGGCACAGCTCCGGGGTTTAACGGTTTAACGCTTCTG
>DAITNL010000194.1:4756-5617 GCA_036834665.1 Candidatus Competibacteraceae bacterium | reverse complement strand
ATGCGCCGAGATCTGCCCATCATTGCCATAGCGGCCACGGCGCGCACCCAGCAGTAGCACCGCCGGCAGCGCAATCCAGCCGCCCATGGTATGCACCACCACCGAACCGGCGAAATCATGAAATTCCGCGCCAAAGGTAGCCTTCAGCCAAGCCTGGATGCCGAAATGCTGGTTCCAGGCAATGCCCTCGAAGAACGGATACACCAGACCGACCAGCAGAAAGGTTGCGATCAACTGCGGATTGAACTTGGCGCGCTCAGCAATGCCTCCGGAAATGATCGCCGGTACGGCAGCGGCAAAGGTCAACAGGAAGAAGAACTTGGTCAGCTCATAGCCATTCTTCTCCATCAGCGTCGTCGCGCCGGCGAAGAAGTGCACACCATAGGCGATGCCATAGCCGATAAAGAAATAGGCGATGGTCGAAACCGCAAAATCACACAGAATCTTAACCAGGGCATTCACCTGGTTCTTCTTGCGCACCGTGCCCAGTTCGAGAAAGGCAAAGCCAGAGTGCATCGCCAGCACCATGACCGCACCCGCCAGAATGAACAGGGTATCGCTGCTCCACTTGTATGCTTCCATGAATCCTCCCAGGTAAATGAGCGGCGCTAGGAGGCAAACCCCGTTCCAAGCGGTCGGTTATCGCGGGATCAAGCGCTTAGCGATAGAACGGCTAACGTTATCGCTTTATTTTGGTGCGAAGCCTGGTGCATGCGCACCAAGATAGGGTGAAATGCCGCCAGCCTGTGCCGAATACAGGGCGAACGGCACTTCCCGTGTTGAATCCTGATCCCGTGCGTGCCGGGGCTGGTTCGGCACACACGGCATACAGCAGCGCTATCCCTAGCTGCGGCGGGCGGC
>DAITNL010000194.1:0-4746 GCA_036834665.1 Candidatus Competibacteraceae bacterium | reverse complement strand
CGTGCATTCCGGTCGGCGAAGTAGGCCGGCATGATGCCATCAACCGAATGCGGCGTCAGGCCCAGCGCGGCAAAGCCGTTGCACGCACACACGCTATCGACCTGCAGCGACAGGTAATTGTCGGAGGTGAAAATCTTCACCGGCAGCTTCTCGAAAATACGCGCCTGCAGCCGCGCCAGGCCATCCGGCAGACCGACCACCCAGCGCTTCTTGCCGATCATGCGCGCGATGTCTTCAACCAGTTCCTTGAAGGTGTAGACGCGCGGCCCGCACAGTTCATAGCTCTGGCCGATGGTGCTGTCATCGCTCAGCGCCTTTTCAAAGGCTGCTGCGACATCCTCGACATACACCGGCGCGAAGCGGCTATTGGGGCAGGCCAGCGGCAGCACCGGACCGAGCCGCAGCAGCGTGGCAAACTGGTTAAAGAAACTATCGTCCGGGGCGAAGATGATCGACGGCTTGAAGCAGGTCACGGCCAGCCCTGCCGTCTTCAGCACCGCCTGTTCACCTTCGCCCTTGCTGCGCAGATACTCGCTCGGGCCTTTGGCGGCATCGGCCTGCAGGGCACTCATGTGCAGCAGGCGCTTAACGCCGGTATCCTGGCAGGCGCGCGCGACCTGAGCCGGCAGTTCGGCGTGGATGGCCTTGAAACTCTGCGCGGTGCTCTGGTGGAGAACGCCAATCAGGTTGATGACCGCATCGCAACCGCTGAACTGTTCGCGCAGCGCCGCCGGATCGCGTGGATCAGCACCGACCAGCGCTACCTTGGACAGGACTTCCAACTCACGGTGCCGGTGGGGGTAACGGGTCAGCACCTTGACCTCATAACCCCGATTGGCCAGCCGTGCCACCAGATGCCGGCCGACGAAACCCGTGCCACCCAACACGCAGATCGTTTGAATTTTCATGCCTGTGCCTGCTCCTCAAGCTTCTTATGCTGCCCGCGGCAGCGGTTGCCACGGAATCGATGGTAATCGGGGCGGGGACATGCCCGGTGTTCCGCCCGTACAATAGTCGCCGTGCGCGCCGGGACGCCATGACCGTTCCGCGACAAAATTTACCACACTCGCCAGCGTGCTTCCGCCTGGCCGTCGCCGAAAGACAAGGATAAATCGGTCGTGAATGCCATTTTACCGACTCTGCTGCTGTATGGGGCGCTGGGCGCCTTTGCCGGCGTGATGGCCGGCCTGCTCGGCGTGGGCGGCGGCCTGATCATCGTCCCGGTGCTGGCCTGGATTCTCCACGCCCAGCAGGTGAGCGATGCGCTCATCATGCATCTGGCGATTGGCACTTCGCTGGCGACCATTACGCTGACCTCGCTGTCCTCGGTGCGCGCGCATCATCGCCGCGGTGCGGTGCTGTGGCCGGTGGTTTGGCGCTTGACGCCGGGCATCGTGCTCGGCGCCTGGCTGGGCGCGGCAGTGGCCGATGCCTTGCCGAGCGCGCTGCTGAGCAGGATTTTCGCCATCTTCGTGCTGCTGGTGGCGGCGCAGATGGTGTTCGCAGCGCCGCCAGCGGCGCATCGTGAACTGCCGGGAACGCCGGGCATGGCGCTGGCCGGTGCGATCATCGGGACGGTGTCGGCCATTGTCGGTATTGGCGGGGGTTCGCTGACTGTGCCGTTCCTGAGCTGGTGCAATACGCCGATGCGTCAGGCAGTGGCGACTTCGGCGGCCTGTGGTTTTCCGATTGCCGTGGCCGGGGCGCTGGGTTTTGTGGTCACTGGCCTGAATGCGCCGGCGCTGCCGGCCTGGAGCCTGGGTTATGTCTATGGCCCGGCGCTGCTGGGCGTGGCGCTGGCGAGTATGCTGACCGCGCCACTGGGTGCGCGCTTGGCGCATACGCTGCCGACCGCGACCTTGAAAAAAGTGTTCGCCACATTCCTGGTCTTGGTCGGCACCAAGATGCTGTTGAGTTAATCGCTTGAAAAGCATATTCCAAAACAGGCCGGAACCGCTCAGCTCCAGACATCAGATTCTGTTTAACCAGGAACGTCGTGATGCACAGCCATACGCTTGAACCCTGGCAACACGCCCATCATTTTTCCGCTAACTCGGAGCATGCCGAGAAGAGCACCACAAAAGTCATGGTCCTGACCGCCACGATGATGGTCATCGAGATTCTGGTCGGTATGATGTCAGGCTCCATGGCCTTATTAGCCGATGGCTGGCATATGGCGACGCATGTGGCGGCGTTTGGTCTGGCTGTCTTCGCGTATCGTTATGCGCGGCGTTACGCCAATCATCCACGATTCACCTTTGGCACTGGAAAAGTCAGTGTATTGGGCGGTTTTGCCAGTGCTGTAGCTTTGGCCGTGGTGGCCCTGATCATGGCGCTGGAGTCCTGCCTGCGCATGGTGACGCCACAGACCATTCATTTCAATGAAGCCATCACCGTTGCGGTGATCGGCCTGCTCGTCAATCTGCTCAGCGGCTGGATGCTGCATGAACGCCATGAACATCATCACCAACATGAGCATGAGCATGAGCATGAGCATGAACACCAGCATACGCACAGGCATGATCACAATCTGCACGCGGCTTATCTGCATGTAGTGGCCGATGCACTGACCTCCGTATTGGCTATTGTCGCTCTGGTGTGTGGCACCTATTGGGGCTGGATATGGCTGGACCCGGCGATGGGGTTGGTGGGCGCCGTGGTGATTGGCCGCTGGTCCTATGGTCTGCTCGGTGATACCAGTGCGATCCTGCTGGATAGTGTTGTGGATCCTGCAATTGATGCCGCAATCAGGAGCGCGATTGAAGGCGATGCCGATAATCGTATTGCCGATTTGCATCTCTGGTCGATGGGTCCAGAACAGTACTCGGTGATGGTGTCCGTAGTGACGCATCAGCCACAGGCGCCGGAATACTACAAACGCTTGCTGCACGATATTCCGCACCTAGCGCATGTCCTGATTGAAGTGAATCAATGCCATGACTGACTGATGCCAGTGTCATTGCCGCGCAGGCGGGAATCCAGAATGCCGGTTGCTATTGATCTAGCGTTAGTCTTCGTCATTCCCGCGCAGGCGGGAATCCAGAATGCCGGTTGCTATTGATCTAGCATTAGTATTCGTCATTCCCGCGTAGGCGGGAATCCAGTGGAACGACGTGCGCGTCACTGTCAACCCCGGCGTCATTCCCGCGCAGGCGGGAATCCAGCGGGACGGCGAGCGCGTCATTGTCAACCCCGGCGTCATTCCCGCGTAGGCGGGAATCCAGAAAAGCGATGAAAGTAAAGTAAGGAAGGTGTGCAGTGATTGGAACCTTGGTGAACACCGGCGCGGTAGTAGTGGGCAGCGCCATTGGTCTTGGCGCAGGCACACGCCTGCCGGAGTCGATCAAGAGCATTCTGATGCAGGCTTTGGGCCTATCGGTGCTGGTGATCGGCCTGCGCATGGCCCTGGAGGCACAGCATGCCCTGCTGGCGATTGCCTGCCTGTTGCTGGGCGGGGTGAGCGGCGAACTGTTGCGGATCGAGCAGCGCCTGGAAAATCTGGCCGAGACCCTGCGGCACATGCTGCGCTCCGATTCGAGCCGCTTTGTCGAAGGCTTCGTCACCGCGACTCTGCTGTATCTGACCGGGGCAATGACCATTGTCGGCTCGATCCGCGATGGTACGGTGGGCGATCCGAGTGTGCTGCTGGTCAAGGCGCTGCTGGATGGCGTGGCCTCAATAGCGCTGGCATCGTCACTGGGCATAGGCGTGCTGTTCTCGGCCTTGCCGGTGCTGCTGGTGCAAGGCGCCATTACCCTGCTGGCCGGGCAACTGACCATTCTGTCGCAACCGGCGGTGCTGGATGCAATCAACGCCACGGGCGGCCTGCTGATTCTCGGTATCGGCATTAATCTGCTGGAGCTGCGGCGCATCCGCATCGGCAATCTGTTGCCGGCGCTGCTGTACGCCATTATCGGCGCCCTGCTGTTTTCCTGATGCCGCTTACGGACGGATAATGCCATGCACAACGCTTACAAAGGCGCCCTTCGACAGGCGCAGGCCCTCGCGGCGCGTATCGCCGTCTTGATCGTGCTGGTGCAGCCGGGCCTGCTCGTTGCTCAGCAGAAAGCCGAGACGCCACCGCTGCCGGTGCAGGCGGTGCCGGTCAGTCGTGAAACCCTGAAGGTCGAGGTCACCGCGATCGGTACGCTGCGCGCTGATGAGACGGTGATGGTGCGACCGGAAATCGCTGGTCGGGTGGCAACGATCCATTTTCGCGAAGGGCAGGCGGTGCGTCAGGGTGAGCCGCTGGTGACCCTGGATCAGGGCGAGTATCAAGCGCAACTGGCCGGCAGTGTTGCCCAGGTCAGGCTGGAGGAAACCAGCTACCGGCGTCTGCAGGATCTGGATACCCGCAAGATGACCAGCCCGCAGATTCTCGATGAGGCCAAGGCCCGCCTGGATGCCGCCCGCGCTGCTCAGACCCTGAATCAGGTGCGGCTGGACAAGACCGTGATCCGCGCGCCCTTCGATGGCGTGATTGGCCTGCGCCTGGTCAGTCCCGGTGCCTATGTCAAGCCTGGCGACGATCTGGCCAATCTGGAAAGCCTGGGTTCGATGAAACTGGATTTCCGGGTGCCGGAATTGTATCTGGCGCGGCTGGCGACTGGGCAAAGCCTGACGGCGCGGGTGGACGCCTATCCCGAACAGGGGTTCGAGGGGACGATCTATGCCATCGACCCGGCGCTGGACCCGGAAACCCGTACCGTGCTGCTGCGCGCGCGCCTGCCCAATAAGGGCGGCCAG
>DAITNL010000193.1:0-5647 GCA_036834665.1 Candidatus Competibacteraceae bacterium | reverse complement strand
CGGCGCTGATTGTCGGCGCGGTGCTGCTGTTTGGTCTTGATGCCCAGCACGCTACCAGCCTATGGCAGATGCCGCCGCTGAGCTGGCTGCTGGGTGGGCTGGGCGCCGGGTTGCTGCTGGCGGCCTGGCCGGTCGGCGAGTAAGACATAGCAGCGCTCACCGGCGCTTCCTGCTGCCTAGCGCTGCAGCGTGGCTTCGACGCTGTCGCGGCTGGCCCGGTCGCACAGGGTTTCAATCAGGGTCAGGGCAAAATCCAGCGCCGTGCCCGGCCCGCGTGAGGTGATGAAGGTGCCATCACGCACCACCGCTGCACTGCTCAGTCGTATCCCTTCCTGATCATCGAGCACGCCCGGATAGGCAGTGATCGTGCGGCCCTCGACCAGCCCGGCACTGACCAGGACCTGGGGCGCGGCGCAGATGGCGGCGACATAACGGCCCTGTTCGGCCATGCGCCGCAGCAATGCACTGATGCGCCGGTCGGCTTCCAGGCGCTGTGCACCACCGAGGCCGCCGGGCAGCACCACCAGATCGAAATCCTGATCCAGCACCGCGTCCAGCGTGGTGTCCGGCAGCAGCACTACACCGCGCGAAGCGGTGACCGGCCCGGCATCCAGACCGGCGACGGTGACCGTGACGCCGGCGCGGCGCAGCAGGTCGATGATCGTGACCGCTTCCAGTTCTTCGCAGCCCTGGGCAAGCGGGACAAGGACAGTGGCCATGGCGGTTCTCCTCCGGAAAGGCGGCGGGCTGCTTCAGCTGCTCTTGCGGGCCTGCAGCAGGGTCATGCCCTTGAGCAGGTTCAGCGCTTCATAAAGCGGGTAATCGCTCTGCACCAGATCACCGTTACTGGCGCCATTGGTCGTGGCCGGTGTGCCGCCGTTGTTGCGATCATTGCGCAGATGGCCTGAGAGATCGGATTCCTTGATCAGGCCGGTGTCGGTGCCGCCATCGTCGGTCGCGACCTTGAGCGACTTGAGTTCGATGTCGGGGACGATGCCCTCGGCCTGGATGGAGCGGCCATTGGGGGTGTAGTAGCGGGCGGTGGTCAGCTTGACCGCAGTGCCGTTGCCCAGCGGCAGGATGGTCTGCACCGAACCCTTGCCAAAGGTGCGCTCACCGAGCACCAGGGCTCGGCGATGGTCCTGCAGGGCGCCGGCGACGATTTCCGAGGCCGATGCGGAACCACCATTGACCAGTACCAGCAGCGGCGCACCCTTGAGCAGATCGCCCGGTGTGGCCTTGAAGGTCTGATCAGCGCCATCGCTGCGCCCCTTGGTCTGGACCACCACGCCATCATCGAGAAAGGTATCAGCCACATCCACTGCGCCGTTGAGCACGCCACCGGGATTGTTGCGCAAGTCCAGGATCAGGCCCTTGAGCGGTGCCTTGTTTTCCTGTTCGAGGTTTTGCAGCGCTTCCTGCAGGTTTTGCGCGGTCTTGGCCTGGAACTGAGTGATGCGCAGGTAGCCATAGCCCGGTTCCAGCAGGCGGCTCTTGACGCTGCGCACCTGGATGACTTCACGCATCAGCTTGACCTTGAAGGGCTTTTGCACGCCCTCGCGGACGATGGTCAGGGTAATTGGCGTGTTGGGCTTGCCGCGCATGTGTTGGATGGCATCCGACAGCGACATGCCCTTGACTGAGGTGTCGTCGAGACGAATGATCAGGTCGCCGGTGCGAATCCCGGCCCGTTGTGCCGGGGTGTCGTCGATCGGGGTGATCACCTTGATGAAGCCTTCCTCAAGGCCGACTTCGATGCCCAAACCGCCGAATTCGCCCGAGGTGCCGACCTGCAGATCCTGAAAGGCTTCCGCATCCAGGTAGGCGGAGTGAGGGTCGAGGTTGCCGAGCATGCCGCGGATGGCATTTTCCAGCAGTGCCTTGTCCTGAACCGGTTCGACATAGTCCTGCTTGACGGCGTCAAGGACACTGGCGAAGGTGCGCAGCTCGTCCAGGGGCAGCGGGTTGAGCGCTGCCGGTGCGGGTTTTTCGGCCCAGACGGCGTGCACGGCGGTTAGCGCGGCGCCCGCTAGAAAACTCAGGGCCAGCGCCAGGCCATGTCGGTTTACAACACTCATGTGGGTTCCAGGGCTCCAGAGGTTCTGCGGTGATCGGGGCTGTCGAAGAGCAGAGCGGTGTTGAACGTGAAACGATCCGATATTGCCCGGAAAGCTAAGACAACGGAATGGGACCGGAAATTGCGGGGAGGAGCGCTTGAAGTGCACGCCGGCGGGCACCAGCGTCCCGCGCGCCGACCGGATCCGGGCAGCGCGCGGCAACCGGGTAGAGTCTACTTGGCCTTGCCCTGGTTGGCGACGGCATCCATCAGCTTCTTCAGCTCCTCGGGATCAGCCAGATATTGGCCGCCCTTCTTGATTGGGCGCAGATTGGCGTCCAGTTCATAGACCAGCGGCACGGCGGTCGGAATGTTCAGGGCAACGATTTCCTCGTCGGACAGGTCATCCAGATACTTGACCAGGGCGCGCAGGCTGTTGCCGTGGGCGGCGATCACCACCCGCTTGCCGGCGCGAATGCTCGGCACGATGGTGTCGTGCCAGAAGGGCAGCACCCGGTCGATGGTGGTCTTGAGGCTCTCGGTCGCCGGCAGAACGCGCGGGTCGAGACCGCTGTAGCGCGGATCGAAGGCCGGGTGGCGCTCGTCATTCGCGTCCAGTGCCGGTGGCGGGATGTCAAAGCTGCGCCGCCAGATCTTGACCTGTTCCTCACCGTGCTTGGCGGCGGTTTCGGCCTTGTTCAGACCAGCCAGGGCGCCATAATGACGCTCGTTGAGTCGCCAGCTGCGCTGCACCGGAATCCACATCAGGTCCATGCTATCGAGGACCGTCCACAGGGTGCGGATGGCGCGCTTCAGGACTGAGGTATAGGCCACGTCGAACACATAGCCTTCCTGTTTCAGCGCCTGGCCCGCCTTGCGGGCTTCGCCCAGACCCTTTTCGGAGAGATCCACATCGACCCAGCCGGTAAAGCGGTTTTCCTGATTCCACTGGCTTTCGCCATGACGGATGAGCACGAGCTTGTACATCTTTGGGGCCTCCTTGGGTCCAGCGGGCGTTGTCGCGGGGGTTGCAATACCTACCGTTGCCGGGCGACGGCTACATGGCTGCCGGAGAGAGGCGCGCCGCGACCGGCTATTTTTAAAGCTGTAAATGATACGCCCGCTGTCTGGCTTTCGCCAGACGCCCACCGCTTCTCAATAGGGCTATATTCGGCTATGCTGATGAACTAATTATTCCAATCTTTATATGCCGTAATGGTGCAACCTCAATGTACCGGTCTCGAGCGGGATAAAACGGACACCGGGGGCTTTCCGCTGGATGTCCTGATGACCCGCGACGAGGATATCGAACGGGCGTCCCGTTCGCTCAAGGCCATGTCGCACCCCCTGCGGCTCAAGATTCTCTGCACCCTGGGTGGCCGCGAGGTTTCAGTGCAGGATATTGTCGAGCATGTAGGTACCTCGCAGAGCAATATCTCCCAGCATCTGGCCATCCTGCGCGACAAGGGTATTTTAACCTGCCGCAAGGATGCCAACCGGGTCTATTACCGGGTTGGGGATGCGCGCACGCTGCGTCTGATCGGCATGATGCGCGACGTATTCTGTGCTCATATCTGAGCAGTGCCGCCCGTTTACATCGCCCGTCTCTGTCCCAACCGGATGCCTTGCCAAAAACGTGAGATCAATGAATGAATAGCGAACGTATCATTCGCATCATGGCCGGATCCTTCATCCTGCTTTCGCTGCTGCTGGGCGCGCCCGCCAGCCCGCTCTATCACAGCAGCTACTGGCTGTGGTTCACTGCCTTCGTTGGCTTTAACCTGTTCCAGAGCGGTATTACCCGGTTCTGCCCGGCGGAATCGATCCTGTGGAAGCTGGGCGTGCGCAAGGCTGACGGTCAGCCCGGCTGCAGCCCGCGTTAAGGACGCTGCGCACATGAGCGATTTTCTCGAATTTGCCTCGCACAACGCGCTGCTGTTTCTGGCGCTGTTCGTGATTGTGGGCATGCTGATTGGTGGCGAGGTTCTGCGCCGAGTGCGCGGGATCAGCACCCTCAATGCCAACGAAGCCCTGCGGCTGATCAACGATCAGGAAGCCTGGGTGGTGGATATCCGCGATGCGGGCGAGTACAAGGCCGGACACATTCCGCAGGCCCGCCATATCGCCTACGAAACGCTGAGCGAGCGTATCGGTGAGCTGGCCCGGGCCGAGCAGCGGCCGATCATTCTTTACTGCCGCAGGGGCGCCACCTCGGAAACCGCCTGTGGCCTGCTGAAGAAGAACGGCATCAGCAATGCCTACAGCCTGAAAGGCGGCCTGCCGTCCTGGGTGGATGCCCGGCTGCCGATCAGCCGCAAGAAAACCTAAGCAACGGCAGACCGTGAGCATGCCAAATGTCGTGGTATACGCCGCCGATTACTGTCCCTATTGCCGGCGCGCCCAGGCGCTGCTCGACCAGAAGGGCGTGTCCTATACCCTGCTGGACGTAGCACGCGACCCGCGCCTGTGGCAGGAGATCACCGCGCGCACCGGTCGCGATACCATCCCGCAGATCTTCATCGGCGACCACCATGTGGGTGGTTGCGATGATCTGCTGGCCCTGGAGCAGCGCGGCGCGCTTGATGCCCTGCTGCGGACGGTGTCCAATTCGCCCTGAGCCACTTGAGCTGCGCCTGGCGGCACGGCTCGCCGGACAGGGTTTTTCATCACGCTGCAGTCCCCATTCCTCCACCCTAGACTTCATCCGAACAAGGCATCCCGCATGAGCGAGCAAGCGCAGGCGCCCCAGCAGCATTTCGAAATCCAGAAGGTGTATCTGAAGGATGTATCGCTGGAAACGCCCAATTCCCCGATGATTTTCACCGAGCAGTGGCAGCCGCAGACTGAAGTACGGCTGGAAACCGGCGCCACTACGCTGACCGAAAACCTGTTTGAAGTGGTGCTGACCCTGTCCGTGACCACCAAGATCGGCGAGCGCACCGCCTATCTGGCCGAGGTCCAGCAGGCCGGCCTGTTTGCCCTGAGCGGTTTTGACAGTGCACAGATGGGGCACATGCTGAACGCCTACTGCCCGAACGTGCTGTTTCCCTTCGCCCGCGAGGAACTGGCCTCGCTGATCGGCAAGAGCGGTTTTCCGCCGCTGCTGCTCAATCCGTTCAACTTCGACGCCCTGTACTTGCAGCGCCTGCAGCAGCAGGCTCAGCAGAACCAGCCTAACACGCCGGCGCACTGAGGGGCGACGATGCGCGCCGCGACCGTCGCCGTACTCGGTGTGGGCTCCTGGGGTACCGCACTAGCTCTGCTGCTGGCCCGCAATGGCCACATGGTGCGCCTGTGGGGCCATGATCCCGTGGAGGTGGCGCCGCTGCGGCACGAGCGGGAAAACCGCCGCTACCTGCCGGGCATTGCCTTCCCGGCGGCGCTGACGGCAACCGCTGATCTGGCTGAAGCACTGGCCGGTGTCGATCTGGCCCTGGTGGTGGTGCCCAGCCACGCCTATGCCGCTACCCTGGCGCGCCTGCGCCCGCTGTTGCCAGCGGCGGCCGGCTTCGCCTGGGCGACCAAGGGCCTAGAGCGCGATGGGCGCTTCCTGCATCAGGTCACCGCTGAGGTGCTGGGCACAGCATGGCC
>DAITNL010000192.1:0-5711 GCA_036834665.1 Candidatus Competibacteraceae bacterium | reverse complement strand
CTCCAGCCCCGGTTGAACCCCAGGGAGACAAGCCAGCACCCGCCAAACAGCAAGGCAAGCGAGTAGCATCCGACAAAGAGCAAAAAGACGACGGAATTGGTTGGAGCGCAAAAATAACAAACATAGACCCAACCGACTCTCCAGATATATATCCATGGGAAATGGACCGTAAGGAATTTGAACAAATAAGAAAAGATGGCGGGTTTGCGCATACAGGGGGAGCCATGTCCGGCAAGGACATGATTGATGGAATGGAATTGCTGGGGCCGGCTGGATTTTCTCTTTGGGTTTCAATGCAGATCGCAAAGCGGTTTGGCGTGCAAATCCCCGATAAGGCGCGCCAGTGGCTGCGTGAATACAAAGAAGGGATGGCAAAGAAAAAAAAGGAAAGGTATTTAGCTATTGGCAAGCCCGATGATAAATCACCGTCAGCCCCGCCCACGATCGCCGAGCCTCCGAAAGGCAATGGCGGAAGTGGCGACGGGAGCGACGAACCGCCGCACGAACAAGGCTCGTTTGGCCCGATTTTCCGGCAATTTCGCCATGACGCTCAAGGCGCGATCGCCCACCTGAAACAACAGCAAACCGGTGAAGCGGTCGCAGCGCTTTATCACCCGGAAGTGGGCGATATTGATCTGGTCTGGGGCAAAAAAGGAACCGCAGCGAAAGACTACGAAGATGGGCACGGCTTGGCGAAAATCATCACCAAGCATCCTGAAGTAGTGGATAACTTGCAAGGGATTCTGGACACCCTAAAAGGAGTCCCCGAAAAAAGCACGCATGCTTACAAGGTTCTGGAAAGCCATGATCATAAGGCGTTGATCCGCCTTGATTGGGATCGAAAGACTAAGACGTGGCTGCTAACCGCGTTCGAGAAAAAACAGAAAGGGGGAGCGGGTTCCGGCACGATTGCCGACACTGCACAGATTGCCGGTCAGGGTGACACGGCTCGCCTGACCACCCGCTCTAACGCCACTCTACCCCCGCCCGCCCCGCAAGGCAAGCAGGAAAATTCAGGGATTACTAAAAATCCAATTCCAGATCGGGATACAGATTATAGAAACTGGAGAAAGTATGGTATCCCGGAAGATATGAAAAATACCGTTTGGGTTCCATATGACGACAATTCATATGCCTCATATGATGAAAAAGAAAGTGGCGACCAGATTCAAGTGAAAATTCGCAAAATAAAAAAACGAAGCGGAGTTCCTAACTTTGAAGTCAGTGTATTAGGCAAACATAAAGGGCAATTCCCTGAACGGGAAATGATTTATATGGATGAAGTCTCCGCAAGGAGAGGCGCTACAGATATCCTAAAAATGATACAGCAGCGCGCCATTGATCCTGCTGCCAAGCCTCCAATCACCAAATCATGGCCCTTTCCCAAGGGTGCCAAGTTTCTCTTTTACAGGGCGGCTAAGTGAGCACGCCGACCTATACCCGCTGGGCAGACGTTCAGCCCGGCGACAGCCTGCGCCGGATTGCCTTGCGTGAACTGGGTGATGCCCTGCGCTGGGTCGAGCTGGCCAACATCAACCAGTTGCGCCCGCCGTACATCATCGACAGCCTGAACGCGGCGGACCGGCAACGCGCCACCCTGCTATGGGGTGATCGCATCGCCATCCCGATTGGCAGCGTGTCGGAGACGGTGCAGGTTGCAGATGACGTGCTGGGCATCGATACCGCCTTGCCGCAAGGCCGCGTGGCGGCGACTGACGGCGGCGATTGGTCGATCATCAGCGGCAACGCGAACCTTCGCCAGGCATTGGCGCACCGGCTCAAAACGCCTACCGGCGATCTGCTGGCCCACCCGGAGTATGGCTGCGATACGCACGTGCTGCTGGGCTTGCGCAATCAGCGCAGTCAGCAGGCGATGTTGATCGGCACGGTGCGCCGCGCGATTGCTCAGGACCCGCGCGTAGCCCAGACCAGTCAGGTGCGCACCGCTGCCCAGGGCGATCAACTCTATTTGCAGGCGCATGTCGTCCCGGTCAACCGCAACACGCCGACCGATCTCAATCTAGCTTTTCCGCTCCGGTGATCCGCCATGGCTGACGCATCCGTATTCCGCATCAAGGACTTCAATACGCTGGTCCAGGACCTGATCCGTCGGGCAGCAGGTTAGCGGTTCCAGATCAGGGAGCAGGGGCATGGGTCAAATCCTTGAAGTTCCCGATCTGTTGCCAGTCGCCGGCGCGTAAATCGGAGGCAGGCGGGGGCAGGCAGCCGGGAATCGCAAACTTGTGGTAAGCCACTAAGTGCTGCTGATGGTGTTTGCGCGCATCCGGCGTTTCGGATTTGACATAGATGGCCCGGGCCAGCGCAGTAGGGAGCTTGTACATGAGCAGCGCGGCGCGAAGATCGCCGGACATGGTTTTCGCATGTTTCAACCCGCGAGTGCTCAGTTCAAGCAGAGCGCCGCTGGAGCGATTATGGATAGCCAGCCCTTGCGCACGCATCTGGGCGGCGACTTGCCGGGCCGCCTGAAACGCGGCTTGACGCACAGCCATCCCACCAGCAGGGATTATCGGCGATGAAGCGCAGCAGGGCATCGTACTTGGGCGCACCGGTCTGCGACTGATATTCCTTAGCGCCCCAGCTGCCGAACTTGCCGTAGCGGCCAACGCTATTGAAATGCACGAACAACTGGCCGCCGTGCTGGCGCCAGCCATTGAGATAATCCAGATACAGCGCGCCCATCTGTGGATCGCGGTTGGCACTGGTGAAGAGTTTTTCCAGTCGGGCATCGTTTTGGACATTGCCGACTCCGGCCACATGCTGCCCGCCCTCGTAGGCGACCAGCACCAGCCGATAGCGCTCGGCCAGGACACGCTGCCGGTCGATGTAGTCATACACTGCGGGCAGTGACAGACCACCCGGCGCATTCAGCACATCGCCCCGCGCCAGTTCCTGAAACAGGCTGAGCAGCCCACCATCCCATTGCTCGGTCCAGGTAGCCACAGTCGGCGCGTTCTTGGACAGGCCAAGGTGAGAACCAAAATAGGGCGCGATCGCCAGGGCCGTCATGCCCTCGGCGCAGGTGCGGCCACCGTTTTCCGCCGCTGCCAGCGGACAGGCCAGCATCTGCTCGTTGATCCAGGTATTGGTAGGCGCGCCGCCGATCACGCACTGTACCTGCGCCCGGTCCGCGCCCCATTCCCGTTTCCACAGCCGGCAGATTTCCGCCGCGCGCATCCCGTACCAGTTGGCACGGCGCGTATAGGGCGAAGGGCCACCGGGCTGATCCGGCCAGCGTTTTACGGCCTGCTGCTGTACCCAGGCGCCGGCGCTGAACAGATCGTTCCAGACCTCATTGCCGTATTCGACATAGACGCGCTGGCCGGGCCGCAGACGTTCACGGGCCAAACGGGCGCTGCGCTGCACATAATCGTTGTCGGCCTGAATCGGCATGTTCAGCCAGGGATCAGCATTCAGGCGCACGGCCAGTTCCAGCGCCAGTTCCAGCGGCGCACCGCCGGAACCAGTCCAGCGCACATCCTCCAGCTTCGGCCGCTGCGCCCAGCTTTGCAGCGTGCTGTTATTGGTGTTGAGGAAATCCATGAAGCGGATCACCCGGAACGGGCGCAGGTCGTGCAGAAACAGCGGGTGAAACGGTTCGTCAGCATAACGCTCGATAAAGGGCGTATAGCGCTCGCCGCGGGCCTGGCAGACGCTGGCATCCTCGGCATAGGTGAAGGGATCGTCGTTACAGACCCCGCCGGGGCGGATGACGCGAATATTGCGCAAATAATTGCCGGTGCGACGTGGATCGGTGGCAGTGATCTTGAGCAGGATGCCGAGGGTGCCAGCCTTGACATCCAGCACATCGCGACCGGGCGTGGACAGTGCCGCATTGCGGCTGGCGTCGAATTGATAGTCCAGCGTGCCTTCCCCGTCGTACAGCACGATGTATTGTCCGGCCGGGTGATAACCGCCATCGCCCTGCAGCATCAGCGTGGCGATGGTGCGATAACGCACCGCCGCATCATTTGTTGCCGGCAGCGAGCGCACCCAGCCGTGCGCGTCCAGATCAAGGCGACTTTGTTCGCCCGTGTCCCAGATGGCACCAGTACAGGTGGGCGAATTGCGGGTGTCGCACTGGGTCAGCCATTTATTGGAGCGCTTCATCTCGTCCACCACCGGCCATTCACTGCTCCAGTAGGTGATGGTGCTGATGTTAATGCCCAGCGGCGCGCTACTGTTGTCGGGCACACTGGCGGCTACGCTCAGGGTGCTGACCGCAGCGAGCACCACTAGAGCAAGGGCACGATGCAGGTCGCGCAGGCGAAAACGGGGATGAGTGGATGAGAACATGATCGGGCGGACTCCGGCCGGAAACCGGTCCCGGTAGCGGCATACCGGGCCGGCAGGGTTGCAACGGTTGAATGCCTGGAACGGGGGTCGCTGAGCCGCCCAACCATCATAAACCTCAATCGGCATCCGGTTGTGGGCGCAACAAGGCATCCAGGGCATCGACCTGTTCGGCCCAGTCGGAATCCTCGTCGATCGCCTGCTTTAGAAACTGCGCCTGCGACGGCGTCCACCAGAGAGCCTGGTGCAATGGCGTGCGCGGGTCGAGCGGCCGGTGCCAATGGATAAAGGTCTTGATGGCGGCAGCATCGTTCGGCAGGCCCAGTTGCGCGAACAGTGTGTGCAGATCATGCGCTGTGGTGTCCATGCGGTTCTCCTTGCGATACACGGTTGACGGGCATTTCAGGCTATAGGCGTCTGCTCAGCGCGGGAGTTCCAGCACTGCATCCAGGCCGCCACCCGGCCGGTTGCGCAGGCTCAGTTCACCGCCATGGGCGCGGGCAATCCCCCGGGCAATGCTCAGGCCCAGGCCGGTACCGCCGGTATCGCGGCTGCGCGAGCCTTCCAGGCGATAGAACGGCGCGAACACCTGCTCCAGTTGCGCCTCGGGAATGCCCGGCCCACGATCGCAAACCCGCAGCGTCAGCCGCTCGGGCGTGTCGCACACCACGATTTCGACAGCGCAGCCATAGTGCAGCGCGTTATCCACCAGATTGCCCAGGCACCGCTTCAGTGCCAGCGGCCGGCAGCGCAGCGGGGCCAGGGTCACGCCCTGAATGGCCAGGCTAAAGCCGATATCCTCAACATCCTCCTGCAGTGATTCCAGCAGCGCATCAACATCGGTCGGCACCATCGGCTCGGCGTGATCACCGCCGCGCAGAAAGTCCAGCGAAGCCTGCACCAGGTGCTGCATATCGTCGAGATCACCTTGAATCTTGTCGCGCAGCAACGGATCGTCGAGCAGTTCGGCACGCAACCGCAAGCGGGTAATCGGCGTTTTCAAATCATGCGAAACCGCGGCCAGCAGGCGGTCACGATCCTCGATATAGCGGATCAGCCGGCCCTGCATGGTGTTAAAGGCCCGCGCCGCAGCGCGCACCTCCAGCGGCCCAGCTTCGACCAGCGGCGGCTGATGGATATCGCGCCCCAGATCATTCGCCGCCCGCGCCAACACAGTCAGCGGCTGGGTCAAGGCACGCACCGCCAGCGCCACGACCACGGCCACCGACACCAGCAGGACCAACAGGGTCAGCAGTAGCCGCGCCGGCCAGGCCAGCACTTCCTCGGGCAAGACTTGCTGAAAGGTCGCCACCGTGCCATCGGCCAGACGCACCTGAACCACGAAATTGCGCAACCCCAGCATCATCGCGCGCATGCGCCAGTGCGGTGGACCACGCCGG
>DAITNL010000191.1:0-5785 GCA_036834665.1 Candidatus Competibacteraceae bacterium | reverse complement strand
ACCCTAAGCACGCTGCGCTACGCGCGCGGACTGTTCTCCTCGGAGGTAGTGACCCAGGTGCTGGTCGCCGCGCCGGCGGGCAGCGAGACGGGCATGCCGGACAGTTCCTTCTCCATCCGTCAGCAGATTTATCACGGGCCGCTGCCGCTGGCTGCCTGGGCGGGGGTGCCGGATGCTGCCTGGGCGCCGGGTGCGGCCGTGGTGCGGACTACGCTGCAGGCGGATGAACAGAGCTGGACCGGGCATCTGGCCCGCTGGTATGGCGGCCAGGAACCGCTGGTGGCGCTGTCGCGGGTGGGTTTCGATGGCAGCAGTGTGACCGAGGTCAGGATGCCGCCGCTGCAGCGTGACCAGGTTGAGGAGTTGAAGAAGCTCGATTTTTCCGGTTTGCAGGGACATTTTGAGGCGGCGGCGCTGGGCGCAGCGGCACGGGGTACGCTGACTGTAGAGCGTCTGTCTTTCACTGCGCCGGCGACAGCGGAGGGACAGGCCACGCCCGGCGAGATCCAGTTTGCCCTGCGCGGACTGAGCAGCCGTGTCGATCAGCGTAAGGGTGCGTTCAACCTGATGTTTGGCGAGTCCGGGCTGCGCGTTGATGAAGTGCGCCTGCAGGAGCCCGGCGATGCCGCACCCCTGGTGCTCACGGGGCTGGACCTGGTCGGGGATCTGCAGCCGCAGGACGCAAAACAGGTCAGTGGCGGCCTGCGAGTCACGGCAAGCAAGATCAGCCTTGGGCAGAAGAGTGGTAACGGCAGCCTGCGCGTAGCCTTGCGCAATGTCGATGGCATCACCGCCGAGCAGTTGCAGCAGTGGCAGCTCAAGTTGGCGCAGAAACCGGATGATCCGGCGCTGCCCGAAGAAGGTCTGGGCCTGTTTCGCGCCCTGCTTGAAGGCAAGCCGGTGTTCAGTCTCGACACCGAGGCGCGGCTGGATGCCGGTGAATGGCGCGGCAATCTGACTCTGAATTTCCAAAATCCCGGCGAACTGGACCCGACGCAGGGGCCGCTGGGCCTGCTGGAGGCGCTGGCCAAGGGCACCGCCGAGATCGCCGCCAGCCAGGGACTGGTGGAAAGCGTGCTGACCGACATGAGCGTTGATGAGCTCAAGGCCCAGGCGGCTACCGAAGGCACGACGCCCAGCGAAACCGCGCTGCATGATCTGGCCATGCAGCAGACCCAGCAGCAGTTGCAGGGGCTGACCGCAGCCGGCTACCTGCGGCTCGATGCCGGCCAGTACAAGGCCACCGCGCGTTTCGAGGACGGTAAGCTGTTCGTCAACGGCCAGGAAATTCCGCTGCTGCCGACCGCGGATGCCGAAGCCGGCACGGCTGAGCAGTTGCTGAACGAAGAAGAAGCAGCGCCCATGACCGAGGAACCGGCGCCCGCAGCACCGGCTCAGAGCAAGCAAAAATAAGCGATTGCAACGACGGGACGGGCGTGGCATGAGCGAATGCGCGGAACTTCTGGACCGGTTGCCGCCGGGATTGCGTGAGGACGTAGCGCGCTACTGGGAAGCCTATGACGTGGCGGCGGCGACCGCGGGCATGGCACCGCTTGCCGGTGCGGCGCTGGCGCAACTGCTGCCGGTGTGGGTGTGCAGCGAATTCGTCGCCCGCGCCTGCATCCGCGAGCCGGCGGTGCTGGTACAGGTGCTGGCCAGCGGCGTGCTGACAGTGCCCGATGCGCCGGGTGCTCTGGCGGCGCGGCTGGCGCAAACCCTGGCCGGGATCAGCGATGAAGAGCAGCTGGGCGTGGCTCTGCGCCGGTTTCGCCGCTGGGAAATGGTGCGCATCGCCTGGCGTGATCTGGCTGGACTGGCGCCGCTGGGCGAAACCCTCGCTGATCTTAGCGAACTGGCCGAACAGGCGGTCGATGCGGCGCTGGCGTTTCTGCACGATGCCCAGTGCCGGCGCTACGGCGTGCCGCGCGATGCCGCCGGGCAGCCGCAGCAACTGGTGGTGCTGGGCATGGGCAAGCTCGGTGGCCGCGAGCTGAACTTTTCCTCGGATATCGACCTGATTTTCACCTATCCGCATCCTGGCCAGACCGATGGTCCGCGTCCGATCAGCAATGAGGAATTTTTCCGCCGGCTTGGCCAGCGTCTGAGCAAGCTGCTGGCCGAGATCACTGCGGAGGGTTTCGTGTTCCGCGTCGATCTGCGCCTGCGCCCCTTTGGCGATTCCGGGCCGCTGGCCATCTCCTTTGCCGCCTGCGAGGACTATTACCAGAATCACGGTCGCGACTGGGAACGCTATGCGATGATCAAGGCACGGGTGATCGCCGGAGATCGCGAAGCGGGCGCACGCTTGCTGGAGGCGCTGCGGCCCTTCGTCTATCGCCGCTATCTGGATTACAGCGCCTTTGAAGCGCTGCGTGGCATGAAGACGCTGATTGCCCGCGAGGTCGAACGCAAGGGCCTGCGTCGCAACGTCAAGCTTGGGCCGGGCGGGATTCGCGAAATCGAATTCATCGGTCAGGCCTTTCAGCTGATTTACGGCGGGCGCGAACCGGCGCTGCGGGTGCGTGGCATCCTCGCAGTGCTGGATGCCCTGCAGGCCAGCGGTCGCCTGCCGGCTGCGGCGGTCGCCGATCTCAAGACCGCTTATGTCTATCTGCGCCGGGTCGAAAATCGCCTGCAGGCCTGGGCTGATCAGCAGACTCACAATCTGCCCGAGGACGCGCTGGCCAAGCAGCGCCTAGCCTATGCCATGGGGCAACCGGACTGGGGTGCCTTCACCGCCGAGTTGTCCGGCCATGTCGGACGGGTCTCGCACCAATTCGCCCAGGTCTTTGGTGACAGCGAGACCGCTTTGCCCAGTGATGCCGATCTGGCAGCCTTGTGGCTGCATGAATGCAGCGATGAAGCCGCGCTGGCGGTGCTGGCCGGCCGTGGCTTCGAGGCGCCGGCACCGGCATGGAACCGGCTGCGGGCGCTGCGCGGCAGTTTCAGTTACCGCACCTTGAGTCCGCGTGGCCGCGAGCGTCTTGATGCTCTGGTGCCGCGTGTGCTGGAAGCGGTCAGCACTACCGCGCAGCCGGCGGCGACCCTGGAGCGGGTGCTGGATCTGCTCGATGCGGTGGCGCGGCGCTCGGTGTATCTGGCGCTGCTGGCCGATCATCCGCAGGCCCTGACGCAGCTGGTCAAGCTCTGCGCCGCCAGTGGCTGGATCGCTACGCATCTGCGCCGCTATCCGCTGCTGCTGGATGATCTGCTCAACCCGGCGACCTTGTATGCGCCGCTGGATCGACCCCGGCTGGCGCTGGAGCTGGAACAGCAGCTGGCGCGCGCGCCAACCGGCGATGCCGAGGAAATGCTGAACGCGCTGCGCTATTTCAAGCAGGTCCAGGTGCTGCGTGTGGCCGCCGCGGACATCAGTGGCGCCATGCCGCTGATGATTGTCAGTGATCACCTCACTGCCATCGCCGAGGTGCTGCTGGAGCGGGTGCTGGCCCTGGCCTGGTCCGAGCTGCAGGCACGCTTTGGTCCGCCCGAATGCGTAATCGATGGCACGCGGCGCACAGCGCGCTTTGCCATCATCGCCTACGGCAAGCTCGGCGGTCTTGAGCTGAATTACGGCTCCGATCTGGATCTGGTGTTCCTGCATGACAGCGCCGGCGAGCAGCAGTTGACCGCCGGGCCACGCCAGATCGACAACGCCAGCTTTTTCGCCAAGCTGGTGCAGAAGATCATCTACTTCCTGACCACCCGCACCGGCGCTGGAGATCTGTACGAGGTCGATACCCGCCTGCGGCCGAGTGGACGCGCCGGACTGCTGGTCAGCTCCTTCGAGGCGTTTGAGGACTACCAGCAGCGTCAGGCCTGGACCTGGGAGCATCAAGCCCTGGTGCGGACGCGGCTGGTAGCCGGGCCGGCGGCGCTCGGCGAGCGCTTCCAGGCAATCCGCGCGGCAGTGCTGGGCAGGGCGCGCGACTGCGCGGCGCTGCGTCAGGACGTGCGCGAGATGCGCGAGCGGATGCGGGCCGAACTCGACAGCAGCACCGCCGAAACCTTCGATCTCAAGCAGGGCCGCGGTGGTATCGCCGATATCGAATTTATGGTGCAATATGAAATCCTGGCCAACGCCCACCGCGACCCGGCGCTGCTCACCTACACCGACAATATCCGCCAGCTCGACGGTCTGGAACGTGCCGGCATCCTGTCGGTTGCCGATGCCGCCCGCTTGCGCAGCAGCTATCGCGACCTGCGCCGGCGCATCCACTTGCTGAAGCTGCAGGAACAGCCCGCTTGCATGGCCACTGACACGGTGCGCGCCGCCCGCGAAGGCGTGATCCGCATCTGGCGGCGACTGATGGAAAACAGCGCATAACGCGCCGGCTGGCAGGCCCTGGGCCAGGACAACACGGATTGAAACGGGAGAATTGAACGATGACTATGGCCGACCGTGACGGTCTGATCTGGTACGACGGTGAACTGGTGCCCTGGCGCGAAGCCAATACCCACGTCCTGACCCATACCCTGCATTACGGCATGGGTGTCTTCGAGGGCGTCCGCGCCTACGCCACCGACCGCGGCGCCGCCATCTTCCGCCTGCGGGCGCACACCGACCGGCTGTTCCGCTCCGCCCATATCGTCGGCATGCCGATGCCCTACGGTAAGGACGAGATCAACGAAGCCTGTCGCCAGGCGGTCAGCGCCAACCACCTCGCCAGTGCCTACATTCGGCCGATGTGCTTCTATGGTGCCGAGGGCATGGGCCTGCGCGCTGACAACCTCAAGGTGCATGTGCTGGTCGCCGCCTGGGAATGGGGCGCCTATCTGGGGGCGGAGAACCTGGAGCGCGGCATCCGCATCCGTACCTCCTCCTTCAGCCGCCACCACGTCAACGTGACCATGTGCAAGGCCAAGGCGAACGGCAACTACATGAATTCCATGCTGGCGCTGTCTGATGCCCTGCGGGATGGCTATGACGAGGCGCTGCTGCTCGACACCGAGGGCTACGTTGCCGAGGGCAGCGGCGAGAATATCTTCCTGGTCCGCGATGGCGTGCTCTACACCCCGGACCTGACCTCAGCGCTGGAAGGCATCACCCGCGACACCATCATCCGCTTCGCCGCTGATCTGGGCATTCCGGTCAAGGAAAAGCGCATCACCCGCGACGAGGTCTACATCGCCGATGAGGCCTTCTTTACCGGCACCGCCGCCGAAGTGACGCCGATCCGCGAACTCGACGGGCGCGCCATCGGTAGCGGCCGGCGCGGACCGGTCACCCAGCATCTGCAGGCGCTGTACTTCGATCAGGTGCACGGTCGCCGCGACGAATATCCGGACTGGCTGACCCTGGCCTAGCCCCTGACCGTAGCGGGTTTCCTCGCCTCCGCATCCCAAAAAATCCAAGACCTCAGGAGAACGACGCCATGGCCGCCGCTTCCGCCAAAACCCTGCCCAATGCCCAGAAGACCTATGAAGTCAGCCGCGCCGAGTTGCCGGTGTCCTGCCCGATGCCGGACATGATGCTGTGGAACTCCCACCCCAAGGTCTACCTGCCGATCGAGACCACGGGCAAGGCCAAGTGCCCGTACTGCGGCGCCGATTTCGTGCTGGTCGACTGAGCAGCGGGCACTGCCGCCGGTGACGCCGGTGACGCCGCCGCTGGTGGTCTGGCGCTTCAGCGACGGCAAGGTCGGCCATGATAACCAGAGCCTGGGCCTGCTCGCGGCGCTGAACCGGTTGCGTCCGGTGCAGGCGCACACGCTGGTACCGCCACCGCTAGGCGCTGCCCTGCGTGGCAGCCTGGGGCGCCTGTCCGCCTGGCAGACGCTGCCGC
>DAITNL010000190.1:3778-5873 GCA_036834665.1 Candidatus Competibacteraceae bacterium | reverse complement strand
CCCGAGGAATTCCCCGAGTTTCGCGCCTTCTGGCTGGAGCGGCCCGCGATCGACGCCCCGTCGCTGACCCTGCATGCCCTGCTCGACAGCCCAAGCATTACCGGCGCCTATCGTTTCGTGGTCACGCCCGGCGACACCACGGTGATGCAGGTCGAAGCACGCCTGTTCCCGCGCAAGGCCATTGAACGCCTGGGCATCGCGCCGATGACCTCGATGTTCCAGAACGGCGAGAATGATCGCCGGCTGTCCGACGATTTCCGCCCGGAAATCCACGACTCCGACGGACTGGCCATGCACACCGGCACCGGCGAGTGGATCTGGCGGCCCCTGCTCAACCCGCACTATATCCGCGTCAACTCATTCCTCGACGACAAGCCGCGCGGTTTTGGCCTGCTGCTGCGCGATCGCGACTTTGCCAACTACCAGGACGATGGCGCGTTCTACAACAAGCGGCCCTCGCTGTGGGTCGAGCCACTCGGCGATTGGGGCAAGGGCGCGGTGCAGCTGATCGAGATTCCCACCCCGGACGAGACTTTCGACAACATCGTCGCCTTCTGGAACCCGGCCGAGCCGGCGCAACCGGGGCGGGAAATGCGCTTCGACTATCGCCTGTACTGGGGCGAACGGCCACCGGTACAACCCGAACTCGCCACGGTCGTCGCCACGCGCATCGGCGCCGGCGGCATCCCTGGGCAGAAGAAAACCGTGCCGATGCGCAAGTTCGTGATCGATTTCCAGGGTGGACGGCTGCCGCGCCTGCCGCAGGATGCCAAGGTCGAAGTCGTGATCAACGCTTCGCGCGGCGAGATTCGCGACGCCGCCGCCCGGCCGATTCTGGAATCCCCTCTGTGGCGCTGCCACTTCGACCTGATCGCCCGAGGTCCCGAACCGATCGACCTGCGCTGCTACCTGCGTGATGCCGACGGCGCGCTCAGCGAGACCTGGCTGTATCAATGGTCGCCGCTGCCGTCAGAGCACGGCTGACCGGCGCCGCAGCTCGCAACCCGAGGCCAGCCGGTGCGCGTGGCGGGTGGTCTCGGGCAGGCGATAGCGCGTGCAGCAGGCCATCACATACTCGATTGCAGTCGCCAAACTGACGCGGTGGCCGGGCGAAACGTACAACGGCTTGACGCCCGGCCGGCTGCGCAGCACCGCGCCGATGATCTCGGTGCCGGCGCGCAGCGCTGTCCAGGCACCGCGCGGGTTGGGCGCTTCGTCGTGGCTGCCGCACAGCCGGGTCTTGGCCACGCCGATGGCCGGAATATCCACCAGCAGGCCCAGATGGCTGGCGATGCCCAGACGGCGCGGATGGGCGATGCCCTGACCATCGCAGAGCAGCAGGTCCGGCGGCTGGCGCAACTGCTCCAGCGCCATCAGTACCGCCGGCAGTTCGCGAAATGCCAGCAGGCCGGGCACATAGGGAAAGGTGGTTGGCCGGCGGGCGATCGCGGTTTCCAGCAACTCCAGTTCCGGAAAGCTCAGCACCGCCACCGCCGCCCGGGTCACCGTACCTTCAGCCTCAAAACCGACATCCACGCCCGCCACCCGTCGCACCGGACCGAGCCGGTCGCTCAGTTCCAGATGGGTGCGCAGTTCGCGCTGTGCGGCAATCGCCTCGGTCGGACTCAGCGTCCAGGAAGGATGCGGAATTGGGTTCATCTGGTAAGTTTATTCATCCGGCCGGCGCGGTTAAACTGGCGCCCCTTTCGCCAATCCGCTCGGCATCACAAGGCATCACCATGCGCCAACTCAAACTCGGCATCCCCAAGGGCAGTCTGGAAAATTCGACCCTCGCGCTGTTCGGCCAGGCCGGCTGGACCATCAGCCCACACAGCCGTAACTATTTCCCGACCATCGACGACCCGGAAATCCGCTGCGCCCTGGTGCGCTCTCAGGAAATGGCGCGCTATGTAGCTAATGGCATTCTCGATGCGGGTCTGACCGGACTGGACTGGATCCTGGAAAGCGAAGCCGACGTGGTGGAAATCGGCGAACTGAGCTACTCGAAAAGCTCCGACCAGCCGGCGCGCTGGGTGCTGATCGTGCGTGAAGACTCGCCGATCCGCTGCCTGGAAGACTTGGCCGGCAAGCGCAT
>DAITNL010000190.1:0-3768 GCA_036834665.1 Candidatus Competibacteraceae bacterium | reverse complement strand
GCTTTACCCGCCGCTATCTGGCCGAGCGCAGCATCGACGCCAGCGTTGAATTTTCCTGGGGTGCGACCGAAGCCAAGGTGGTCGAGGGTCTGGTCGATGCCGCGATCGAGATCACCGAAACCGGCAGCACCATCCGCGCCCACGGCCTGCGCATCGTCTGCGACCTGTTGCACACCACCACCCGGCTGATCGCCAGCCGCGCCGCACTGGCCGACTCGTGGAAGCAGACCAAGATCGAGCAGATCGCCCTGCTCACCCGCGCCGCGCTGGCTGCACGCAACAAGGTAGCGCTGAAGATGAATGTGCCCGCGGCGCACATCGACACCGTGGTGCCTCTGCTGCCCAGCCTGCACGCGCCCACGGTCAGCTATCTCTACGACCGTGACTGGCTGGCGGTCGAAACCGTGGTTGATCGCCAGCAGGTGCGTGATCTGATCCCGCGCCTGACTGCGGCGGGCGCTCAGGGCATTCTGGAATACGAATTGAAGAAAATCGTCTGAACCCGCACGCGACACAACCGGCAGCGGTAAAACTTTCCCGCCCGGCGCCGGTCCATGTGGGCATGGCCGGCAAAGTCGCCGCGCGGCAAAGTCTGAATTCTCAAGCGATTTCACCCCCCCGTGCCCGTCCCGCATCACTTTGATGCGTTGCCGTATGCGGCGAAATATCGTTAAACTTCGACCCCCAGCCCGACGCCCCGCCGTCGGGCTTGCGTTATCCTTAACCCGTGTTTTCGCCTTTTTCATGGAGCCTGCCATGGCTGTGGAACGTACCCTGTCCATTATCAAACCCGACGCTGTCGCCCGTAACCTGATCGGCAAGATCATCAGCCGCTTCGAGGATCACGGTCTGCGCGTCGTCGCTGCGCGTATGATCCACCTGAGCCGTGAGCAGGCCGAGCAGTTCTATGAAGTGCATCAGGGGCGGCCCTTCTTCGCCGCCCTGGTCGATTACATGACCTCCGGCCCGGCACTGGTACAGGTGCTGGAAGGCGACAACGCCATTGGCCGCAACCGTGAGATCATGGGCGCGACCGATCCTGCCAAGGCTGCACCCGGCACCATCCGCGCCGATTTCGCCGAGGGCGTCACTCGCAACGCAGTACACGGTTCCGATGCACCGGAAACCGCCGCTGCCGAAATCGCTTTCTTCTTCAGCCCCGACCAGCTCTGCCCGCGCGGCTGATGGCCCCCATCTGAGGAAATTGCGCACCGTGACCGCGACCCCCGCTGCCAGGATCAACCTATTCGATCTGGATCGCCGCGATCTGGAAGGCTTTTTCGCCAGCCTCGGCGAGAAGCCGTTTCGCGCCGTGCAGCTGATGAAGTGGATCTACCACGAAGGCATCACCGACTTCGCCGCCATGAGCAACCTGAGCAAAGTGCTGCGCGAGCGGCTGGCGGCGCTCGCCGAAATCCGTCCGCCCGAGGTGGTGCTTGATCAGGCCTCGCAGGATGGCTCGCACAAGTGGCTGATCCGTCTGGACAGCGGCAACTGCATTGAAACCGTGTTCATTCCGGAAACGGATCGCGGCACGCTGTGCGTATCCTCGCAAATCGGCTGCCCGCTGGACTGCTCGTTCTGCGCCACCGCCCAGCAGGGCTTCAACCGCAATCTGAGCGTGGCCGAGATCATCGGCCAGGTCTGGCAGGCCAGCCGCCTGCTCGGCGACCGCCGCAACGGCGACCGGCGCATCACCAACATCGTGCTGATGGGCATGGGCGAGCCGCTGCTCAACTTTGCCAACGTGGTCAAGGCCACCGACCTGATGCAGGATGATCTGGGCTTTGGCATTTCCAAGCGCCGCGTCACCCTGAGCACTGCCGGAGTGGTGCCGGCACTGTACCGGCTGCGCGAGGTGTCCGAAGTCAGTCTGGCGGTGTCGCTGCACGCGCCGAACGATGAACTGCGCAACGAACTGGTGCCGATCAACCGCAAGTACCCGATTGCCGAGCTGCTCACCGCCTGTCGCCATTACATCGCCGACAAGCCGCACCGGCGCATTACCTGGGAATATGTGCTGATCGACGGTGTCAACGACTCCGAGCAGCAGGCCCGGGCGCTGGCGGCGCTGATCCGCGATATTCCCTCCAAGGTCAACCTGATTCCCTTCAACCCCTTCCCGGGCACGCGCTATCAGCGTTCCTCGGCCGAGGCCATCGCCCGCTTCCAGGCAGTGCTGATGGCGCACGATCTGACCACCGTGACCCGCAAGACCCGTGGTGATGACATCGCCGCGGCCTGTGGACAACTGGCCGGCCAAGTCCAGGCCCGCGGCCGCCGGCCGGTCCATCCGCTGCGATCCGTCAGCTAGAAGGGAGTTTGCCATGCGGCTAGCCGTCTCCTCGTTGCTCCTGGCCACCGTACTGTTGGCCGGTTGCGCCAGCAGCGCGGATAAGGACTTCAAACGCAATGTCGCCGAGGCCAACTTCAAGCTGGGTATCGGCTACATGCAATCGGGTCATCTCGAAGTCGCGGCAGAAAAGCTGCTCAAGGCGCTGCAGTACGATGACGACTACCCGGAGGCCCATAACGCCCTGGGCGTACTCTACGAGGAAATGCGCGAGTACAGTCCGGCCGCCGATCATTACCAGCGCGCCATCGCCCTGAAACCGGACTACACCCTGGCCAAGCTCAACTACGCCCGGCTGTTGTGTACCGGCGAGCCGGTGCGCACCGCCGAGGGCGAGGCCGAATTCCGCCGCATCACTGCGGATCCGGCCAACGCCGGCGCAACTGCCGCCGATGCCTACGCCGGGCTGGCGAGCTGCGCCCTCAAACGTGACGACCTGGAGCAGGCCGAGGCCGCGCTGCGCCAGTCCCTGGACAGCGATCCGAGCAATGCCAGCGCCCTGTATGACCTGGCGCAGCTCAACCAGCGGCGCGGTAATACCCTGCAGGGGCGTGCCTTCCTGCAGCGTTTTCATACCCGTAGCCGCGCCACCGCGCAGAGCCTGTGGCTGGGCGTCCTGATTGAGAGCAGCCCGCAGGGTGATGCGCAATTACGCCAGCAGTATGCCAATACCCTGGCCACGCAGTATCCGAATTCCGATGAAGCCCGTCGCCTGAAACAGCCGCAATGAGCACGATGGACAAGACGCCCCAAGACGATTTCAACCCACCGACACCGAGCGCGACTGGCGATGCCGGGTCGCTTGGCGCCTGGTTCACCCAGGTCCGCAGCGAGACGGGCGCCGAGCAGCGCGATGTTGCCCGCCACCTGGGCCTGAATCCGCTGCTGATCGCGGCGATTGAACGTGATGATTTTGCCCGACTCGGTCCGCCGGTGTTTGCCCGTGGCTACCTGAGCCGCTACGCGCGCCTGCTGCACATGCCCGAAGATGCGGTTCTGGAGCGCTATCGCACCCAGGTCGGTATCGTGGAAGGTCCGCCGCCGCTGCAGGTGCTGCACCCGTTGCAGCGCCAGACCCATGCCCGGGATCTACGCGGCCTGCTCTACCTGATACTGGTGATCGCGCTGGGCTGGACTGCGGTGCAAAATCTGGACGCGCTTGACCCGCGCCACCTCGCCAGCCTGTGGAATAGCAGCCCCACAGAGGATACGCCGGCCACGGCACCCACTACCACCCGGCCGACCAGCACCGGACATTCGCAAACGTATTATCCATTCCAGACGGACTCCGGCGAAACAGTGGCGAATACGCCCGCCGCACCCATGCCAGCAACACCCGTCGCACTCAACGGGCCGCCCGCGTCCAGCACGCCGCCGCCGGTCGTGACCACCCTGACACCCGCCGCCCCCAATAC
>DAITNL010000189.1:0-5914 GCA_036834665.1 Candidatus Competibacteraceae bacterium | reverse complement strand
CCGATGCCTCGCCCTCTGGCTCAACATCTCGTGACTACACTATCTAAGGCGAAAACCCAAGAGATCCGCCATGCCAACCACCATCGTGACCTTCAACCTCTGCAACCTGGGCGCGGAAGCGTCACCGGCGCGACTAGCGCGCCTGGGGGCAATCATCGCCGCTGAACTGGGCGGGCCGGCCATTCTCGCAGTCCAGGAAATCAGCGCTGCAAGCCCGGCAGCGCCCGGCCAGCCGGTGCCGGCCACCGCCGTCTATCAGGCGCTTGGCACCGCCAGCAAAGCGGCGGGCGGTCCCGATTACGCCTTTTGCGAGATCCCGCCCCGCGATGGCCAGGATGGCGGACTCGCGGGCGCCAATATTCGCGTCGGCCTGCTGTTCGATCCGCAGCGGGTTGCGTTTCCGGCGCGCGGCCAGAGCGGCCCCGAGGACGATACCGGCATCCGTCTCGACGGTGGCCGCCCGCGCCTGACCCGCAACCCCGGACGCATTGCTGCCACTCACCCGGCCTTTGCCGGTGAACCCAGTCACCACTGGGCCCCCAGCCGCAAGGCACTGGCGGCGGAATTCACCATCGCCGGACAACGGCTCTTCCTGATCGTCTGCCATTTCAAATCGATGCGCGCCCTGACCCGGCGCGAAGAGGATTACGCGAAAAAGCAGCGCCATGCTCAGGCCGAGATCGTCCACCAGTTTGCCGCCGATCTGCTGGCCTGCGATCCGGCTGCTGCCGTGGTCCTGCTCGGCGATCTCAACGACGTGCTCGGTTCCAAGACCCTCAAGCTGCTCAAGGGCGAGCTGTTTCACAACCTGCTCGAAGACCTGCCGCGCAGCCAGAGCTATACCCGGCGCCACGGCCATCAGCCCCAGACACTCGATCACATCCTGATCAGCGCAGCGCTGCGCCCCGGCGCGACGGTGCGCATTCCGCATGTCAACAGCGATGCCCGACCCGGCGGCCCGGAAGCGGTCAGTGACCATGATCCGGTACTGGCAACCCTGCCAGCACTGACGGGCGCCTAGTCGGCAGTGCTCTCCGGGGACGTCTGGTTGAGCAGGCGCGCAAACACGGCCCGCACTAGATCCGGCCCCGCTTCGGGCAGGGAAAAATCACCATGCACCGCAGCCCAGTCCAAAGCCAGGATCAGCGCCAGCCAGCGATTGGCAGTCGCGCTGCGCTCGCTATCCAATACCCGCACCGTGCGCGCCACCCGCGCCACCAGCTTCACCGGCTCGATATTGTCGGCCGTCGGCTGCGCGCAATGCGCCGCCGGACTGAGCACCAGATATTCGCGACAGGCCAGCGGGCGCTCGCTGTAAATCGAGCATGACTCGTCCTCAAGAAACGGACAGGGAATGCCCAGATGGAAATAGGCCAGGCCGAGCGCATCGACCTCCTCATCCCGGACCTGGTTGGGCGTAGCCAGTTTATCCAGCAACCCGGCCTGCTGCAGGCGCTGCCGGGCAGCGGCGAAACGGGCTTCGAGGGTGGCGCGCCGCGCATCCGGCAACCGGGCGACCAACTCGCGCAGCCGGCGCGCCTCAATCTCAGCGATCGGCACCAGTTGCCGGCAACAGGCACCACACCCTTTGCGGCAGGAGAGAGTCGCGCCCTGATCCTGCGCATGCTCGACCGCGAAGGCCACGAAGGCATCGGTCAGTTCGCACAGAAACGGCAACAGTCCGCTCAGGCGCGTCGGACCGGCCGGCACCGGCACTTCCAAACGCAGTGGACGACCGGCGATTTGCAATTCCACCGCAGCCTTGACGGTTGCGGCGACAACCTCGGAATCCTTACTCATCAGATCAACCTTTCTGGCTACTCTGGCCAGCACATCACCAGAGCTTGCTTGACTATGTATGGACACTGCCGCTGCCCCGGACATCGGCTCAGCATGCGTCTAGCTGATACGCACTTCACGATAGCCCTGCGGGCGAATCGATTCCGGCATTGAGTCCGGGCAGGGCACGACGCTGGATGGTGCTCTCCAGGTCTGGATCATCAACGAAACTTATTAAATAATAAGGATAAAATTTTATCTTTTTAATATATAAAAATTATAAAAAACGAGCCTCTACAACATAAAAAGCCTAATTCATGGCATCATGATGGTTCTTCGGAGGCTCCCTCCCATGCTTGCACAGCTCGATTTCATCTTCTTCGTTTATGGTCTGTCCTTTCTGCTACTGGCAACCATCCTGTGGCAACTGCCACAGCGCGCCCACGACGGGATCACCGATCTGCCGTGGCGCTGGCTGGCACTGTTCGGGCTGCTGCATGGCGTGAATGAATGGCTGGACATGCTGGCGCTGAGCCTGGGCGATACGATAGCGTTTCGCCTGCTGCGCCTGGGGCTGATGGCGCTCTCGTTCCTGCCGCTGCTGGAATTTGGCCGCCGTGGCTTGCAACGACTCGGCGGCTGGGTTCCGGGAATCTGGATCTATCCACTGCTGCTTGGCCTGGCTGGACTGGGCGCGCTCGCCGATGGTGCAGCCGGCCTGAACGCGACCTGCCGTTATGTCCTGGGCCTGAGCGGTGCCTTGCTGAGCGGTTTGGTACTGCTGCGCGCAGCGCGGCATGAGCAGGCGGCCAGCACGCGACTGCCACTGTTCCTGATCAGCAGCGCCCTGCTGATCTATGCACTGGTCGCCGGGCTGATCGTGCCACGGGCCGCATTCGCGCCGGCCAGCCTGATCAACCAGGAAGCGTTTCTGGCCTTGACCGGCCTGCCGATCCAGATCATCCGCGCCCTGTGCGCAGCCACCGCCGCCCTGGGCGGCTGGCTGCTGTTCAACCGCGACCCGCAGCAGGCCAATAACTGGCTGCGCCGCAGCCTGTTGCCTGGAGCACTGCTCCTGCTGCTGGCCAGTGGTGGCGGATTGACCTACTGGCAAAGCCAGGTCACCGATCAGGAAATGCGCAACCAGTTACTGCGCCAGGTCATTGCCATTGCCCAGACCTTCAATCCTGAACGGATCGCCGCTCTGTCGTTCAACGCTGCTGACGCCGATCATCCCGCCTATCAACGCCTGCATCAGCAACTGGCCGCCTATGCCCGATCCATCGGGCTGCGCAGCCTCTACACTTTGGCGCTGCGCAACGGTCAACTGATCTTTGGTCCAGAGAATCTCGAACCTGACGATCCGCTGGCCTCGCCGCCAGGCACGGTTTTCGAACAGCCCACACCCGCGCTGCTGGACAGCTTCCGCACCGGCCAACCCTTTACCGAGGGTCCGGTGCGCGATGAATACGGTGTCTTCGTCAGCGCCCTGGCGCCGGTTATCGAACCGCGCAGTGGCGCGGTGCTGCTGATGGTCGGTCTGGATGTCGAGGCAAGCGACTGGCAGCGGATCATCGCCCGGCAACGCCTGCTGCCCATCCTGTGCACCCTGCTGCTGAGCAGTCTGCTGCTGGCTGGCCACGCCCTGCTGCACTGGATACGCCGGTTGCCCACCGCGCGCCAGCATCGATGGCGCCACACCGAAGCCCTGCTGACCGCGGTCGGCGGCCTGCTGCTGACCACGTTCATATTCCTGCTGACCCACGAGGCGGAAACCCGGGCTCGCCGCGCCATCTTCGCCTCACTGGCTGATAGCCAGGCAGCCAGCGTCAATCAGGCACTGCGCTCCCTGCGCGACCTGCAACTGGCCAGCCTGGCGCGCGCCCTGAACAGTCACGAGACCTGTGCCGCTACCTGGTTTCCAACCTTGGCCATCCCCCTCACCGACGCCGCCGCCACCCATGCCTTTGGCTGGGTCGCCACGGAACCTGGCCCCGTCTATCCGCTGCGCTGCCTGGCAGCCCGCGAGTCCACGCCTCTGACGATTGGCAGCGATCTGAGCCAGGACCCGCTGATCCGGGCCGCTCTCGCCGAGGCCGCGAGCACCGGACTGCCCACCATCACGCCGCCCCTGGCTCTGGCCGGACCGAACGCGCCCTTGAGCCTGTTGGCCTTCTACCCGGTAGCAGCGCCGGTCGGTGGCTTTGCCCTAGCGCTGCTCAACCCCGGCTCGCTGCTTGAGGAAACCCTGGCCAGCAACTACCACAACCGCATGATCAGCACCGCCACTCTGCTTGAGGCCGGCACGGATGGGGTACTGCACTGGCTGGCCACCTATCCGCACCAGGCCCCGGCCGCCCAGGCAGCCACCTCGATTCTCCAGAGCACGGCCCGGCTTTCCCAGCTTATCCAGAGCTATCCATTCTTCGGCTTTGGCCGCAGCTATGCTTTGCTCATTCAGCCCGGACCGGCCTTCCTGGCCTTCAACCCTTCACGGGCCGACCGCATAGCCGCGCTGTTTGGCCTGCTGCTGACTGCCGTTCTGACCCTGACCATCGGCGCGTTGGGCAAGCGCCGCGATCTGCTCGAACAGGAGGTTGAAGCGCGCACCACCGACCTGCGCGCCAGCAACACCCGCTTCGAGCAGATCACCCAGCAAAGCCGGGAAATCGTCTGGGAAGTAGATGCCCAGGCCCGCTACAGCTACGTCAACGCCGCCTCGCTGGACGTGCTCGGCTATGCGCCGCAGGAACTGATCGACCAGCGCTATTTCTACGATCTGCCGCCACCCGCTGAGCGGGCCGCTACCCGCGAGCGGGTCATGACCCTATTCGCCGAGCGCGCCACCCTGCGCAACCTCACCCATCAGGCACAGACTCGTGACGGCCGCATCGTCTGGCTGTCCACCAACGGCGTGCCGATCCTCGACGAATCCGGCACCCTGCTCGGCTATCGCGGCTCCGACCAGGACATCACCGAGCGCATGCGGGTCGAGGAAACCCTGCGCGCCACCAACCGTGATCTGGAACAGGCCATCGCCCACGCCCAGGCGATGACCGCCCAGGCCGAACAGGCCAATGCCGCCAAGAGCGAATTCCTGGCCAACATGAGCCATGAGATTCGCACACCGATGAACGGCGTCATTGGCATGACCGGCCTATTGCTCGACACGGATCTGAACACCGAGCAGCGCCAGTTCGCCGAAATTGTCCGCTCCAGTGGCGAGTCACTGCTCGCGCTGCTCAACGACATCCTCGACTTCTCCAAGATCGAGGCCAAGAAACTCGATCTGGAAATTCTCGACTTCGACCTGCGCTCGACCCTGGAAGACACCGCCGAGATGCTGGCGATCAAGGCGCAGGAAAAGAATCTGGAGCTGACCTATTTCCTGGCCCCGGACGTGCCCTACCTGCTGCGCGGCGACCCGGGCCGGCTGCGCCAGGTCCTGGTCAACCTGACCGGCAACGCGGTCAAGTTCACCCACGAGGGCGAAGTCACCATCCGCGCCCAGAACGAACGCGAGGACGCCCACACGGTCACGGTGCGCTTCTCGATCACCGATACCGGCATCGGCATCCCCGCCGACCGCCTCAACCGCCTGTTCACGCCCTTCACTCAGGTCGATGGCTCCACCACCCGCCGCTATGGCGGCACCGGGCTGGGTCTGGCCATTTCCAAGCAGCTCAGCGAGCTGATGGGCGGCCAGATCGGCGCCGAGAGCGTCGAAGGGCAAGGCTCCACCTTCTGGTTCAGCGCCGTTTTTGAAAAGCAGCCCAACCCGCTGCTGGCGGAAAGCCCGGCCGATCTGCGCGGCGTGCGCGTGCTGGTGGTCGATGATTACGACACCAATCGCCTGCTGGTGACCATGCTGCTGGAGTCCTGGGGCTGCCGCTATGGCGAAGCCGCCGATGGTGAGCGCGCCCTGACCGAACTGCGCCGGGCTGCCGCCGATGGTGCGCCCTACCGCGTGGCGCTGCTCGATATGCAGATGCCGGAAATGAACGGCGAAACCCTGGGCCGCAGCATCAAGAATGATCCACAACTGCGCGACACCGTCCTGGTGATGATGACCTCGCTCGGGCGGCGCGGCGACGCCAAGCGCCTGGAACAGCTCGGTTTTGCCGCCTACCTGACC
>DAITNL010000188.1:0-5922 GCA_036834665.1 Candidatus Competibacteraceae bacterium | reverse complement strand
GAACAGCAGGCTGCAGGCCGGGATGTGATTCTGGAAATCGACTGGCAGGGTGCACGGCAGGTGCGGGCGCTGCTGCCCGGCAGCCTGGGCATTTTCATCCTGCCGCCATCGCGGGCGGTGCTGCGTGAACGGCTGGCCGGGCGCGGCCAGGATAGCGCGGCGGTTATCGAGACGCGCATGAACACCGCGCTGGATGAACTGAGGCATTACGCAGAATTCGATTACCTGGTGGTGAACGATGTATTTGAGACCGCCCTGGAGGCGCTGCGCACCATCATTCTCGGCAATCGTCAGCGCCGCGCGATTCAGGAAGTACGCCACGCTGATCTGCTGCGGGCGCTATTGTCTTAGTAGTTTGCGTTCAGCATGATAGATGCTTCAAGATTGTCAGAATGCAACCTGGAGATTCACCCGCATGGCCCGAATTACTGTTGAAGATTGCCTCCACCAGGTGGATAACCGTTTTGAGCTGGTGCTGATTGCCGCGCGCCGTGCCCGTGAGTTGACGCTCGGCCGTGACCCTCTAGTGCCCAGGGAGAATGATAAGCCTACGGTGTTGGCATTGCGCGAACTGGCCGAGGGCAAGCTCAACTACATGCTCAAGGACCGGAAGGGATGGGAATCGGTCAGGTCGCTGCCGGCGCGCGAGGAAAGCGGCGCCGTGGCTACAACCGATACGGCAACGACGGCGGAGTAGGATTCCGCCCCACTGGAGACACGGCTCGTGTTGAGTGCGCCCGCGCGGGAGAGACAAGGCGACATCCAGCAGAACCAGCCTGCGCTGCATATCGCGGCGGAATGGCTCGATGATCTGCGCCTGCGCATCGATGACCTGTGCGCGATCACCGGCGAATACCTGGACGCCGAGCAGGTGCAGCGCCTGCGCGAGGCCTGCTACTTCGCCGCCGAGGCCCACGTTGGTGCCTCGCGCAAGAGTGGCGAGCCGTACATCTTTCATCCCCTGGCGGTGGCGCGCATTCTGGCCAACGTCCGCTTCGACCATGTCACGCTGCAGGCGGCGCTGCTGCACGATGTCATCGAGGATACCCACTACGGCAAGGAATATCTGAGCAGCCGTTTTGGACCGGAGGTGGCCGATCTGGTCGATGGCGTCAGCAAGCTGACCCAGATTCAGTTCAATTCCAAGCTGGAAGCGCAGGCCGAGAATTTCCGCAAGATGTTCCTGGCGATGGCCAAGGACCTGCGGGTGATCATGATCAAGCTCGCTGATCGCCTGCACAACATGCGCACCCTCGGCGCCATGCGTGCCGATGCCCGCTGGCGCATCGCCCGTGAAACCCTCGACATCTACGCGCCGATCGCCGGGCGCCTGGGTATGAACCATCTGCGCCAGGAGCTGGAAAACCTCGGCTTCAGTCACCTGTATCCGCTGCGCTTTCGCGTGCTGCACGATGCAGTGCGCCATATGAGCGGCAACCGCCGCGAGATCGTCGGCCAGCTTGAAACCCGCATTCAGACCCGTCTGGAAGACGAAGGCATCCAGTGCCGGGTGATGGGGCGCAGTAAGCACCTGTGGGGCATCTACAAGAAGATGCGCGCCAAGCGCCTGCCCTTCAGTGAAGTCTACGATGTCTATGCAGTGCGGGTGATCGTCGATAGCGTCGATACCTGCTATCGGGTGCTGGGGGTGATGCACAGCCTGTACAAGCCCTACATGGGGCGCTTCAAGGACTACATCGCCATTCCCAAGGCCAACGGCTACCAGTCGCTGCATACCGTGCTGTTCGGACCCAATGGCGTGCCCATCGAAGTGCAGATTCGCACCGAGGAAATGCACATCATGGCCGAGGTCGGCGTGGCCGCGCACTGGCGCTACAAGTCCGGTGATCAGCAGGGCAGCCATGCCCAGCAGCGCGCCCGCGAGTGGCTGCAGAAACTGCTGGATATGCAGCGGCGTGCCGGCAATCCGGTCGAGTTCCTGGAAAGCGTCAAGGTCGATCTGTTCCCCGACGAGGTCTACGTGTTCACGCCGCGCGGTGAGATCATCGAACTGCCGCGCGGGGCGACAGCGGTCGATTTCGCCTATGCCATTCATTCCGATGTCGGCAACACCTGCGTCGGCGCGCGGGTTGACCGGCGCCTGGTACCGCTGCGCACGCCGCTGAGCACCGGGCAGGCCGTTGAGGTAATCATCACCCCGACCGCGCGTCCCAATCCGGCCTGGCTCAACTTTGTGGTGACTGCCAAGGCCCGCGCCAGCATCCGCCACTATCTCAAGCACCTGCAGCGCGCCGAGGCGATCCTGCTCGGCAAGCGGCTGCTGGAAAAGGCCCTGGCCGGGCGCATTGGTGGCCTGAACGAGCTGGCACCGGCGACGGTGAAAACCCTGGTCCAGGAATTCGGCCTGGGCAATTTCGACGATCTGCTCGCCGATATCGGTCTGGGCAACCGGGTTGCGGCGCTGATCGCCAAGCGGCTGCTGCCCGAAGATGGCGAGGACAGCCGCTCGCCCGATGCCAGCGCCCAGCCGCTGTTGATCAAGGGCACCGAGGGCACGGTGGTCAGCTTTGGCAAGTGCTGCCGACCGCTGCCGGGCGACATCATCATCGGCTATCTCAACGCCGGGCGCGGTATCGTCATCCACCGCGATAACTGCAGGAACGTCGCCAGCTATAAGAAAAACCCGGAAAACTGGATCGAGGTGGAGTGGGAGCCGAGCCTGCACACCGATTTCAGCGCCGAGCTGCGCCTGGACGTGGCGAACAAGCGCGGCGTGCTGGCTACGCTGGCCGCGGCCATATCCGCCACGGATACGAATATTGAAACCATCAATACCTCGGAGCGTGACGGCAACACCACCACGGTGCATCTGCTGCTCAACGTTCGCGACCGGCCACAACTGGCGCGGGTGATGCGTCAACTGCGCACCCTGCCTGAAGTGCTCAAGCTGGCGCGGCGCGGCTAGCAGCGTTGCCGAAGCGGTCCTTTTCGCCGCTGCGCGCGGCTTTGTCCTGCCAGGAGTACCTGCAAGCCATGCCCCGTGAAATCATCCACACCGATCAGGCCCCGGCCGCCATTGGCACCTATTCGCAGGCGGTCAAGGTCGGCGATACCGTTTATCTCTCCGGGCAGATTCCGCTTGATCCGCTGACCATGCAACTGGTCGAGGGCGAGATGGACGCGCAGATTCGCCGGGTGTTCGATAATCTGGCGGCGGTGGCCCGTGCCGCCGGCGGCAGTCTGGCCGATACCGTCAAGCTCAATGTCTTCCTGACCGATCTGAGCCATTTTGCACTGGTCAACCAGCTGATGGCCGATTACTTCAAGGAACCGTATCCGGCCCGCGCCGCGATTGGCGTGGCCGCCCTGCCGCGTGGCGCGCAGGTGGAAATGGATGCGGTGCTGGTGCTGGACGACTAGCAGTCCCGGCGGCGTCCGCAGCCGCCGCCCGTTTCACCGTTGACTACCGGGATCGTCCGCGCGCATGGACATGAGGACGCTGGTCATTGCCATGCTGGTGGTCTGCGTGGCCATCAACCTGAGCATGGCGACGCTGTGGTGGACCCGCCGCGTTTACCCGGGCTTTGGCTATTGGGTGATTGGCATCTGCTGCCGCACCTTGGGTGGCCTGCTGTTCGTCCTGCGTGGCTCTATTTCGCCCTGGCTGAGCATTGTCCTGGCCAACGGCCTGCTGGTGGCCGAGCTGATGTTCAACCTGCTTGGGCTGCTACGCTTCCGCGATCGGCCGTTGCGCATCGGCTGGCCGGTTGTCGCGCTGCTGTCCTGCGTCGCGCTGCTGGCCTGGTTCACCGTGGTCACGCCTGACACCAACCTGCGCGTGGTCTGCTACAGCCTGTACGCCAGCCTGTTCCGGCTCTGGGCGCTCACGGTGCTGCTGAGCGAGCGTCCGCCGTATTTTGGCTCGGCCGATCGCCTGCAGGCGGCGGTGCTGATCATCATGAGCCTGCTGGATCTGGGGCGCGCCGCCTATACCGCGTTTTTCGAGATCCGCCTGGACGACTTCATGGCCGCGCCGAGCAGCCAGGGTCTGATCATTCTGGCCTCGCTGATGGCGATGCTGCTGCTGGCTCTGAGCCAGATCATCATGAACATGCAGCGCATCGAGCATGACTATGTCATGGCGCAGCGGCGTCTGGAACAGGACATCACCCAGCGCCAGCAGGCCGAGACGGCATTGCGCGACAGCGAAAACCGGGTGCGGGCTAAGTTGGACAGCCTGCTCAGTCCCGAGGGCGATATTGGCAGGCTGGAACTGACCGATGTAATGGACATTGCAGCGCTGCAGGCACTGCTGGACGATATCTACCGGCTGACCCCGATCAGCATGGCGATTCTCGACCTGCGCGGCCGGGTGCTGGTCTCGACCGGCTGGCAGGATATCTGTACACAGTTTCACCGGGCCAACCCGCTCACCGCCCGCAACTGCCTGGAAAGCGATACCCAACTTTCCCAGGGCATTGCACCGGGCGCTTTCAAGTTCTACCGCTGCAAGAATCAGATGTACGACATGGCCACGCCGATCGTGGTCGGTGGGCGGCATCTGGGCAATCTGTTCCTCGGGCAGTTCTTTTTCAGCGATGAACCGCCGGATCGCGAGAGCTTCCGCGCCCAGGCCCAGCGTTACGGTTTTGATGAAGCGGCCTATCTGGCTGCGCTGGAACGCACCCCGCGCTGGAGCCGCGACACCATCCAGATCGCCATGGCCTTCTATGCTCATCTCGTCGAGCTGTTCTCAAGTCTGAGTTACCGCAATATCCAGTTGGCGCGCAGCATGGTCGAGCAACAGCGGGCCGAGGCGGCGCTGCGCGAAAGCGAGCAGAAATACCGCTTCCTCACCGAGAACATGAAGGATGTGGTCTGGATTCTCGATGCTGAAACGCTGTATTTCCGCTACGTCAGTCCCTCCGTGCAGCGTCTGCGTGGCTTCAGCGCCGAAGAGGTCATGGCCGCGCCCATGGATGAGGCCCTGACACCGGAGGATAGAGAACTGCTCAGGGCGATGATCCAGGGGCGGGCTGCAGACCTGCGCAGCGGCAGGGTGTCATCGGATCAGTTTTACACCAACCTGGTGCCGCAGCCGCGCAAGGATGGCTCGATCGTCTGGACTGAAGTCATTACCCGCTATCTGATCAACCCCGATACCGGCCGGGTCGAGGTGCATGGCGTGACCCGCGACATCAGCGAGCGCCAACAGGCCGAAGCGGCCTTGCGTGAGAGTGAGGAGAGATTCCGGCTGGCCTTTGACAATGCCAATACCGGCATGTGCCTGGTGGATATGCAGGGCCGGCTACTGCAGGTCAACGCCAAGATGTGCGCCATCTTCGGCTACGACAAGGTCACGCTGGAGGCCATGACGGTCAATGATCTGGTGATACCCGAGGACACGGCCATCAGTCCGCATTTCATTGAGGCAGCGATCCATGGCGATCTCGATAGCGCCACCTTTGAAAAACGCTATCGGCACCGGCAGGGGCATCTGATCTACGGACTGGTGTCCTCCTCGCTGGTCCGTGATGCGCAAGGGCAACCGCTGTATTTCATCTCCCAGGTGCTGGATATCAGCGAGCGCAAGCGCCTGGAGGCGGAATTGCGCGAGCAGGCGATCCGCGATCCGCTCACCGGCCTGTTCAATCGCCGCTATCTGGATGAGACCCTGCCGCGCGAACTGAGTCGCTGCCAGCGTAGCGGCCAGCCGCTGAGCGTGGCCATGCTCGATCTGGATCACTTCAAGGATTTCAACGACAGCTATGGTCACGAGGCGGGCGATATCGTGCTGCGTGCCGTTGGCGAACTGCTGCATCAGTCGCTGCGCGCCGGTGATATCGCCTGCCGCTATGGCGGTGAGGAGCTGACCCTGATCCTGCCGGGGGCGACGCGGGCCGATGTCCAGCCGCGCCTGGAAGATCTGCGGCAGGCAGTAGCGGATTTGCACCTGCACAG
>DAITNL010000187.1:5094-5932 GCA_036834665.1 Candidatus Competibacteraceae bacterium | reverse complement strand
CACTGTGGCAGCATCGCTACTGGGAACACCTGCTGCGCGACGAAAGCGATTTCGCCCGCCACGTCGACTACATCCACTACAACCCGGTCAAGCATGGACTGGCCGCATCGCCTATAGATTGGCCACATTCCAGCTTCCTCCGCCACGTCAAAGCTGGCGTCTATCCGCCCGATTGGGGCCAAAACACCATGAATTTCGAAGGCATCGGCCATGAATAACCCGACCCTCCCCGTAGGTCGGGTTAGCCCGCAGGGCGTAACCCGACAGACGCCCGTTGCAGCAGCTGTCGGGTTACGCTGCGCTAACCCGACCTACGCATCTGAGGGGGTTGGGGTATGAGTTCTGAGTGGCAGACAGTCGATCTGGGTAGTATTTGCCGCTTCCAAGCTGGTTCTGCATTCAAGCCTGAATGTCAGGGTGCGTTGAGCGGAGATTTTCCGTTTGTGAAAGTCTCCGACATGAACTTACACGGGAATGAGTTTGCCATTAGATTCGCCAATAACTACGTTACCGACGCACAACGAATCGAAATGGGGGCAAAGCATCATCCCTCTGGTGCAACGATCTTCGCGAAGATCGGAGTTGCACTGCAAAGCAATAGACGCCGTTTTTTGGTTATGCCGACGATCATTGATAACAACATGATGTCAGCTAGTCCGGATACGAGCTATGTTTCCCCAAGGTATCTGTATTTCCTGCTGACGACGCTCGACTTCAACACCATCTCGGCTGTAACGGCGCTGCCATACCTCAATGTTTCAGACTTGAGAAAGATAGCTGTTTCGATACCAGATTTAGGTACGCAAGCGTCAATTGCCGATTTTCTTGGTGCCCTCGA
>DAITNL010000187.1:0-5084 GCA_036834665.1 Candidatus Competibacteraceae bacterium | reverse complement strand
GGAATGGACGAAGCCACCGCCGCGCTGTTTCCCGACAGATTTGATGAGTCGGAGTTGGGGTTGGTGCCGAGGGGGTGGAGGTTTGCGTCCGTAGGTGATGTAGTCAACGTCACCGACTATGTAGCTAACGGGAGTTTTGCCGCGCTAAAAGAAAATGTGACGTTGCGGGATGCTCCGTCGTATGCCCTTTACGTCAGAACAACCGACTACAACTCTGGATTTTCAGGTGGGTATCGGTATGTCGACAAATCCGCGTATGACTTCCTAACGAAGTCCTCATTGGATGGCAGCGAGGTCATCATCTCCAACGTTGGGGATGTAGGCACGGTTTTCCGGCCACCTAGATGGCTTGGGTTGCCTATGACCTTAGGTAGCAATGCTGTCGCTCTCAAAAAACCAGAAATGTCGGCGTACCTCTATTTCCATTTCTCCGGGCCACTCGGGCAGCACGATATTCAGAGCATTGTCACAGGCAGTGCGCAGTTGAAATTTAACAAGACAAATTTTCGGGCTTTGCGGCTGCTGATGCCGGACTGCAAATGCATTGCACACTTTGAAGAAGTTGCGAATTCTCTCCTGTCGCGTATTGAAGTTAATCTTGCGCAAGCCCAAACCCTCGCCACTCTCCGCGACACCCTGCTCCCCCGCCTGATTTCCGGCCAACTGCGCCTGCCTGAAGCCGAAGACGCCATCGCCGAAGCCGTCGCATGAAGTCCACCACGCCTCAGCCTTTACTGCCCGAAGGCTACGCCGACTGGCTACAGCATCTGAAGCAGGACATCGCCCGGGCCCGGCAACGGGCGGCGCTGGCGGTCAATGCCGAACTGGTGCAGCTTTACGGGCGCATCGGGCAGGAGATTCTGACGCGGCAGGAGGCGCAAGGCTGGGGGGCGAAAGTCATCGACCGGCTGGTGCTCGATCTGAAAGCAGCCTTCCCCGACATGCGCGGCTGGTCGGCCAGCAACCTGAAATACATGCGCTTCTTTGCCCAGCATTGCCCACAGGGCCAAATGGGTCAGCAGCCTGCTGACCCATTGCCGTGGTTCCACCGGGTCAAGCTGCTGACTGATCTCGGCGACGCCCACCGCTACGGGCCGGATATCGCTCAGCTAGCGCGGTCGGGTTTTCTATACCCATTCGGGGGGCAACATGTATAGAAAATAGGTTTTTCTATACCTATCCTGGGCGACAGGTATAAAAAATGGCACTTTCTATCCGCATTGCCTGAGTGAGCCTGCCTGATATGAGCGCCCTTCCATCGCTGACGACCCTGAACCCCGAGCGTTTCGATACCCCGGCCATCCTCAAGCGGCTGACCAGCGCAAGCCGCAAGTTGGCGGAGCTGAAGGGCATCGCGGTGTCAATCCCCAATCAGGGCATGCTGATCAACGCGCTGGGCTTGCAGGAGGCGAAGGACAGTTCCGAGATCGAAAACATCGTCACCACGCACGACGAGTTGTTCAAGGACGATGTGCTGCCTGATGCCTTTGCCAATTCGGCGGCCAAGGAGGTATTGCGTTACCGGCAGGCGCTGCAGCTTGGTTTTGATCAGGTGCGGCAGTCGGGGCTGATCACGGTCAATCACCTGATCCACATTCAGGCTGAACTGGAACGCAATAACGCCGGGTTTCGCAAGCTGCCAGGTACGGCGCTCAAAAATAATAGTGGACAGACGGTTTATACGCCGCCGCAAGACCCGAACGAGATTGTGGCGCTGATGGGTGATTTGGAGCGTTTCATCAACGACGGCGATAGTTTTGCCGCCGACCCATTGATCAAGATGGCGCTCATTCATCATCAGTTCGAGAGCATCCATCCGTTTTACGACGGCAACGGCCGCACCGGGCGGATTCTGAATGTGCTGTATCTGGTGAAGGAGGGGTTGCTGGATGTGCCAGTGCTGTACCTCTCGCGCCACATCGTCCGCACCAAGGCCAACTATTACCGCCTGCTGCAAACGGTGCGCGACGAGGATCGATGGGAGGAGTGGGTGCTGTATCTGCTGGAGGCGGTGGAACAGACCTCTGAGCAAACGATCGTCACCATCCACCAGATCAAAGAGGCGCTGTTCGACTATAAGCACCGCATCCGTAAGCAATACAAGTTTTACAGCCAAGACCTGATCAACAATCTGTTCATCCATCCCTATACCAAGATCGAGTTTGTGGAGCGCGATCTGGGTGTCTCGCGTCTGACGGCGGCGAAGTATCTGGATGCGCTGGATGCGGGGGGCTTTGTCTCGAAGCGGAAAGTCGGGCGCAGCAACTATTTCGTGAATCTGGCGTTGTACCGAATTCTGCTGGGAGACGGGGCATGACCGAAGACCAACTGGAACAGGAAACCCTCGGTTGGCTGGCTGATCTCGGCTACGCCCACCGCTACGGCCCCGACATTGCCTTCGACGGCACGGCCCCGGAGCGCAAGGACTACCGCGAAGTGCTGCTGACCCAGCGCCTGAGCGATGCAATCGACCGGCTGAACCCCGGCATTCCGCTCCCGGCACGGCAGGATGCCTTGCAGCAGGTGCTGAACTTGGGCATTCCCGCGCAACTATCAGCCAATCATCGCTTCCATCAGGTGCTGGTGACTGGCGTACCGGTGCAATACAACCAGGACGGCGACACGCGGGGCGACTTTGTCCGGCTGATCGACTGGACGGATGCCACCCGCAACGAATGGCTGGCCGTCAATCAATTCACCATCAAGGGGCATAACGGGAAGAACGCGCACACCCGCCGCCCGGATATCATCCTGTTCATCAACGGATTGCCGCTGGTGCTGTTGGAACTGAAGAACCCGGCTGACGAGAACGCCGACATCTGGAAAGCCTACGGCCAGATCCAGACCTACAAGGAACAGATTCCCGACGTTTTCCAGTACAACGAATTGCTAGTGATCTCGGATGGCACCGAAGCGCGATTCGGCAGCCTCTCCAGCAGCGCCGAACGCTTCATGCAGTGGCGCACCATCGACGGGATCAACCTCGACCCGCTGGGACATTTCAATGAGTTGGAAACGCTAATCCGGGGCTTGTGCGCCCCCGCCTATCTGCTCGATTACCTGCGCTATTTCGTCCTGTTTGAAGATGACGGCACCCTGGTCAAGAAGGTGGCCGGGTATCACCAGTTCCACGCGGTTCTTGCCGCCATCCAGCAAACTGTGACCGCCTCGCGCCCCGGCGGCACGCACAAAGGCGGGGTGGTCTGGCATACGCAAGGCAGCGGCAAGAGCATCACCATGACCTGCTTTGCGGCGATGGTGATGCAGGAAACGGCAATGGAGAACCCGACCCTTGTCGTGATCACCGACCGCAACGATCTGGACGGGCAACTGTTCGGCGTCTTCTCCCTGGCGCAGGACTTGTTGCGCGAGCAGCCGGTGCAAGCCAATACCCGCCAAGACCTGCGCGCCAAGCTGGGCAACCGGCCATCAGGCGGCATCGTCTTTGCCACCATCCAGAAGTTCATGCCGGGCGAGGACGAAGACAGCTTCCCGCTCCTCTCGGACCGCCACAACATCGTCGTCATTGCCGATGAAGCCCACCGTACCCAATATGGCTTTAGGGCGAAGCTGAAGACCTTGAAACGATCCAGGACGTTGGCGAGCGGGTATGAAGCCGCTAACGACGGGGAGGCACGCAAGGTTGCCGACGAGCCGACTGTCATCTATCAGGTGGGCTATGCCCAGCACCTGCGCGATGCGCTGCCCAATGCCACCTTTGTGGCCTTCACCGGCACCCCGGTTTCATCGGAAGACAAGGACACCCGTGCCGTCTTCGGCGACTACATCCACGTCTATGACATGCAGCAGGCCAAGGAGGATGGCGCTACCGTGGCCATCTACTTTGAGTCGCGGCTTGCCAAGCTGGCACTCAAGGAAGCTGACCTGCCCGAGATCGACGCCGAGGTGGATGAACTCACCGAGGACGAAGAGGAAAGCCAGCAGGCCAAGCTGAAGAGTCGCTGGGCAGCACTGGAGCGGGTGGTGGGTGCCGAACCCCGCATTCAGGCGGTGGCGGCTGATCTCGTTGCCCATTACGAGGAACGCTGCACGGCACAAAGCGGCAAGGCGATGATCGTGGCGATGAGCCGCGACATCTGCGCGCATCTCTACAACGAAATCATCAAGCTGCGCCCCGACTGGCACGACCCCGACCCCGAGAAGGGCGCGATCAAGATTGTGATGACCGGCTCGGCCAGCGATAAGGAACTGCTGCGGCCCCACATCTACAACGCCCAGACCAAGAAGCGGCTGGAGAAGCGCTTCAAGAATCCCGACGATCCGCTGCGGCTGGTGATCGTGCGCGATATGTGGCTGACCGGCTTTGATGCGCCCTGCGTGCATACCCTGTACGTGGACAAGCCAATGAAGGGCCACAACCTGATGCAGGCCATCGCCCGGGTCAATCGCGTCTTCAAGGACAAGCAGGGTGGCTTGGTGGTCGATTACATCGGCATCGCTAACGAGCTGCAGAGCGCCCTGAAGGAATACACGGCCAGCAAGGGCCGGGGCAGGCCGACGGTGGATGCCCACGAAGCCTATGCAGTGCTGGAAGAGAAGCTCGACATCCTGCGCGGCATGCTGCACGGCTTCGATTACAGCGGTTTCCTGACTGGCGGGCATAAGACGCTGGCCGGTGCGGCCAACCATGTGCTGGGCCTGAAGGACGGCAAGAAGCGCTTCGCCGATCAGGCGCTGGCCATGAGCAAGGCATTCAGCCTGTGCTGCACGCTGGATGAAGCCAAGGCGGTGCGCGAGGAAGTGGCCTTCATGCAGGGGGTGAAGGTCATCCTCACCAAACGCGACATCAGCCAGCAGAAGAAGACCGATGAGGAGCGCGAACGGGCGATCCGGCAGATCATCGGCTCGGCGGTGGTCTCCGCAGAGGTGGTCGATATATTCGATGCGGTGGGACTGGATAAGCCGAACATCGGCATCCTCGATGATGACTTCCTCGCTGAGGTGGCGAATCTGCCCGAGCGCAATCTTGCCGTCGAACTGTTGGAGCGGCTCTTGGAAGGGCAGATCAAGACACGGTTTACTAAGAACGTGGCCAAGGTGAAGCAGTTCTCCGAGCTGCTGCG
>DAITNL010000186.1:0-6080 GCA_036834665.1 Candidatus Competibacteraceae bacterium | reverse complement strand
CGATCAGCGTTTCGATCTTCTGGCTGCCCAATATGCCGACGACAATATCCCACTGCCTGAGCACTGGGGCGGCTATCGGGTGCAGCCGGAACGGTTGGAATTCTGGCAGGGGCGACAGGGGCGCATGCATGACCGGCTGCGCTATGTACGACTTCAGCAAGGCGGCTGGCGGCTGGAGCGGCTGGAGCCCTAGGGAGCGGGCCGTTGTTCTACCTCTTGGGATATACCCGAATCGGTATAGCGGTATAACTGTTGCGGGATTAGGCGTGGGCGGTATAATGGATCAACCACACTGGTTGCGCGGACAGGGCCCAGGAGCTTTACCCCGGCTCGATCCCTGCTGAGTGCTCTGGTCTGGTTTAAGGACTTGGCGCCCTTCCAAACGGTCAGAATATGCAAAACCGCTTCGGCGGCTTTACAAAGAAAAGACCGGGCAGGGCGCCCGGCCAATAACCACCAAAGAAGGGTTGCGCACTGGATCGATACCCGATCCGCTTTGTGCACAGTCCGAATTGTATGCAGCGGGATTAGAGCAAACATCCTAACCCCCGTGCCTTTGACAGCCGGCCAACCCCACCGGGCCGGCTGTCCCTGTATTCACTCCGCCAGTCGCCCCATCTCAGAATGCCGCGCCCGCATCGTGGGTGCCCGGTAGCGTGCCCCGCTGTCCGCCCGGTTTACTGTCCTGGTTCAGGCCGCAACCATCCGTTCCGACAGATAATGCTCGCAGCCTTTCAGGGTCGACAGTTTCGGATAGTCGAAATCAAAGATGGTCACGTTCAGCTCTTTTTCCAGCCCCATCATCAGGCGCAGGAAATCGATCGAATCCAATTCAAGCTGATCGTGGAAGCTGATATCAGGGTTGATGGCCTGTTTATCGATATTCGGTGCGACCTCGTGGAGGACGCGCAGAACCGTTTCGCGAATCTGCTCTTTGCTCAGGGTACTCATGGTGTTTCACCTTCTTGGAAAAGCAAGCTCAATACCTGTTATAAGAATCTGATTGATCGGCATGTTGCGCCGCAACATCAGTCTCCCATCGTCGTTGTCAAAAAGCAAGCAGCCGCTGCTATTCACACTACAACCGGTGGCCGGCGAGCTGATCCCATTACAGCTACCTTAGCAAAAGCGTTTAGAATAAACCCACTAGCTTTCCACCTGTTCGGCGTCGTCATTTTCCAATCCGGACACGTCGCCGGGTGCCAGGCCCAGTTCCCGGGCGCGCAGCAGCCGGCGCATGATTTTGCCACTGCGGGTTTTTGGCAAATCAACCATGAACTCCAGTTCGCGCGGCGCGACCGCCGGCCCAAGGCGGGTACGGGCGAAACCAATCAGCTCCTTGCGCAGTGCGTCACTGGGCGTGAAGCCGGGGCGCAGCGCGACAAAGGCCTTGATGATATTGCCGGCGAAGGCATCGGGCTTGCCGATCATGCCGGCCTCGGCGACCGCCGGGTGTTCAAGCAGGGCGCTTTCGACCTCGAACGGGCCGATCAGGTGGCCGGAGGTCTTGATCACGTCATCGGCGCGACCGAGAAACCAGAAATAGCCGTCGGCATCGCGCGAGGCCAGATCGCCGCTCAGATACCAGCCCTCGACGAAACACTCCTGGTAGCGCGCCGCATCGTGCAGGTAGCTACGGAACTGCGAGGGCCAGCCGCAGCGCAGCGCCAGTTCGCCGGGCTGATCGATATCGAGCACGGCGATGCCGCCACCGGGCAGGCGCCGCACAATGGCGGCATCGATGCCGGGCAGGGGCCGGCCCATCGAGCCGGGGCGCACGTCCTGGCTGCGGGTGTTGGCGATCATGATTGCCCCGGTTTCGGTCTGCCACCAGGTGTCATGAAAGGGCTGGCCGAAGGTTTCCTGGCCCCAGACCACGGCTTCCGGATTGAGCGGCTCGCCGACGCTGGCCATCAGGCGCAGCGCGCTGAAATCGTGGCCCTGCGCGGCCTCGGCGCCGACTTTCATCAGCATGCGGATTGCGGTCGGCGCGGTGTACCAGATGTTGACCCGCTCCTGTTCAAGAATGCTGTACCAGCGGCGGGCGTCGAACTCGGCTTCATCGACCACCAGGGTGGCGCCGTTGGTCAGCGGGGCGATGATGCCGTAGGAAATGCCGGTGACCCAGCCCGGATCGGCGGTGCACCAGTAGATATCGCCGGGGCGCAGGTCCAGCGCCAGCCGCCCGCTGAGGCGATGGGCAACCACGGCCTCATGGACATGCACGGCGCCCTTGGGCGAGCCGGTGGTGCCGCTGGTGAAATGCAGCAGCGCATTGTCCTCAGCGCGGGTGTCCAGGGGGAGACTGCCGGTCGGCGCGGTATCCAGCAGGCGCTGAAAGGACTGCGTAGCGGCGGGTGGCGTTTGCTCAGCGCCCAGATCGGTCAGCAGCACATGCGCCAGCGCCGGCAGGGCCTCGCGTTGTGCCTGCACCTTGCGGGCATACAGGGTCGTCGTGGTCACCAGCAGCCGTGCATCGCTCTTGTGCAGGCGCACCCGCACCGGCTCGGGACCAAAAGCGGAAAACAGCGGGCAGAACACCGCGCCGGCCTTGAGTGTGCCCAGCGCGGTGATGTACAGCTCAGGGATGCGCCCGACCAGCGCACACACCCGCTCACCCTTGCCGATACCCAGCTGGCGCAGCAGCGCGGCGAAACGGTCGCTGAGCGTGGCCAGTTCGGCGTAGCTGAATTCGCGCCGCTCACCGGTCTTGCCCAGCCAGCGCAGGGCGATCGCCGCACCGCGCCCGGCGCGCACCTGGCGATCCACGGCCTCGCAGGCGATATTCAGGCCGCCACCGGGCAATCCTTCCAGCTCAGCACGCGCCGCGGCCCAGGTGAAGTGTGCCCGCGCTGCGGCGTAATCAACCAGGTTTGGCGGTGGGTCGCCAGCGGGGCGCTTGTGTATCGTCGTCCAGGTCATGGCTGGCCCTCCACAAAAAAAGTTGGCAAACACGCGCCGCGCATTGTAGGGAAAACCGCTGCATACGGCACGCAATCACCGTGTCCGTAGCGGAATCGCGTTAACATAGGCAGGTCCTGACTCGACCCGCCGGTACGACCCCGGCGACTACCCTCGCGTGAGACGTACCCCATGACGATTCGCAATCTCGAATACCTGTTCAAGCCCCGTTCCATCGCCGTAGTAGGCCGTGGCAAGCAAACCGGCGGCTCTGATGCCACCGTTGAATTCAACCTGATCGAGGGTGGATTCAAGGGGCCGGTGATGCCCGTGAACCCGGACCATCAGTCCATCTCGGGCGTGCTGGCCTACAAGGACATCGCCAGCCTGCCGGTCACGCCGGATCTGGCCATTCTGACCACGCCGCTGGAAGAAGCGCCGGCGCTGATCGAGCAACTCGGCGCGCGCGGCACCAAGGCAGCGCTGCTGCTGACCCGTGAGGTGCTGCAGGACCATCACGGCAACAAACCGGCTCTGCTCAGCCAGGACATGTTGCGCCGCTATCCCGATGAAGGCGAATTGCTCCGGCAGCGCATCCTGCAAGCAGCCAAGCCGCATCTGCTGCGCCTGATGGGGCCTGATCATCTCGGCTATGCCGTGCCCGCAACCCATCTCAACGCCACGCTCGGCGCCACCCGTCCGCTGCCCGGTCATATTGGGCTGCTGTGCCAGTCGGCGGCGATCATGCGCAGCGTCATCGACTGGGCCACCAGCCGCAATATCGGTTTTTCGCATGTGATTTCGGTTGGCATGCGCTGGGATGTCGATTTTGGCGACCTGATCGATTACCTGCTCCGGGACAGCAATACCCGCGCCATCCTGATGTACATGGAGAATACCCGTAATCGGCGCAAGTTCGTGTCCGCTGCCCGTGCCGCCGCGCGCGTCAAGCCGGTGATCGTGCTCAAGCCGCGCGATTTCAAGGCCGGCCCGGTCGAGGATGCGGTCTATGACGCCGTGTTCCAGCGCGCCGGCATCCTGCGGGTCAACAACATTGAGCAACTGTTTGGCGCTGCTGAAACCCTGGCTACCGCCAAGCCGGTGTACAGCAATCGCCTGACGGTGCTGAGCAACAGCTACAGTCTGGCATTGCTGACCAGTGATGGTTTGCTGCGCCACGGCGGCCAGCTTGCCGAGATCAGCGAAGCCACCCGCACCCAGTTGGCGCGGACCTGCCGGCCGGGTTATGCGATCAGTAATCCGGTGGATCTGGGTGATATCGCCGGCCCCGAGGAGTATGGCAAGGCTCTGGATCTGCTGCTGCAGGAACCGGGCACCGATGGCGTGCTGCTGATTCACGCGCCTACTTCGGCCAGTCGCGCCGTGGAAAGTGCCCGAGCGGTGGTCGAACGCGCCAAGAGCCGCCGGCTGATCATGACCTGCTGGGTGGGCGAAGCGGCAGCCGAGCCGGCGCGTGAGCTGTTCAAGAGCGCGCACATTCCCACCTACGAGTCGCCCGGCGAGGCGGTGGAAGCGTTCATGCGCCTGGCCCAGTACCGGCGCACCCAGGAACTGCTGATGGAAACGCCGGCCTCGATTCCCGAGGAATTCACACCCGATAGTGAAACCGCGCGCCGCATTATTCAGATCGCCCTGACTGCGGGCCGTCGCCGCCTGAATGCCTATGAAACCAGTCAGGTGCTGAGCGCTTATGAGATTCCGGTGGCGCCGCTGTATTTTGCCTCAACGCCGGATGCGGCTACCGATGTGGCGCTGGAGCTGACTGTACCGGTGGCGCTGAAGATTCTGTCGCCCGATATCGCCAGCAAGTCTGATGTCGGCGGTGTCGCCTTTGGTTTGAAAAATCCGCTGGAAGTGCTGGTTGCCGCGACCGAAATGCTCAAGCGGGTGCGGGAACTGGCGCCCGAAGCGGTGATCGACGGTTTTGCCGTGCAGCCGATGCGGTCGCGCCATGGCGCCTATGAACTGATGATGGGCGTGCGCACCGGACGCCGCTTCGGACCGGTGATTTTCTTCGGTCAGGGCGGCACCGAGGCCGAAGTGATCGACGATGTCGCCTATGCTCTGCCGCCGCTGAACATGCAACTGGCGCGCGATTTGATGTCGCGTACCCGCCTGAACCGGCGCATCAGCACCAATCGCGGCCGGCCAGTCGATATGGACGCCATTGCCCTGACCCTGATCAAGGTCTCGCAGATGGTGATTGATCTGGCGGAAGTGATTGAAATGGATATCAACCCGATCTGGGTCAATGCCAGTGGCCTGCTGGCGCTGGATGCCAATATCCGCATCGAACCGGCTACGGCGCCCGCGACGCAGCGACTGGCGATTTCGCCTTATCCAAAGCAGATGGAGCGCGAATACCGGCTGCCGGATGGGCGTGGTTTCCTGCTGCGGCCAATCCTGCCTGAAGATGAGCCGGAGCTGAAGGAACTGGTCAGGCGGGTGCCGGCTGAGGATGTGCGCATGCGCTTTTTCCAGCCGATTCGCGAGCTGTCGCATGATATGGCGGCGCGGCTGACCCAGCTCGATTACGAGCGCGAGATGGCGATGATCGTCACCGAGATCAACAGCATCCCCGGCAAGGGCACGATCTGGGGCGTGGTGCGCTGTAACGCCGATCCGGACATGGAAAAAGCCGAATATTCGATCCTGATCGATCGCTCGATGACCGGCATTGGCCTGGGACCGATGCTGATGCGCTACATTATCGACTATGCCCGCAAGCGTGGCATCAAGGAGCTGTACGGTGAGGTGCTGCGTGAAAACGAGCCGATGCTGCGCCTGAACCGGGCGCTTAACTTCAAGATCCAGGCCACGCCGGACGATCCTGGCGTTGTGCATGTTTCGCTGCCGCTGGTCTAAGCGGTAGGCGTGTGGCGGCGGCGACTGCTCCGGTCGCCGCGCGTCGCGGCAGATCACAGGAGAGCGCAACCATGGCTGAGCCATCCGAACAGGATCGCATGACCGCCCGCCAGCACACCGCGCAACTGCTGAAGATGCTGCGCGGCGCTGGCAGCGGGGCGGCGCCGCCGGTTGCAGCGAACGGGATGCCGGCGACGCAGCTTGCCGAAGCGCCCTCGTCCTATGCAGTGGCCCGGCAGCGGGCAACGGAGCCGCGCGCCGCTGCAGGCGCTGCCAAACGGTCTGCCCCTGCC
>DAITNL010000185.1:0-6105 GCA_036834665.1 Candidatus Competibacteraceae bacterium | reverse complement strand
GTCTTGCGTACGGTCTCGTAAGCAGTACCCGCCGGCGGCGGCAGTTCGGAATATTGAACCTTGCCGACGCTATCGGTCCATTTGTAGACAAACTGTTCAGCATGAGCCGCCAGGGCGCAAAACCCCACCAGCAGCAGGCTCGGCAGGATGGATGTCCGCATAGTCAGGTCTCCCGATGACCGGCGCCGGGACGCACGCACCCGCCGCCGGGGATTTCGCTGGAAATGAAAGTTCTGTAGTATAACCGGTCCGCAAGACTCGCGCCCAGCGCGTACCGGCGGCTTGCATGGCGGGTTGCGCCCGCCGGGTGCTACCCCTGCCACGCGGCGGTTACCCCGCCCTGTCGTGGCCCCCGGCCCTGCCACCTTCCGGACCTAGCCCTGCTCCGCCCGTACATTGGTGAGTGTTCTTGTTCTGTTGTCCCTGTCCATACCCCCGTAATGCCATGAGGAAAACACACCGTGGAACCTATCACTGGTGCTGAAATTCTGGTCCGCTGCCTGAAGGAAGAAGGCGTCGAGCACATCTTCGGTTATCCGGGTGGCTCGGTGCTGCACATCTACGACGCCCTGTATGCCCAGGAGGATGTTCAGCACATCCTGGTCCGCCATGAACAGGCCGCCACCCATGCCGCCGACGGCTATGCCCGCGCCAGCGGCAAGCCCGGCGTAGTGCTGGTCACCTCCGGTCCGGGCGTCACCAACGCAGTCACCGGCATCGCCACTGCCTACATGGACTCGATCCCGATGGTGATCTTTTCCGGTCAGGTGCCTACCGCCCTGATCGGCAATGACGCCTTCCAGGAAGTGGATACGGTCGGCATCACCCGGCCCTGCGTCAAGCACAATTTCCTGGTCAAGGATGTGCGCCAGTTGGCCGAGACCGTGAAGAAGGCCTTCTTCATCGCCACCACCGGCCGCCCCGGTCCCGTGCTGGTTGACCTCCCCAAGGACGTCACCATCAGCAAGACCGAGTATCACTACCCGAAAAAAATCAAGCTGCGTTCCTACAGCCCGACGGTGCGCGGCCATGCCGGCCAGATCCGTAAAGCAGTCGACCTGATCCTGTCAGCGAAGCGGCCGATGGTCTACACCGGCGGCGGCGTAGTGCTCAGCGAAGGGTCCACGGAACTGGTCGAACTGACCCAGCTGCTCGGTTACCCGATCACCAACACGCTGATGGGTCTGGGCGCTTATCCGGCCACCGACAAACAGTTCGTCGGCATGCTCGGCATGCACGGCACCTACGAAGCCAACATGGCCATGCACGACTGCGACGTGCTGATCGCCATTGGCGCACGCTTTGACGACCGCGTCACCGGTAAGCTGGAAAAATTCTGCCCGACCGCGCGCATTGTCCATATCGACATCGACCCGTCCTCGATCTCCAAGAATGTGCGCGTCGACATTCCCATTGTCGGCTCGGTGCCGCATGTGCTGCGCTCGATGATCAACGTCATCCGCGACGAGAAGCTGCGCCCGGATGCCGAGGCACTAGCACAGTGGTGGCAGCAGATCGAGCAGTGGCGCGGCATGGAATCCCTGCGCTACCGTGGCAGCGACGAGGTGATCAAGCCGCAGTATGTGATCGAAAAGCTCTACCAGGTCACCTCCGGACAGGCGATCATCACCTCCGACGTGGGCCAGCACCAGATGTGGGCGGCGCAGTACTACCTGTTCGACCGGCCGCGGCAGTGGATCAACTCCGGCGGCCTGGGCACCATGGGCTTTGGCCTGCCAGCAGCGATGGGCGCCAAGCTGGCTCTGCCCGATCACGACGTGGCCTGCGTCACCGGCGATGGCAGCATCCAGATGATGCTGCAGGAACTGTCGACCATGAAGCAGTACTGCACGCCGGTCAAGATCATCAACCTGAACAACGGCTATCTGGGCATGGTCCGGCAGTGGCAGGAGTTCTTCTACCAGAAGCGCTACTCCATGACCTATTTCGAGGCGCTGCCCAATTTCGTCATGCTCGCCGAAGCCTATGGCCATGTCGGCATGCGCATCGAGAAGCCGGGCGACGTGGAAGGCGCACTGCGCGAAGCCTTCGCCATGAAGGACCGCACCGTGTTCCTCGACTTCATCACCGACCCCAGCGAGAACGTGTTCCCGATGATCCCCTCCGGCGGTGGCCAGAACGAAATGCTCCTCGCCGAGCGCGACGAGATGGTTTCGACCCACGAAGAAGGCATGGTGCTGGTGTGAACAACAACAATCGTCACCTGATTTCGATCCTGATGGAGAACGAGTCCGGCGCCCTGTCGCGGGTCGCCAACCTGTTCTCAGCGCGCGGCTACAACATCGAGAGCCTCACGGTCGCCCCGACCGATGATCCGACCCTGTCGCGCCTGACCCTGGTCACCAACGGCAACGAACAGATCATCGAGCAGATCGTCAAGCAGCTCAACAAGCTGATCGACGTAGTCAAGCTGATCGACCTAACCGAAACCGACGCCATCGAGCGCGAATTGATGCTGGTCAAGACCAAGGCGGTCGGCGGCGAGCAGCGCGCCGAGATGAAGCGTCTCGCGGAAATCTTCGACGGCCACATTCTGGATGTCACCGACTCGACCTATACCATCGAGCTGACGGGACGTGGCCAGAAGCTGGATAACTTCCTGCGCGCGGTCGAGAAGGATGCCATCCTTGAAGTGGTGCGCTCCGGCGCGACCGGCATCGCCCGCGGACAGAAGGCACTGCACGCCTGATCGCTGCTCAACCACCGCAGCCGTCCCCGCCGCCGCGCGTGGCGGGGGCGGCTTGTTTTTAACTGTTCAGGAAACCTTCCCATGCAGATCTATTACGACAAAGACGCCGACCTGTCCCTGATCAAAGGCAAGACCGTCACCATCATCGGCTACGGCTCGCAGGGCCACGCCCACGCCCTCAACCTGCGTGATTCCGGCGTGTCGGTGATCGTTGGCCTGCGCCCCGGCTCGAGCTCGGCGATCAAGGCCGAGCAGGCCGGACTGGCGGTCAAGCCGGTCGGCGAAGCCGCCGCCGCTGCTGATGTAGTCATGATCCTGGCCCCGGACGAGCACCAGAGCCAGATCTACCGCGATATCGAGCCGCAGCTGAAAAACGGTGCCGCGCTGGCCTTCGCCCACGGCTTCAACATCCATTTCGGCGGCATCGTGCCGCGTGCTGATCTGGACGTGATCATGATCGCGCCCAAGGGCCCCGGTCATCTGGTGCGTTCGACCTACACCCAGGGCGGCGGCGTGCCCTGCCTGATCGCTGTGGCCCAGGACGCTACCGGTCGCGCCAAGGAACTGGCCCTGTCCTATGCCTCAGCCAATGGCGGCGGCCGCGCCGGCATCATCGAGACCACCTTCCGCCAGGAATGCGAAACCGATCTGTTCGGCGAACAGGCCGTGCTGTGCGGTGGCCTGACCGCGCTGATCCAGGCCGGTTTCGAGACCCTGGTCGAAGCGGGCTACGCGCCGGAAATGGCCTATTTCGAATGCCTGCATGAAGTGAAGCTGATCGTCGACCTGATCTACGAAGGCGGCATCGCCAACATGCGCTACTCGATCTCCAATACCGCTGAGTATGGCGATTTCACCCGCGGGCCGCGCATCATCACCGAGCAGACCAAGGCCGAGATGCGCAAGATCCTCACCGAGATCCAGACCGGTCAGTTCGCCCGTGAATTCATCCTGGAAAACCAGGCGGGCGCGCCAGTGCTCAAGGCCAGCCGCCGCATCAGCCGTGAGCACCCGATCGAACAGGTCGGCGACCGGCTGCGCGGCATGATGCCGTGGATCAAGGCGAATCGTCTGGTTGATACCAGCAAGAACTGAGGCAGTGATCCCAAGGGCAGGGCACGGCGCGTGGCAACGCGGGTGTCCTGCCTTTTGCGTTTGATGGCGAATTCCATGACCCCAGACACCCCCGAAGTCCGCCGCCCCCGCGGCATCTATCTGCTGCCCAATCTCTTCACCACCGCAGCCCTGTTCTGCGGTTTCTACGCCATCATCGCCGCGCTGCATGGCCGTTTCGAACCCGCGGCGATCGCCGTATTCGTGGCCATGGTCCTGGATGGTCTGGACGGTCGGGTCGCGCGCCTGACCCACACCGAGAGCGAATTTGGCGCCCAGTACGACAGCCTGGCCGATCTGGTGTCCTTTGGTCTGGCGCCGGCGCTGATCATGTATGAATGGGCGCTGGGCACCATGGCCACCATGGGACCGTTCCTGTCCAAGATCGGCTGGCTGGCGGCGTTTTTCTACACGGTGATGGCAGCGTTGCGCCTGGCGCGCTTCAATGTCCAGCTCGGCCACACCGATAAGCGCTATTTCATCGGGCTGCCCAGCCCTTCGGCGGCGGCCATGGTCGCCGGCATGATCTGGTTCTGCAGCGATCTGGGCCTGAGCGGCAGCGAGGTGCTCGGACCGGCGCTGCTGGTCACCGTTGCCGCCGGGGCGCTGATGTTCAGCAACATTCTCTACCTGAGTTTCAAGCAGGTGGATCTGCGCGGGCCGGTGCCCTTCGTGGCGGCGCTGCTGGTGGTGCTGCTGTTCGTGCTCACGTCGATGGACCCGCCCAAGGTGCTGTTTGGCGGCTTCCTGATCTATGGCCTGTCCGGGCCGCTGCTGTTCCTGGTACGGCTGCGCCAGCGCGTCCGCCGCCGCAACCAGGCCCCGGGCGAGCCGCCCGAGTCCCGCTGACACCGCCCCCCGTCCCAGAATTGACCGCATGTGGCAGCGCCAACCCGTTGCCACGACGAGCCTGCCAATGCTCCGTCATCTCGACGGAGCACGCGCCCGTGCGGGCTGACAAAGTTACTAAAATACTCATAATCAAGCACTGTGGTCCGCCGGCATTGCCGCGCGCTGGCATGACGCCCGCACCCCCTTGGAGACTATCTGCATGAACCAGTTGATCATTTTCGATACCACGCTGCGCGACGGCGAGCAAAGCCCGGGCGCATCGATGACCAAGGAAGAAAAGGTCCGCATCGCCAAGATGCTGGAACGGATGCGGGTGGACGTGATCGAGGCTGGCTTTCCCATCGCCAGCCCGGGCGATTTTGACGCGGTGCAGGCCGTGGCACGGGCGGTCAAGGACAGTCGGGTGTGCGGACTGGCACGCGCCGCCGATGTTGATATCGACCGCGCCGGTGAGGCACTCAAGGATGCTGCGGCCGGGCGCATCCATACGTTTATCGCCACCTCGCCCATCCACATGCAGATGAAGCTGCGCATGGAACCGGATCAGGTGGTGGAACGGGCGGTCGAGGCGGTGCGACGTGCGCGGCGCTGGACCGATGATGTGGAATTCTCCGCTGAGGACGCCGGGCGCTCGGAGATCGACTTTCTGTGCCGGATCACCGAAGCGGTGATCAAGGCCGGCGCGCGCACCATTAACATCCCCGACACGGTCGGCTACAACGTTCCCGAGCAGTTCGCCCAGACCATCCGCAGCCTGATCGAGCGGGTGCCTAATGCCGATCAGGCCATTTTCTCGGTGCATTGCCATAACGATCTGGGTCTGGCGGTCGCCAACTCGCTAGCGGCGGTGCTGGCGGGTGCGCGGCAGGTGGAATGCACCATCAACGGCCTCGGCGAGCGCGCCGGCAATGCTTCGCTGGAGGAAATTGTCATGGCGGTGCGCACCCGTCACGACGTCTTCCAGCTTGAAACCGGCATCGACACCACCCAGATCGTGCCGGCCTCGCGCCTGGTGGCCAACATTACCGGCTTTCCGGTGCAGCCCAACAAGGCCATCGTCGGCGCCAATGCCTTCGCCCACGAATCCGGCATCCATCAGGATGGCGTGCTCAAGCACCGCGAAACCTATGAAATCATGCGCGCCGAGGATGTCGGCTGGAGCACCAACCGCATGGTGCTGGGCAAGCATTCCGGCCGTAATGCCTTCCGCACCCGTCTGGAACAGCTCGGCGCCAGCTTCGCTACCGAAGAGGAATTGAACGCCGCCTTTGCCCGCTTCAAGGATCTGGCCGACAAGAAGCACGAAGTCTATGACGAGGATCTGCAGGCGCTGGTCACTGATGCCTATCTGGCGGCGGAAAATGAACAGGTCAAACTGCTGTATCTGCGCGTCTGCTCGGAAACCGGCGAGACGCCCAATGCCGAGGTGG
>DAITNL010000184.1:0-6121 GCA_036834665.1 Candidatus Competibacteraceae bacterium | reverse complement strand
GATGAACAGTTGCAGGTCGCGCTTGAGCCGGTCGAGCTGGGCACCGCAGGCTCGCAACACCTCGGCGGCGGCCGGGTTGTCCAGCAAAGCCAGCAGGAGATGCTCGACGGTCATGAACTCGTGGCGCCGTTCCCGCGCTTCACGAAACGCGAGATTGATGGAGAACTCCAGATCCTTGCTCAGCATTGCTCACACCTCGAATCGCGCTGGGGTTTATCGGATTTCAGACCTCTTCCATGGTGCACAACAAAGGATGCTGGTGCCGGCGGGAAAATTCGTTCACTTGCGCCACCTTGGTTTCAGCAATGTCGTGGCTGTAGACCCCACACACGCCCCGGCCGCGGGTATGGACGTGCAGCATCACCTGAGTGGCCTTTTCGCGGTTCATGGCGAAGAAGCGCTCCAGGATCCGCACGACGAAATCCATCGGAGTGTAGTCGTCGTTTAACAGAATGACCTTGTACAGCGGCGGCCGTTTCAGCTCGGGCTGCGCTGGATCGACGATTAAACCGCGGTCCTGATCGGGGGAATCTGGGTGTTCCTGGCTCATGGCATTGGCACTGCGTTGGGCAAGAGGTGAGGCGCGAACGGCCGGCGCCGCGCTTTTCCATTGGTCATCATGGGCTGCTTTCTTAGATATTACGCGGCCCGCAAGTTTCCTCAAGAGTCCTGACAACCACGCGCCGCACCGAAAATAACAACGATTGAACGATTGGCCGGCGATTCGCTGGCGCTGGATCAGTCACGCTCCAGATTAACTCAAGCCCTGCTTACGCAGGTAAATAAAAAAGCGCCAAGTCACCCCGGCGCTTTTTTCTCTAGCCCAACCAGGCTAAAACACAGCGTTTTACGCCATCGCTTCGTACAGCGGCAGGGTCAGGAACTCCGGGTAATCCGCGGTCAGCGACATGCGGTCGAAGATTTCGGCGGCCTGGTCGTAGGTGGCAGTGTCTTCGCCCTGGGCGGTCACGGTGGCCTTCACCTTGACCAGCTCTTCGGCGATCATCGCGCGCACCATGTCGGCCGTGACCTTGCGACCATCATCGAGGATGCCCTTGGGCGAAACCACCCACTGCCAGACCTGCGAGCGGCTGATTTCGGCGGTGGCGGCATCTTCCATCAGGTTGTGGATGGGCACGCAGCCATTACCGGCCAGCCAGGAGCCGAGGTAGTGGATGCCGACGTTGATGTTGTTGCGCAGGCCAACCTCGGTAATCGGCGTGGTCGGGCGGAAGTCGAGCCACTGCTCGGGACCAAACTTGCCATCGACCTGTTTTTCCCACTGGTTCGGCTTGTCGCCCAGCACCTTGGTGAATTCTTCCATGGCGATAGAGACCAGACCCGGGTGAGCCACCCAGCCGCCGTCGAAGCCGTCGTTGGCGTCACGGGTCTTGTCATGGCGAATACCGGCTAGGGCCTTTTCGTTGGCTTCCGGATCACCCTTGATCGGGATCAGGGCCGACATGCCGCCCATCGCCGGGGCGCCGCGCTTGTGGCAGGCCTGGACGAGCGCCAGGGCGTAGCCGCGCATGAACGGCACTTCCATGGTGATGGCGCTGCGCTGGGCTAGGCAGAAGTCCTTATTCTTCTTGAATTTCTTGATGCAGGAGAAGATGTAGTCCCAGCGACCGGCGTTCAGGCCAGCGGAGTGATTGCGCAGTTCGTAGAGGATTTCTTCCATCTCGAAGGTGGCGAGGATGGTTTCGACCAGCACGGTGGCCTTGATGGTGCCTTGCGGCAGGCCAATGTGGTCCTGGGCCATCACGAAGGCGTCGTTCCACAGGCGGGCTTCGAGGTGGCTTTCCATCTTCGGCAGGTAGTAGAACGGGCCGGCACCGCGCGCGACCTGCTCCTTGGCGTTGTGGAAGAACACCAGACCGAAGTCGAACAGACCGCCGGCCACGCGCTGACCGTCGATCAGCACATGCTTTTCGTCAAGATGCCAGCCGCGCGGACGGATCTGCAGGGTGGCGATCTGGTCGTTGAGCTTGTATTCCTTGCCGGCTTCGTTCTTGAACGACAGTTCGCGGCGGATGGCCTTGTACAGGTTGACCTGACCCTGCAGCTGGTTGTCCCAGTTCGGCGAGTTGGAATCCTCGAAGTCGGTCATGTAGGAATCAGCGCCGGAGTTGAAGGCGTTGATGATCATCTTGGCTTCGACCGGGCCGGTGATTTCCACGCGGCGGCACTGCAGGGCCGGCGGAATGGCGGCAACCTTCCAGTCGCCTTCGCGGATGTGCTTGGTTTCCGGCAGGAAGTCCGGCATTTCGCCGGCGTCGATACGAGCCTGGCGCTCGACGCGGGCCTTGAGCAGTTCCTGGCGGCGGCCTTCGAAGGCGCGGTGCAGCTTGGCGACCAGGGCCAGGGCATCGTAAGTCAGGATGGATTCGTATTCGGGCTTGATCGGGGCGTTGATTTGCACGCCGGCAGGCAAATTCAGACTCACGGGTGACTCCTCATATCGTGGTTTAGACCGTCGGCAGGCGCCTTTCGCCACGGGCCAGCGCTGCGACGCAATTGGTGGTTATGGGTGATTTCACAACGATGTGCGCCTGCACATGCTAGCGCAAAAAACCCGGAGGGGAACTCCCTCCGGGCGGATACAACCGTCACGCCGCCCGCAGCGGGCGACGTGTAGCGCTTAGTGGAACTGTTCTTCTTCGGTCGAGCCGGTCAGCGCGGTCACCGAGGACACGCCGCCCTGAATGACCGTGGTGACGTCATCAAAGTAGCCGGTACCGACTTCCTGCTGGTGGCTGACGAAGGTGTAACCCCGGTCGCGCGCGGCGAATTCGGGTTCCTGCACCTTCTCGACGTAGGCGGACATGCCGCGCTTTACGTAATCCTGGGCCAGATCGAACATGTGGTACCACATGTTGTGGATGCCGGCCAGGGTGATGAACTGGTACTTGTAGCCCATCGCACCCAGTTCGCGCTGGAACTTGGCGATGGTGGCATCGTCCAGGTTCTTCTTCCAGTTGAAGGACGGCGAGCAGTTGTAGGCCAGCATCTTGCCGGGGAACTTGGCCTGAATGGCCTCGGCAAACTTGCGGGCGAAGTTCAGATCCGGCGTGCCGGTTTCGCACCAGACCATGTCGGCATAGGGCGCGTAGGCCAGACCACGCGAAATCGCCTGCTCCAGACCCTTCTTGGTCTTGTAGAAACCTTCGACAGTGCGCTCACCGGTGCAGAACGGCTTGTCGTTTTCGTCGCAGTCGCTGGTCAGCAGGTCAGCGGCTTCGGCATCGGTACGGGCCAGGATGATGGTCGGCACGCCGAACACGTCAGCAGCCAGACGGGCGGCGATCAGCTTCTGCACCGCTTCCTGGGAGGGCACCAGCACCTTGCCGCCCATGTGACCGCACTTCTTCACCGAGGCCAGCTGGTCCTCGAAGTGCACGCCCGCAGCGCCGGCGCGGATCATCGACTTCATCAGTTCATGGGCGTTGAGCACGCCACCGAAGCCGGCTTCGGCATCGGCCACGATCGGCAGGAAGTAGTCCAGGAAATCCTTATCGCCCGGCTTGACACCCTTAGCGCACTGGATCTCGTCGGCACGCTTAAAGGTGTTATTGATGCGCTCGACCACCGCCGGCACCGAGTTCACCGGATACAGCGACTGGTCGGGATACATGGCCATGTAGCTGTTGTTGTCGGCGGCAACCTGCCAGCCAGACAGGTAAATGGCCTTGACGCCAGCCTTGGCCTGCTGCATCGCCTGACCACCGGTCAGCGCACCGAGGCAGTTGACGTAGGGCTCGGTGGTGATCAGCTGCCACAGCTTCTCTGCTCCCCGCTGCGCCAAGCTGTACTCGACCGGCACGCTGCCACGCAGGCGCACGACATCTTCAGCGGTGTAACCGCGCTTGATGCCCTGCCAGCGAGGATTCTCGGCCCAGTCCTTTTTCAGTTCTTCAACGCTCAGAAACGCCATTTTTCCAGTCCTCTTTTTGACGTCGTCAACGGGGTGATGATGAAACAAGCCCTGCCGCTCACCGGTTTTACGAACCCTGAACAGTCTGGGATTTTTCGCATCGTGAAAAAAACTGCATGAGAAGAAATACGGTTTTTAATACTATGCGGCCATGCAGCATTTTTCAAGCCGATTACACCACCTTGCCGCTGTTTTTGTGCGGCGCACTTAAATTGGGCATTTTTCATGGTTATTATCATCACCAACTGTATAGCAGGAAACACTATTTCCCCGTCTGGCGTTCTTGCCGCAATGCAAAAAAACCGCATCAAAAACCCTTCTTTAGCGGCCGATAGCGCGGTCTATCCGCGATCAGCGCGCGCTATAATCTCCGGCCAACATCCAGCCATGATCCCAACAGGAGAATCCGCATGCGCTATACCCCGTTCCTCGCTCTTGGCGCCATCCTGATCAGCGGCCCGGCCCTGGCCCAGCCCCCCGTGCCCGAGGCACCGCCGGGCCTAGCCGCTGAGATCAAGGCCAGCCGCGCTGCGGTACAGCAGTTCAGCACCACCCTCAAGGACGCGCTGCAGGCAGCCATCAAGAATGGCGGCCCGGTCGAAGGCATCGCGGTCTGCCACGACAAGGCCGGCCAAATCGCTACGGAACTGTCCACGGAGTTGAACATGATGGTCGGCCGCACCAGCCTGAAGGTGCGCAATCCCGAAAATGCCCCGGATACCTGGGAACTGGCGGTACTCAAGCAGTTCGAGGCCCGCAAAACCCAGGGCGAAGCCGTCGAGACCTTGGAATTCTCCGCCGTAGTGACCGATGACCAGGACCAGAAGACCTTCCGCTATATGAAGGCCATTCCGACCGGCACGATGTGCCTGAGCTGCCACGGCACCAGCATTCCGCCTGAGGTTGAGGCCAAGCTGACGGCGCTCTACCCCAAGGACACCGCGCGCGGTTTCAAGGAAGGCGATCTGCGCGGTGCCTTCACCCTCGCCAAACCGCTGCCCTGAGGAAACCCGCATGGACTGGTTAGCCCGCCTGACTGTCGCCACCATCGTCGAGCGCGATGGCCGCTTCCTGCTCGTGGAGGAATACGCCGACGGCGAGGAACTGGTCTATAACCAGCCCGCCGGTCATCTGGACGAACACGAAACATTGGCAGCGGCGGCGATTCGTGAAACGCTGGAGGAAACCGCCTGGGAAGTACGGGTCGATGCCATCGTCGGCGTGTATTACTGGACTCATCCCAAGGGCCATACCTTCGTGCGCACCTGCTTTGCCGGCACCGCCCTGCACCATCACCCCGATCAACCGCTCGATCACGGCATCCAGCGGGCCTTGTGGCTGACGCGCGATGAAATCGCCGCGCTTGGCCCGAAGCTGCGCAGCCCGATGGTGCTGCGCTGTATCGACGACTACCTCGCCGGCCTGCGCTATCCGCTGGAGCTGTTCACCTACCTGTAAGGCGCGCCCGCGCCCGACCGCATTCCCTGGCGCACACCGCGCTGCCTTCAACTACAGTTGCCTGACCGGCCCGCTGCATGGGCCGGCACGCGATCGTTCGTGGCTGCCCGCGCGGCATACCCTTTGCAAAAATCAGCAAAATCGGGCAATGTCGATAGCCAATCATTAAAAAGCCGAACCATCGGCCCCTCTCCGCGCTGGCCATCCCCGAAGCGATCTCGCGCAGCGTGCGCACTCAGCACGCTGTTACTGGCTTGTTGTCGTTCAATACTCCGAGGAGCGTCCAAAATGTCTACTTTCTCTTTTCCGCGCGGCCTGCTGAGCGTGGCCCTGGCTGCTGGCCTGAGCCTGAGCGGTGGCTTGGCCAATGCCGCCGACACCATCAAGATCGGCGTGGCCGGTCCGATGACCGGTGGCAACGCCGCGTTCGGCGAGCAGTTCTGGCGCGGCGCCAGCCAGGCGGCTGATGACATCAACGCCGCCGGCGGCATCGACGGCAAGAAGATCGAACTGGTCAAGGGCGATGACGCCTGCGAACCCAAGCAGGCCGTAGCGGTCGCCAACCGCCTGATCGATCAGGACAAGGTCGCCGCGGTGATCGGCCACTTCTGCTCGTCATCGACCATTCCGGCCTCGGAAGTCTATGCCGATGCCAATATCGTGGTGATCACCCCCGGTTCCACCAACCCCAAGGTCACCGAGCGCAACCTGCCGACCGTGTTCCGCATG
>DAITNL010000183.1:1732-6196 GCA_036834665.1 Candidatus Competibacteraceae bacterium | reverse complement strand
CCCCAATTCAGCGCCCGCCACCAGAAGCGCAGCGCACCTTTAATCGAAGGTGGGCGCAGACTGGTAGCTTTCTGATCCGCGTCACCGATAAACATCGGCGTGACCACGCGGTATGTTGCGGTCATGACTGTCATTGCAATCCTCCATTGGGTTGAAGTGAAAAAAAATTGCTATCGAATAATGTGTCACGAATAACGCGATAACCCTCCAAGCGCGCTCCACAGGCACGTAATTCAGTCGCCGAAAGCTCCTGGCCACGCCATTCCGGCGGCACATTGAGACTCAAATGCAGATAGTGCCCACCACGGGCACACACGCGGGCCGCCAGATGAATCGGCAAAGTCCCAATCACAACATCACCAGCCTGCACGCACTCGGGATCGAAATGGCTGATCACCTGATCCACAGCAATACCAAGACTTTCAGCCCAGTGCATTGCACCACTGTGTCGAGAGATGAAATAGGTGGTCATGGCTTGCCAAGTAATTGCGTAAACAGACTCTTCAGCGTGTTGCGTAGATTGCTTTCATCGCTGATGATTCGTTCAATATCTTTATTGAATGGACGCAAACCATGCGCCAGCGCATTACGTAAATGCCCAAGCATCCTGAAGCCATCCCGTGTGTGTTTTAATTTTTCACGCATTGCATCGCGACAGTCGAAACTGCCAATATCCTGACCGCATTGGGCTGCTTCGCTGGAAATAACAGCTTCCAGACCATAAATCGCCGCACGAACATAGTCTTGATGGTCCAGATATTCCCAGGCCAGACTTTTTTCCCATGCAGGGCGATTGGGTTGCCGAAACCAGCGCACCCGTTCTTCCAAAGGTTCACGGAATAGCTGGGCTGCAGGATCAGCATCGGGATATCGGTCAGAACGATTGATCCAAGTGTTGAGCGCTTCGCGGGCCTTGACTGGATTGCTGGTGCGTTCGAAAAAGGCAGCTTTAGCTAACTGGCCACCGGCGGGGCCGAGCAGTTTGGCAAAAGCACCATAATCGCCATCCTTGTCATAGGTGCTGAGTGCATCCAGCCAATCCGCAATCCTTAATAGGCCACTCAAATCGACAACCGGTGCCGTGCCACTTTCTGGATCATAGGCACCATAATAAATCCCTTCGATTTGTGCATTGCGCACTACCCGTAGATGCATAGCGCTGAGCAAGGCCAGCATCGGCAGATGCCGAAAACCATGCGTCACGTCTAGACTGACCCGATCACATAATTCAACCTGTGCGGCCATGATGGTCAGCAGATCGAGTTGCTCGGCCTCATTATGGCAATAGGGAATCAGCGCCAGCCGCACTTCACAGCCCAATCGCTGTTGTAGGACGGGTTCAAGCGGGTTCAATAATTCCGCCGTCACGGTCCTATTTTCCGTCGCCTCCTGCAATGCCAGTCGCTCGTCCTCGGCGACTGTGCCTAGATCAATGTCTTTCTCGAACAGGTGGTCCCACATGCTGCCGGCGGTGCCGAGAATAACCAGTCGATCGGGCGTGAGTCGCCGGCGCAAACTCCAGCCGATAAAGGCAGTCGGTTCATCGGGAACACCATTAAAGCTGTAAGTCGTGGTGCGATAACTAGCGACTTGTCCAGGAACGCGACCGAGAAAGGAAATGAGCGTATGTGCCATGTGCACCGTACTCCTGAAAATTGATAAGCCGTGTCTGAAAAGCGAAAGCGAGTGAGAGTGGCGCGTCCCTGCGCCGAACATCCTTGTTCGATAGGCGGATCCTGAACTGATCCTGGTTGCACCGGTGGAACGCCTGCCAATTTACGCTGGAAATCTGTGCATGTCTGGATCGACAAGCTTGTCGTCAAGCGCGGCTTTTAGCGCTTCGAAATGAATCTGCTCCGGTTTCAGCTTCAAGGCATAACGCGACTTCGGGCGTTTTTTGTCGTTGTGTATCAGGTAGGGTTGCGCTCCAGCATTTCCCAGTGCCCGCACCAGGACTTTGCGAATCACGGCTTGGCGATTGTCGAAATATTCAGGATCCATGCCGTTTGCGAGTGCCTTACGCACTCGGTCGATATCCTGGTCCATTTCGTTATGCAGAGCGGCGTACTCGACCAGAAAAGCAGCGCTGTCTTTAGCATCCATATCGTTGCGGCACACGCCGGTCTGACCGGACTGGGCACGGCGGGCCAGCCAGGCATAGAAGGCGAAATCCACCCGGCGCAGTGTCAGCTCGGTTTCTCCACAACGTATTTGGCAAGTGGCGGTATCAAGTATCAGGGATGGCGCGGCTAGATTGCGCTGGGCCTGAGCGACAACCGCACCAAAGCTGGCTCCGGGTGCGAGCAGGTTTTCCTGCAAACCATCGCGCAGGCGCACAAAGGGAATATCGGCCAGAGTGACCTGTGCGGTGTGGGTATCGAGTGGGCGCTGGTCGGGGCTGTTGGCGAAGATGACCCGCGGTTCCGGCGAGGTATAGAAAAACTGCGGATGGGTCTCGAAGGGGCTGGAGACCAGCACATGCGACAGTCGGTCTTGCGGGCGACCGAACAGCGATAGCGCATAGCCAAGATAAAAACCCATGGTCTTGCGCCCGCCCGCGATCGAGGCATGCACTGCACAGTTGGGATCAGCGGTGAAGTCGCGCACCAGGGTGGTGATGGTGTCGGCAACTGCGGTGTTGTCTTCCTGGGTGCGGATATCGGGCAGTGGCTGCCCGGCAGCGTCGCGAATGCAGTGCAGGGTATCGACGCTGAAATGGATGTGCGCCGCGTCAAGCTGGTAATCAGCGCACAGCCGACGAAACCAGCCCGGCTCCTCACTGAGCAGCGTCAGACGGGCGCGTTCGACGCCTTCAAGGGTGGTGATCAGGTGAATTTCAGTGGGCAGAAATGCCGGCGTTTGCGTTACGGCCAGGGCATAGAGGGTCTCGGTGACGATTTGCGGCGATAGACCCGTCACGCACAGCAGGATACGACGGGTGAACATATGAGGCATGGCGGTCATGGCGTTATTCGTTCTTGTTGGGCGCGGGGCGGTCACGCAGCGGCTGCCGCTTAGCGCATGCAGGGGTATGGATGCGTAAAAGGGTGCCATGCCCCTGCTTGCATGGCTGCATCGACAAGCTTGTTAGCCTGATACGCTCATGATAATCCTGTCCTGCACTGTCAGCCTAGTGATGAAAGAAACTCTGAGAGTGCCTTGGCATTGTTATTTTTCGAGACGTTTTTGCTTATTCTGGATGACGAAAACGTGGCCATGTCCGCGTCTGATGCAGCAGTCTGGCAGCAGGCGCGGCGTCTACGAAGGCAATAAAAGCAAAATTGTCTTTTTAAAGACAGAGTTGTATGGAAAATGGGGAATGTGGGTGCTGCGTGACGCTTGGCGTGAACGAATCAGTTCAGGCGCATCACCGGAGCCAGCACGGTGCTGATTTCGGCGCGGGTCAAATGGCGGGGCTGGCTGGCGCTGTCCTGAAGGTGGGCGCAGACGAGGCGGAAGATATCCGGCTGCCGTGGCGTATCCAGATACAGATAGGTGGTGAACTGCAGCAGATGCGGACCGTCGCTGTCGAACAGGCGTACCGGCCGCAGTGCCGATGGCCGGCTGCTGAACACCTGGGCTTCGCGCTGCACGCGGATGATGGTCATATGATCGGCGGCGACGGTGCGGGCTGCGGGCGCGAGACTGCGCAGTTCAAGGCGGCAGGCGGCCTCGTAGCGATAGCGGTTGCCGATCGGGGTGCCCGGTATAAACACGCCAACCTGATCAGCGGGAATCACCAGCGGCTGAAGCAGTTCGATCGGGGTGCCCGGTTCGATGCGATAGGGCCGTTCGGCCTCGTCCAGCATCGAGCAGGCGTTGAGCAGGAGCAGAATGCTGCAGGTCATGATCAGGGTGGGTGTGCGCATATCGGATCGCTGCAACGGCAATAAGGGCAAAGGGCCCGGAACGCCACTTAGCCATGGAAGGCTTCCGGCGATGCCAGATAGGCGAGTTCATCGGCGGTGCTGGCCCGTCCGAGAATGGCATTGCGGTGTGGGAAACGCCCAAAGCGGTGGATCAGACCGTGGTGGTGTTCGGCAAAACGCAGGTTGTCCTCCAGTCCGGGCTGCTGGTAGAGCTGCACCGAGCGATCCTGATCGGCGGGGTTCTCACTGTGCATGAACGGCAGGTACAGAAACAGCTTTTGTTCGGGATTCAGTGTCTGATCAAAGCCACGCGCGATGGCCCGTTCCGCGACTGCGCGCGCCTGTGCCTCGGTGGCGAAGCTGGCCGGCTGGCCGCGAAACATATTCAGCGGGAACTGGTCGAGGACGATCACCAATGCCAGTGCGCCATCCCCTGACTGTTCCCAGTCGGCGAGCGCTCCGGCGGCGGCAGCCCGATAACAACTGGCAAAGCGTTCGCGCAGGGTCTGGTCGAATTGTGCGGTGGCGGCGAACCAGTAGGGCTTGACTGCGGCAGCGAACCAGAAGGCCAGGATATCGGCACTGGCGGTGGTGG
>DAITNL010000183.1:0-1722 GCA_036834665.1 Candidatus Competibacteraceae bacterium | reverse complement strand
GTGGCTGGAATGGTGAGATGTGGGGCGATCATGGCGCGATACTCCGCTGGAATCCGCTTTAATAAGGCAGGCTTGGCGCCGGGCGGCGCCTGTTCTTGAGTGTAACTATAGCAATCCCGGGTGGTTTCGCCGGGTTCAGGACGATGGAAACGATGGCGCACATTGTGGTGATCGGCGCGGTGGCGCGTGATGAGGTGATCCGGCTTACCGAACCCCTGCGCGCTGGTGCGCATTTAAATGGGGTAGCCGACGGCATTCGACTGGGCGGCGGTGGGGCTAATACCGCGCTGGCCCTAGCGGCAGCGGGTCATGCCGTGCGTCTGCTGGCAGCAGTGGGGCGCGATGCGGGTGGTGATGCGCTGCTAGCGGAGCTGGCGGCTGCAGGTGTGGACACCTCAGCCATCGTCCGGCTGGATCAGCCAACGACCCATTCGCTGCTGTGTATTGATCCCGACGGCGAGCGCACGGTGATCAATCTGTGCCGTTGTGAGGAGGTTGACCCGCCCCAACGCCTGCTGGATATCCCGGCTGATCTGGTGTACGTGCGCAGCCGGCGTACCGATCTGGCGCCCCTGCTGATGGCAACCGCGCGGCGTGCGCAAATCGTCGCTCATTTACCGCCTAGTCTGCCGGGTTCGCGTCCCGCATCTATTCTTCTGGCTTCAGCGTCCGATCTAAGCGAGCAAGAGCGCCGGTCACTCTGGGCAATGGGGCGTTGTGTCGCGGGTGATCAGGTTCGCTGGGTGGTGATGACCGAGGGTGCCGCCGGTGCCCGTGCCGTGAATGAGCAGGCGCAACACCGGGTGGCCGCAGAGCCGGTGCAAGCACTGGATACCACGGGTGCCGGTGATGCGTTTGCCGCCGGCCTGCTGCATGGATTAGCCTGTGGTCAGGCACTGCCAGAGGCGTTGACAATGGCGGTGCGTTTTGGCACCGAGTCAATCCGATGGACCCATTCCGCTTTGCCGGTTGTGGCGGTGCAGCGCCTGCTGGCGCCCGTCGCGCCCGGAACGCGTGGAAAATAAAGCTTGTCTTGTCTCCCGTCGTAACCTATAGTGAATCCAGCATGACTTTCCTGGTCGACAGTTCGTTGTTTAATTGGGCTGTTTTGCGCTAGGTATACATGCAAATATGTTTTTTGCTCTAACTTTTCAAATGTAGAGACACGCAATACATGTCAACGGGTACTGTTAAGTGGTTTAACGAAGCGAAGGGTTTCGGTTTCATCTCCATGGACGGTGGTGGCGAAGATCTATTCGCGCACTTCTCGGCCATTCAGATGCAGGGTTTTAAGACCCTTCGCGAGAATCAGCGGGTTTCCTTCGATGTTACGACCGGTCCCAAAGGTAAGCAGGCGGCTAATATCCGCCCTGTAGATTGAGATCCGGAGTAACCCTTGGGCGTAGGCACTAGCCGGCGCCCATGAAAAAAGGCTTGCCTTGGCAAGCCTTTTTTATTTTATTGATTATTGCGCCTAACAATCACTAAAGACCACCAAAACCCTACTCCGCAATCCTATCCCTGCCTTAGCAAGGAGGAAACGGCGCCGGATTGGCAAATAGAAATTGCAAAACCGATCCGGCTCCGGCCTAAGGCGTGCCGCAGTTTGACATGCGGCACTAAGCATGCGTTTTAGAAGCGACGACCGCCGCCACCACCGTAGCCACCACCACCGCCGCCACCACCGTAGCCACCACCACCGCGTTCACGCTCCTGCGGCGG
>DAITNL010000182.1:0-6212 GCA_036834665.1 Candidatus Competibacteraceae bacterium | reverse complement strand
GCCTGCAGGATCAGCAGCGGCTGGGCCAGTACCTGAGTGACCATGCCGCGGCCTTCGAGCCAGCGGGCCAGTTCGCGGGCCACCGGCAGGCTGTCATCGATAATCAGCACCCGCTGTTCCAGAGGCCGGATCACCCGTTCATCCAGCGCATCGAGCAGCAGTGGCAGGTCCACCGGTTTGAGGAAATAGCCTGCGCCACCGGCCTTGACCGCTTCCAGCCGGGCGGTGATGTCGCCGCGATCGCCGAGGAATAGCAGCGGAACCTCTGCCGTCAGATGCTGGCGCACGGCATCAAGCTGGGCCAGCGTTGCCGGGCTGGAGGCGACATCGTCCAGGTCGATGATCAGGGCCACGGGCGCCGGATCGCGACCGTTCAGCGCAGCCTGCACCGCATTGAGACTGGCCAGTCGCTGCACCTGAAAGCCGCCGCGCTGCTCGATCTTGCGCGCCAGTTCGCGCTGCGTGTCGGGTGCGACCAGCCAGATGGTCTGCGTGACTGGCCCGGCCACCGGGTGCTCGGGCAAACGGGCACCGGTCTCCCAGCGCGAGAACAGCGGCCGGGTGAGGGCCTCGGTCGGACGGATCGTGCCGGCTTCGTGAGTGGGTATGGCCTCATCCAGGGTTGCTGCGGCTCGGCACAGGGCATCGACTACGGCAATCAGGCGTTCCCGGTCGGGACCTGCGGGGAGCGTGCCCTGTTCCAGGCAGGCGCTGATCTGCTGTTCGAGGCGTTCGGCCAGCACCGTGATGCGGCGACAGGCGGCATGTGGCCGCGCCAGGGTCAGAATGTCCTGGGTGGCGCGCAGCAGCAGAACAAAGAATTCACGGCTCCACTTCAGATAAACCAGCTTTTCGGCGAGATCTTCGATGCGCTGCAGCTTGCCGACGAGCGAGTCGGGCAGGGTCGGTTTCGATTCCATGGTGCATCTTTCCCGGTGGCGTGCTGACCGTGGTGGAGTGCGGCTCCGTAGTCGGGTCAAGTGGTCGGCAAATGTAATATTTTTAATAGTCCGGTATTTCGCGGTTGTCACCTGAAACCGATTGGTGGCAATCCAGCCTGCACCGCACCGGACCCTTGCCGCAGGGTCCGGAAACTGTGGGAATCATCTCCCGCGCAGCCTGGCCGGGGTGCCGGGCCAGGGGTTGCGGGGTTTACTGGGCGTCGAGGTGATAGGAAATGATGCGCTCGACTTCGTTCTTCGAGCCCATGATGACCGGGCAGCGCTGATGCAGGCCGCTCGGCTGCAGTTCCATGATGCGCTGCGTGCCGGTGGTGGCCAGGCCGCCGGCCTGTTCGACGATGAAGCCCATCGGGTTGGCTTCATACAGCAGGCGCAGCTTGCCTTCCTGGTTCTTGGAGCGAATCTTGCGGTCGATCGGATACAGGAACACGCCACCCCGACACAGCACCCGATGCACGTCGGCGATCATCGCCCCGGCCCAGCGCATGTTGAAGTCCTTCTTGCGCGGGCCTTCCTTGCCGGCCAGGCATTCGTCGATGTAGCGGCGCACCGGCGGATCCCAGAAGCGCATGTAGGAGGAGTTGATCGAGAATTCCTGGGTGTCCTCGGGAATCTGCATGTTGGGGTTGGTGAGGATGAATTCGCCGATGCGCTGGTCGAGGGTGAAGCCGTTAACCCCATGGCCGGTGGTCAGGACCATCATCGAGGACGGCCCATACAGGGCATAGCCGGCGCAGACCTGGCGCGCGCCCGGTTGCAGGAAATCATCCTCGGTCGGTTCGCCGCTCGCGCCCTCGGGCCGGCGCAGGATTGAGAAGATAGTGCCGACCGCGCCGTTGACGTCGGTGTTGCTGGAGCCATCGAGCGGATCGAACACCAGCAGGTACTTGCCACGCGGGTATTGCGTCGGCAGGTGATAAACGTCGTTCATCTCCTCGGAGGCCATGGCAGCGACGTGCCCGGCCCATTCATTGCGCTTGATGAACAGGTTGTTGGAGATGACGTCGAGCTTCTTCTGGGTTTCGCCCTGGATGTTTTCCGTGTCGGCGGTGCCGAGCACGCCCACCAGGCTGCCGTAGCGCACGGCACTGGCGATAGCCTTGCAGGCGATGACGATGTCATTGATTAACGAGGTGAAATCACCGGAAGCACCCTTGACGTGCCGCTGTTCTTCAATGATGAATTCAGTGATGGTGGTACCGATTGGCATGGTGCGTGTCCCTGGGTTGTGCGAAGCCGGTGCGGCCGGGCAGGCACACTGCCAGACCGCGTGAATGATTATACATTCTATGCAGTGGACCTACTGCACGCGGGGTTTTCCGTGATTTATGCCGCAGTGCGGCATGCGCTGCTACACTATGAAAATCGTGTGGCTATGCAAGCGGGTAATCCGCGAAGGAGGACGCCATGAAGGGGACATCAACGGTATTTTTCAACGCGCTGCAGCCTGGTGTCAGGCTGGCGGTCAAGGCACGGCAGGAGGGGGTCGCCCAGTGGGAAAGCCTGATGGCATTGCAGATGAACAGCCTGCGTGCCTATGTCGATCTTGGGCTGGCGCAATACCGGGTCGCGGCGCAGATCAGCAGCCCGCAGGATCTGTGTGAGGCGCTGGATAGTCAGATCGCCGTGTGCAGCTTTCTTAGTCATCGGCTGCTGGATGACAGCCGGGCGCTGCTGGAGTGGCAGCAGACCGCTCAAGCCCGTGGCTATGCCCTGTGGCGCGCCGGTCTGATCGCGCTGATTTTCCGGTATTGATCGCGAAGGCTTTATCGCTGGTGAGACAGTTTGACGCCCTGGCACTACACGCCGCTACTGAAATTAGCTATGCTGAAAAACTCCATTTCAGCTCAAAGTAAGCGTATTCATGACACGGGCCAGATTTCTGGTGGCGATTGCTCTATGGCTGGCGGCAACTGCTGTGCGTGCCGACTTTACCACCGGCGCAGCGGCGTTTGTCCGCGGCGATTATGCGCTGGCGCTGGCGCACTGGCAGGCGCTGGCGGTTCAGGGTCAGGCCGATGCCCAGTTCAACCTTGGGGTTCTGTATGACCAGGGTCTGGGCGTGACGCAGGATTATGCTCAGTCCGCCCGCTGGTATCAGCGTGCCGCCGAGCAGCAGCATGCCGGGGCGCAGTTCAATCTTGCCGAGCTCTACGCCAGCGGTCTGGGCGTGGTGCAGAGTCATGCCATGGCGGCCAGCCTGTATCGGCGCGCCGCGCTGGCCGGACTGGTCGAGGCGCAATTCAACCTCGGTGTGCTGTATGAGGATGGCCAGGGGGTGGTTCAGGATTTTGACGAGGCGGCCCACTGGTATCGGCGCGCTGCCGAGCAGGGCTACGCCCTGGCGCAGAATAATCTCGGCGTGCTGTATGCCAATGGTCGGGGGGTGCCGATGGACCGGGTGACGGCCTTTGCCTGGTACAGCGTCGCGGCGGCCCGCGACAATACTAAGGCGCTCCAGAACCGCGAGCAGCTCATCAAGTTGCTCAGTCCAGCGCAACGGGCGCAAGCTCAGCACCTGGCGACGGAATTCATCCGCGACTACGGCCCCCCCGTGCCGTAGCCGCTTGGAATCGGACCGGACCAGACTTGCACTTCAAGACAGCCAGAGCAGGAAGCCCTGCGGCGCATGGGTCAGGGCAACGCTGACGATATAGCCAAACACCAGCAGGGCGGCGATCCAGGCCGAAGCGCGCAGTGGCTTGTTCGGACCATAGTGCAAAGCGATGCTGCCGAGAATGATGTACACCACCAGCCCGAGCAGTTTGGCGGTCAGCCAGCTCTGCACGAAGGGATACTGATGCAGCGTCAGGGTCAGGCCGATGGCGCTGGCCAGCAGCACGGTATCTATCACATGCGGTACGATCCGCACCCAGCGCTGTTGCAGGCGCGGCGAATCGGCCAGCATCCACAGGCCGCGCAGCATGAACAGACTGAAGCTCAGGGCAACGGCGGTCAGGTGCAGGTGTTTGAGCGCGGGATACACGGTCGGGAATCTCCGGGAGCGGTGTTGGTTGTGCCGGGCGCGGCCATAGTCGAATTCAATGCAGCGAGACAGTCAGACCATCAAGAGCCGGAGGTGTGCGATGCCCATGCATGTTTGTAACGGTGCGACGCTGATGTGCAGTTTCGGGGTCGCGCCCAGCGTCCTGACCGTGCTGCCGCTCAACCGGACCCTGACCAGCAATATGCCGGCAGCCAACATCATGGATCATATCCCCATGGTCAACATCATGCCGTTTGGCATGTGCATTACGCCGAGCAATCCGGCGGTGGCGGCGGCGACAGCAGCGGCGATGGGTGTGCTGACGCCGATGCCCTGCGTGCCGGTCACGCCCGCGCCCTGGGTGGTCGGCTCGCCGACGGTGCTGCTTGGCAACATGCCGGCGCTGAATAATACCTCGACGCTGATGTGCACCTGGGGCGGGGTGATTACCGTGCTCCAGCCGGGGCAGTTCACCGAGCAGATTCCGTAGGCCGCCTTGGAGAAATCTTCTTCGATCAATCCTAATGGCTATACACCTGCCGACTTGGCACGGCGGGTTGGCGTAGCGCTCCACGGATCATCCGGCCAGGGATGCTTCGGATAGCGGCCCTTCAGCTCCCTTTTCACCTCGCCATAGGTCCGTTCCCAGAAACCGCGCAGATCCTGCGTGACCTGTATTGGCCGCTGCGCCGGCGACAGGAGATGCAGGGTCACCGCGATCCGCCCATCGGCAATGCGCGGTGTATCGGCCAGCCCGAACAGTTCCTGCAGCTTTACCGCCAGCACCGGCGGCTCGCCCGGGTGGTAGCGCAGGCGAATGCGCGAACCGCTGGGCACCTGCAGATGGGTCGGCGCGGCCATGTCCAATTGCGCCTGCTGGCGATAATCGAGCAGAGCGCGCAGTGCCGCGGCCAGATTCAGCCGCTGCACATGCTCGCGGCGGGTGATGCCGTCCAGCCACGGCTCCAGCCATTCATCCAGACACGCCGCCAGGCCCGCATCGGACAGATCCGGCCAGCCCTCATCGGGAAACCAGTGGCGCAGCGACAGCAGCCGTGCCTGCCATTCGCGCAGATCATTGGTCCACGGCAGGCAGTCCAGCCCCATGCGCCGCACGCCGTCCAGCATTGCCCGCCGCAGCACTGCCGGCGCTACCGTCCTGAGCGGCTGGCCCGCCAGTACCAGCGCCCCGAGCCGCTGCTCCTGGCGTGCGATCACCGCGCCCTGGCGCTCGTCCCAGTTCACCTCGGCCACCGTGCGCAGCCGCGCGCCGAGCTGCCGTTCCAGATCGACCGGATCGACCGGCGCCGCCAGCCAGATGCGCCCCTCGCTGGTCCCGGCGTCCAGATGCGCTACCGCCAGCCAGTCCCGATTGTGCAGCGGATCGCCGGGCAGCAGGCGCGCGCCGCGGCCATTGGCAAGCAGATAACGCTCGGCGCTGCCCTCGCGCCGCTGCGCAATCCGGTCGGGATAGGCCAGCGCCAACAACAGACCCACTGTATGCGCATCGACGACCGGAGTACGTTCGTCATCCGCACGCTTGAGCAGGGCCCGCCAGCGCCGCGCCATCTGTTCGACGCGCGCGCAGGCGACCGGATCAGCATTCCAGCGCAGTGCCCCATCGCGCCCGGCCCGCCGAACGCTGTGCAGCGCCTCCAGCCGTGCGCCCAGATCAGCGCCAAACCCATGCTCACCGCGCAGCAGATCGCGCTCTTCGAGCAGCGCGGCCAGATCAGCGGCCAGCGCGCCATGACCGAGTGCCGCGCCCTGCCGCAGCAGATGCGCCAGGCGTGGATGCACCGGCAGATCCGCCAGAGCTTGGCCGATGCCGGTGATCCGGCCCTGCCCGTCCAGCGCCTCCAGTTCCATCAGCAGCGCCCGCGCCTGGGCCAGTGCACCGGAGGGTGGCGGGTCCAGCCACGGCAGTGTGCTGGCATCGCTCACGCCCCACTGCGCCAGTTCCAGCGCCAGCGGCGCCAGATCCGCTTCGAGAATTTCCGCGCCCCGGCGCGGTCGCAAGCGCGCCTGAGTGGCTTCGCTCCACAGCCGGTAACAGACGCCCGGGCCGAGACGCCCGGCCCGCCCGGCGCGCTGCTCAGCGGCATCGGCGGAGATGCGCACCGTGTCCAGACGGGTCAGGCCGCTGCGCGGATCGAAGCGCGGTACCCGGCTCCAGCCGGCATCCACCACCACCTGCACGCCTTCGATGGTCAGACTGGTCTCGGCGATGCTGGTCGCCAGCACCACCTTGCGCCGGCCAGCGG
>DAITNL010000181.1:0-6396 GCA_036834665.1 Candidatus Competibacteraceae bacterium | reverse complement strand
GCGGGTGCGGCGCTGCTGCTGGTGCTGGTGCCCGGCTACCGCTTGGGCGCGCGGCTGAACGTCGGCGCGACGCTGCTCAGCCTGCTGGCGGCCCTCAGCCTGTTCGGGGCGCGCCCCGAGGCCAATGCCTACCTGCGGGTGGATGATTTCAATCTCTACCTGATCGTGCTGAACAATCTGGTCAGTTTCACCACCAGCCTGTTCAGCGCCAGCTATATCGCCCACGAACTGGAAAGCGGTCGGCTGACGCCCCAGTACCTGCGCTTCTATCACGCCATGTATCAGGCGCTGATCTTCGCCATGAATCTGGCGCTGCTGGCGAACAATATCGGCCTGCTGTGGGTGGCGATTGAACTGGCGACGCTGATCACCGTGCTCATGGTGGGCCTGTACCGGACCCGCGCCGCGCTGGAAGCAGCCTGGAAGTATTTCATACTCGGCAGTCTCGGCATCGCCCTGGCGCTGTTTGGCACCATCCTGGTGTATCTGGCGGCACAACCGGTGATCGGTCAGGGTTTACCGGCGATGGCCTGGGATCAGTTGCTGGCGCATGCCGCCGCCTTCGATCCGGCACTGCTGAATCTGGCCTTCGTATTCCTGTTGCTCGGCTATGGCACCAAGGCCGGTCTGGTGCCGCTGCATGCCTGGCTGCCCGATGCCCACGCCGAAGGCCCAACGCCGATTTCGGCGGTGCTGTCCGGGCTGCTGCTGAACGTGGCCCTGTATGCGGTGCTGCGCTTCAAGATGCTGATGAGCGCCAATCCTGCGGCGCTGGCGCCGGGGCCGCTGATGATCATACTGGGCCTGCTGTCGCTGCTGTTCGCGGCACTGATGCTCTACCGGCGCGGTGATATCAAGCGCCTGTTCGCCTATTCCTCGATCGAGCACATGGGCATCATCACCTTCGCCTTTGGCATGGGTGGGCCGCTGGCCAACTTTGCCGGGCTGCTGCATATGGCCATGCACAGCCTGACCAAATCGGCGATCTTCTTCACCGTCGGCCATATCGCCCAGGCTCGCGGCACGCAACGCATTTCCACGATTCGCGGCCTGACCACAACGCATCCGGCGCTGGGCTGGGGATTGGTGGCGGGCGTGCTTGCGATTGCCGGCCTGCCGCCGTTTGGGGTTTTTACCAGCGAGTTCCTGGTGGTCAGTTCCACGTTCGCCCGGCAACCGCTGCTGGCGCTGTTGCTGGTGCTTGGCCTGCTGCTGGCATTCGGTACGCTGCTGTGGCGGTTGCATGGCATGGCGTTTGGCGAATCGCAGGGTGCGAATACCCCGGTGCGCTCCAGCAGTCTGCCGCTGCTGCTGCATCTGGGGCTGGTGCTGGTTGCGGGGATCTGGCTGCCGGAACCGCTGGTGCGCTGGTTCCAGCATGTTGCGGCCCTGCTGGGTTAAAGCGAAAGGTGGCGTGAACTGATGAGCGTGAGTGTGTTGCAAACCGTGCTGGAGAGCGGACAGGCCGTCGCTACCCATCGCCCCTGGCCACGGATGATCGTGACCGTCGAAACCTGGACGGCACTGGGCAGCGGACTGGCCGGCGGGGCGTGGACCCTGCTGGGCTTGTGGGGCGAGGTCGGTTGGGTTCACCTGGCGCTGCATGAATTCACCAGCGGATTCATCGGTGTGGCCAGCCTGCCCTGTCCCGAGGGGCGCTTTCCCGCGCTGGGCCGGCTGCATCCGCCGGCGCAACGCCTGGAGCGGGCCATCAGCGATCTAGTCGGTCTGCAGCCGGTCGCTGCGCCGGACACGCGGCCTTGGCTGGATCATGGCCGCTGGCCGCTGCGCCACCCGCTCGGCAATGCCCGCGCACCCACTCAGCCGTTGCCGCCGTATCGGTTTCTGCCGGCCGAGGGCGAAAGCCTGCATCAGATTCCGGTAGGGCCGGTGCATGCCGGGATTATCGAGCCTGGCCATTTCCGCTTTACCGCCAATGGCGAGGCCGTGGTGCGCCTGGAGGAACGGCTGGGCTATGTCCACAAGGGCATCGAAAGCCTGTTAAGCGGTGCATCGCTCGAACAGGCGGCGCGCCTGGTCGGGCGGGTGTCGGGCGATAGCACCGTGGCCTATGCGCTGGCTTTTGCCCGCGCCGTCGAAGCGGCAACAGCAAGCGAAATTCCCGCCCGTGCCCACTGGTTACGCGCCTTGATGGCGGAACTGGAGCGGCTGGCGAATCATCTAGGCGACATCGGCGCGATCTGCAACGATGCCGCCTTTGCGCTGATGCTGGCGCATTGTGCGGTGCTGCGTGAGCAGGTGTTGCGCGCCAGCGCGGCCTGTTTCGGTCACCGTCTGTTGATGGATGTGGTGGTGCCGGGTGGTGTGGCGCGGGATCTGGCCGCATCGGAGGTCGATCTGCTGCGCGCGCTGGTCACCGATCTGCGCCGCCAGTTCGTGCCGTTGGTCGATCTGTACGACAACACCGCGTCCTTGCAGGATCGCACCGTCGGTACCGGGTTCGTCCGGCCTGCCCTGATCCAGCAGTTCGGCTGCGGTGGTCCGATTGGCCGCGCGGGCGGCCGGGCGTTTGATGCCCGTTGCATGCCCGCATATCCGCCCTATGAACAATTGGGGTTTGCGCCCCTGACCCGGACCGATAGCGATGTCAACGCCCGGGTATGGCTGCGGATTGGCGAAGTGGAGCAGAGTCTGGCGCTGATTGAGCAGATTCTGGAGCAGTTGCCAACGGGGCCGGTGCGCGTGGATGTGAACTGCTCCGGTCAGGCGGGTGAAGGCATGGCGCTGGTCGAGGGGTTTCGCGGCGATATCCTGGTCTGGCTGCGGCTGAATGCCGATGGCACGGTGGCGCGCTGCCATCCGCGTGATCCGTCCTGGTTCCAGTGGCCGCTGCTGGAAGCGGCGATCGAAGACAACATCGTCGCGGACTTTCCCATCTGCAATAAATCGTTCAATGGCTCCTATTCGGGCCACGATCTGTAGGCGAGCCGCGATGCGTAAACTGTTATTCCAGAATATGTTGCGGTCTCCGCTGACCATGCCGGCTCCAAAGCCGTCCGCAGCCGCATTGGCGGAACTGGCGACACGGGTGGATCAGACCGCGCGGCAACGCTTGGGGCGCAGTCTGGCGATTCGGCAGGTGGACGCTGGTTCCTGCAATGGCTGCGAGCTGGAAATTCACGCGCTCAATAACGCTTTTTATGACCTGGAGCGCTTTGGGTTGCATTTTGTCGCCTCGCCGCGCCATGCCGATGTGCTGCTGGTGACGGGTCCCGTGACGGTGAACATGAAAGAAGCGCTGGAGCGCAGCTATGCCGCTACGCCTGATCCGAAATGGGTGGTGGCGGTGGGCGATTGCGGACGGGACGGCGGTGTTTTTGCTGGTAGTTATGCCTGTGTGGGCGGCGTTTCATCTGTCATTCCCGTCGATCTGCATATTCCCGGTTGTCCGCCGACTCCGCAGCAACTGCTGGAAGGCCTGCTGGCGCTGTTGCAGGAGTCGATATCGCCATGAAACCTGACCGTGAACACCCGCTGTATCTGCCCTTCGCCACGGCGCTGCGCGACAAGTTGCGCGGCGGCTATGACCTGCGCAAGCTGCAAGCCGATCTGCTGGCCGGGATTACGGTGGGCATTGTCGCGGTGCCGCTGGCGATGGCCCTGGCGATTGGCAGTGGCGCGCCGCCGCAATACGGGCTGTACACGGCGATTGTCGCTGGTCTGCTCATCGCACTGACCGGCGGCTCCCGGTTCAGCGTGTCCGGGCCAACCGCCGCCTTTATCGTCATCCTGCATCCGATTGCGGAAAAATACGGTCTCGGTGGACTGGTGACCGCCGGATTCATGGCCGGGATCATGCTCATCACCCTGGGTGTGGCGCGAATGGGCAAGCTGATCCAGTTCATTCCCTATCCAGTGACCACCGGTTTTACAACCGGCATTGCCGTAGTCATCGCCAGCTTGCAACTGAAGGACTTTTTCGGGCTGCCGCTTGCTGTGCAACCGGAACATTTTCTACAGCGGATCTGGCTGGCGGGACAGGCGCTGCCCGGCTTGCATACGCCCGACCTGCTGATTGGTGTTGCAACGCTGGCCCTGCTGCTGCTGTGGCCACGCCTGAAAACCGGTCTACCGGCGCCACTGATCGGCATGGTGGTCGCTACCGTGCTGGCCTGGCTGCTGAGCCACGCTATTGCCGGTTTTGAAGTCGCCACCATCGCCTCACGCTTCAGCTATATCCAGAATGGGCAAACCCTGCCGGGGATTCCGCCGTTCCTGCCGCGCTTCGTATTGCCGTGGCAGTTACCGGGGCCGGATGGTCAACCGCTGGGTCTGTCGCTCGGCCTGATCCAGGAACTGCTGGGGCCTGCGATGGCGATTGCCCTGCTCGGGGCGATTGAATCACTGCTGTGCGCGGTGGTAGCGGATGGCATGACCGGCACCAAGCATGATCCCGACGCCGAGCTGATCGGACAGGGTATCGGCAACGTGGTCGGGCCGTTCTTTGGCGGGATTGCTGCTACCGGCGCGTTGGCACGCACCGCCGCTAACATCCGCGCCGGCGCGCGCAGTCCGCTGGCGGCTGTGTTCCACGCCCTGTTCATCCTGCTGGTGCTGCTGGCGTTGGCGCCGCTGCTGGGCTATCTGCCGATGGCCGCCTTGGCGGCGCTGCTGCTGCTGGTCGCCTGGAACATGAGTGAAATCAAACATTTTCGACATATTCTCAAGGTTGCGCCCGGCAGCGATATCCTGGTGTTGCTGGTTTGCTTTGGATTGACCGTGATCTTCGACATGGTGGTCGCCATCAGCGTCGGCGTAGTGTTGGCGGCGCTGCTGTTCATGAGCCGCATGGCTGAGCTGACCGGTGGTCGGCATGTGGCGGAAGACCATCCCCATCTGGAAAGCCCATTGCCGGACGGGGTGCGACTCTATGAGGTGTCCGGCTCGCTGTTTTTTGGCGCGGCGGAAAAGGCGATGCGCGCCCTGCACGATATCGGCGCCCGGCCCCGGGCGGTGATCATCAACATCGAAGGGGTCACCATCATGGATGTGTCGGGACTGGTCGCGCTGGATTCGGCGATTGAACGGCTGCGCGCTGACCACGTCCTGGTGGCGGTCGCCGGGGTGCATGGTCAGCCAGCGCTGCTGCTGCGCCGGGCGGGATTACGCAATGTGCCCGGCCAGTTGCTGCTATCGACCAGTCTGCCACAGGCCCTGGCGCGGGTACGGCATTATCTGGGCGAGACGGTTTCTGACTGAACAATGGACACTGGCGCACCGGCGCCTGGCCCGCTATACCTTCGGCAATCCCCGGCGGCGTGCCGCGTCACGAGTCTCGTCCCATGTGCCTGGCCATTCCCGCGCAAGTGATTGAACTGATCGACGCCGAGCAGGCGATCGTCGACATGGGCGGTGTGCGGCGGTGCATTTCCACCGCGCTGCTCGATGCGGTAGCGGTGGGTGATTACGTCATCGTCCATGTTGGCTATGCCCTGGAACGCCTCGATCCAGCGGAAGCAGCAGCGACCCTGCGCCTGTTTGCCATCGGCACCGCCGAAGGGGATGCCGATGCGCTATCTGAATGAATTCCGCGATCCGCATCTGGCGCGGCACCTGCTGACCCGTATTCAGCGCGAGGCCGATCCGCGCCGCGATTATCGGCTGCTGGAATTCTGTGGCGGCCACACCCACGCCATTTGCCGTTATGGCATCGCCGATGTTCTGCCGGAGAATGTGCAGCTGCTGCATGGGCCGGGCTGCCCGGTGTGCGTGTTGCCGAGCGGGCGTCTGCAGGCAGCCATCGACCTGGCGACCCGCGCACCGCTGACCCTGTGCAGCTATGGTGACCTGCTGCGCGTGCCGGGTGCCGGGGGCGATACCTTGTTCAAGGCCCGGGCGCGCGGCGCCGACGTGCGTATGGTCTATGCCATCGACGATGCCCTGCACCTGGCCCGTACCCAGCCCGGGCGGCCGGTGGTATTTTTCGCCATCGGTTTTGAAACCACCGCGCCCTCGACTGCCGTCGCCCTGCTGCGCGCGCGGCGTGAAGGGCTGGGCAATTTCAGCGTCTATTGCAACCATGTGCTGACGCCGCCGGCGCTGCGCGCGCTGCTGGCCGGTGCAGATAACCAGGCAGCGCGCATCGACGGTTTCATCGGTCCGGCCCATGTCAGCACGATTATCGGCAGCCAACCCTATGCCTTTGTCGCGACTGACTACCAGCGGCCGCTGGTGATCGCCGGTTTCGAGCCGCTGGATGTGCTGCAGGCGATTCTGATGCTGCTGCGTCAGTGCAATGCTGGGGTGGCGCGCGTGGAAAACGAGTACAGCCGGGTGGTGAATCCGCTGGGCAATCGCAAGGCGCAGGCGCTGCTGCATGAGGTATTTGATACCCGGGCGCAGTTTGCCTGGCGTGGGCTTGGCGAGTTGTCAGAG
>DAITNL010000180.1:0-6409 GCA_036834665.1 Candidatus Competibacteraceae bacterium | reverse complement strand
TTTCTGATCCGCTGCGAAACGCTCACGCAAGGCACGCAATTCCTGCTGCTCCGGCGACAATTTGCTTGTTTCAGCTTTCGCCGCAATCTTGCTCATATCCTCAACTAAGTCGTCGGTCTTACTGGAATCTTCCAGCATGTGTCCATAACCGACAGCGGTTTTTGCCCCAGCGCCCAGCCAATCCAGCGCCTGTTTCAGAGCTTCAAAAACCTGCGGCAATTGATCCGCAGATTTGGCAGTACGCGGCGCAATGCCAAATAACAACCTCGCTTCTTTCACCACCAGAAAAGGCACGGGTACCGGCGCATGCCAGTCAGCTGGCACCTTGTCCGGTTCCCTTTTCCAGTCATTGATCTCACCGCCCTGCTCATACCACTTATCCATATGTGGGGTCATGACATCAGGTGTCAGTAACACGGGTTCTACCGGCAGTGCATCGAAGAAAATAAAGTTGCCGGCTTGTTCCGTGGTACCGAACCATTCATCACACCGCTGCTTCCGCGTTTCATCGCTCAGGGATTCATCCCAAACATCGACCCACGCCTTCACTAATCCTTTCACGCCGCTCCCAGCCAAATACGGAACGCCGAGGGTATGATGCCAAGCCAAGCCATTCTCAACCGGGTGGGGTAGACCCAGTCCGGTAGCAAAATGCCAGTCGGTTTTGAAGACCGAGCCACGTCCATTCAGTGCGGTGATAAGACTCAACTGACGAAACGCGGCCATTTGCAGCATTTTTTGCTGGCCGGTCGTTTTCGCATTTTCACTGACCCACTGGCGCTTGCCATCTTCGGGGATCTGCCAATCATTGCCATATTGATTGAAAAAGCGGTTATACCAAAGACCCCGGTGGCCTTCAGTCGCCAGTGCCGGTTCGCTGTCCAATCGGTAGAGTGGCAGAGTCATGGGGCAGGATCCTCATCGCGGGCCAGGAAAGCGCTAGCCAGCTTCTTCACCCAATCGAGGAATAGCATCGCCTCAGTCTGTGCGGCTAAGTAAGTATCCATGTCCGATTGAGTGATGCCGTCCAATAGATCAGCTTTGCCCGCAAACGGTTGATCCACTTGACTGAGCCAATAGCCCAGCAGCGTGTAGAGCCGGTAATAAGTGTGATCTGTGCCTTTGCGCCGATAAAACGCGGCGGTTTGGCCCAGACCATTCGCGTGGATCATGAACGGCATGGCGCTGGCGTAACTGTTGAATTCCTTTTGCTTTTTGGTATCTTCCTTCCATTCGCCTGCCAGTTTTTGAATACACGCTAAGGCAAAAGCTGCCCGGCGCTGTTGCGGAGTAGCGGTGGCGGGTAGAGGTTTTGCCATATTGCACTCCAGCGACGAATCTACCGGTGCTTTATAAACAGCGGAATTCGCATTGGTTTGTGTATTGCTTTTCACCGCAGGATTTTCCCTCGATGCCACTGCTGATGGTTTGGAAATAGCAGACCCAGTCACAGCGGGATTTTTTTGATGGGTGGTTTTTTTATTATTCCCCGAATTATTATGTTTGCTGCTCATCACTTAACCTCCCGCCTTGCAAATCGCTACCTTGCACCAGCCCATACCCACAGTCTCATTGCCACCGAGTTGCAGATAAGGCCGGGAAAAAAGCTCATCAGTGATATGGCTCAGTACTTCCACAGCGGTCTTTTTTTCCTTATCGATCCGCGCTGCCTGAGCATGCAAGCCCACATAAAGCACGGTATCCGCTGGCAGACTTTCCTCATACCACAACGCACCGGGTTTGACGGTCTTGGTTTTATTATCAATGCAGATATGCGCATTAACCGGGGTGGCAAATTTCGCTAGATGCTTAAAGCGATCGTCATGCACGATCGCCAACTGCTGTTTTAATGCAGAGACAGCATCATCCCGATCCATCAATTGAGCCAGTGCCTTAATCAGCGCGTCCAGATCAGCCGCTTTAGCAGTGAATTTGAATTCCTCTAGAAACAGCGCGCCAGTTGCTTCATTCGCTACCAGTGCCATTTCCTTCTTATTATTATCAAACTCAGGAATTGCAAAATCAGCATCATTTAATTGAAGGCGCTTGACATCTATCTTAAACCGCTTAAGTAATGCAGGACAGGTCACCCACTTGAAATGGCTGGTCAGTGAGCGCACTGGTAATAACAATAAGCGAGCATCGCTCACCAGTAATGCACCGGCATGATCCAATGCATTATTTATTTTATTTATTTCCGGGCCAAACACTGCGAAACGCCATGGAGCTTGCTGCTCATCGGCCAATGTACGCAGTGCACCTTTAACCGCTGAACCAAACACTACCGGCCACTCGGTATGGGCCTCGCGCTGAATCGGCAAGTCAATCACACCAGCCATTTGGCCAGCACCGGCATGAATCGAAGTTTCGGCTAACAAGCCCAGCAATGCGGTATTACTCATGTTTTTTCTCCAGTTATTCGACATTCTTACCAGAAACCAATCGCCAGCTCGCCGCGGCCCAGCGCGGTATGCTGCCCGATATGACAACCGTGCAAGGTTTTAACAGCTGCCTGTACATCACCTTGAACTGTGCAGAAGTAAACGCTACCGGCTGGGATCAGGCTTTGTACTGGACGCGGCTTTTTATTCAGCAAGTCCCAGCCGCCTTCACGCACTGCCTTGCCCAATACTGCACTGTGCAAAATCAACTCAATGCCATTAATTATTCCGCGCCAAATTTTAACATCGCCCTGTGTTTCTGCATGGAAACCGGGTAATTCCCATTTGCCGTCGAAATCCGCATGAGTGAGTAGAACTAATAGTAGATTGCTGCTATTAGTTTTTGGCGCTTCTACGAGAGGCAATGACGATTCCTCAACTGTGACCGTGCTGGCGCGTCCTTCACCGCCAAAACGAATCACGCCATGCGCTGAATACAATTCTGGGTCAATGCCACTGACTGTTGCGCCAATTGCCAGTTCCGCGCGTGGCCGAATATGACGGGTTTGGTAGAGAAGCCCATCGGCCACTGTACGCTGAGCATTGTTGCGGGCAATGCCAAGCCGGGATTCAACACTATATAAATCCCGGGAATACCAAACTTTTTCTGGCAATTTACCTTTCAAAACCCGTTGCAGATCGGTGTTGGTCAGCCAGGCATTTTCCAGCGGCTTGGCACCGGATAGGGCTTTTTCTTCCAGCGGCTTGGCACCGGATAGGGCTTTTTCTTCCAGCGGCTTGGCACCGGATAGGGCTTTTTCCAGTTTCGGCAGTTTTACCTTGCCTAAGTCACACTGAACAACAACGCCTGGTTTTAAAAAGACATACTCCTGTTCTTTGGCCAACAGATGCAGTGGCGCGGGATACAGTCGCTCATTATTCCAGAGTGGATAAGGTCCGCGGATGCGCAGTGCGCCTAGATCGTCATCAGAACCGATGGATTGCTTTAGATCGGTGTATTTTTCAGCACTGGCAAATTCCTGCCAGTCAACGCCTTGTGTTTCGCCAATCAGCGTTCGCACTGCCCCGGCCACCGTGCGAGCGGGTGGAGGAAACAGGCTGTTGAGTTCATTGCTACCACTGATGTCGAAAGCCCGTGCTTCACGGAAAAACCAGCTATCCAGCGGATCAAACCGCCATTGCCTGTCGTTATTCATTATCGTTCTACCCCCTTATGGGCGAGGAAGCGCACTAATAGCGCGCCATCGACTTCCAAGCGCTTGCTTTTAGGAAATTTCTTTTCTTCATTGCTCTCGTTGGGGCGACGGATCACTGGCCGACACTGTTCGAGTAACGGCTTAATTCGATCCACAGCATCTTTAATTTTGAGTTTATCACGCAGCCCCTCGTTGATACCGGATGCGAGATAATCCACAGCTAGCAAGGCTATGGCATCATCTTCACTGAAAATGGCCGATTCATTTCCCCACTCCTCTTGTTTGTTCTTCTCTGGGTTAAGCAAATCAAAACGTTCGCGAATTCTGTAAAAGAATTTACTACTGAATTCGGATTTATCGCCGGCAAATTGATTGGCTATTTGTGCGATCTTCAGTTGGTTACTATCCTTAATAAGCGCCTTTTCCCATGGCATTGCCCATTCCAGCGCCTGACCGCCAGGTTTCCAGACTCGCACCGCAATCGCATCGCGCCCCCGTCCTTCCTTAGCAATATCGTCGAGCAGATGATGGGCATCGCCGAGAATCCGGGTCAACGGCGTTTTGACATGAGCGTATTCAATCGCGGCTGAAATCGTTGACGATAGGCCTTGGGTCTTGAAAGCATCGAGGTAGCATTGGCGAATATCCGCTGCGCATTGCAAAGCATCCTCCAATGGCAATAACGCCAATACATCATCACCGCCGGCGTAAATCAGAAAACCATTGTGCTGGCAAACGATTTTAGGAACCTGCTTGGTGAAGCGATCTAGCGCATTGGAAACCGCCGAGCCTGATTTCCGCAGTAATTCGCCCAGACTGTCGCCATCCATTAACAAAATAGCGTAAAACGGTGCAGGGAAGCCGTTTAGCTTCAGCGCTTTAATCGCCTTTTTTATCTCCCGAACTGCGGCTGGATCCGGACATTCATTCGGGTTATCGAGGACATGGCTAAATAAAACGCTGCTGTTCAAATGACGCACTTCCTGCGTCTTGTAAGCTTCCTCGACGCAGCGCAAGCGATTGACACCGCAGTCACCGGGTGAAAAGGGCAGGCGTTCCGCCGCTTCATGCAAGTGCGCCACCTCGACTTTTGAACCTTTATCAACCACCCGCGCCAGCCAATTCGCCGCCGCCAAATCCAGTGTAGAAAGCGTTTGTGGATTCACCTTCCATCCGTATAACGTCCAGTCGCTAGGCATCGATGCTTTGATCTGATCAAAACAATGGGGAAAGCGGCGCTTGACAAAGGCAATTGCGCACAGATTTTCATCCTCAGCCAGATCACGACCACAGTCATTGCGCAATGGTTGCCAAAATTTGTTTAATTCTTCTCTGTTTGGCGCTACTAATCCCGATAGTTCCTGCCAGCCGGACATGACTGAGCACTTGATTCCGGCTTCAGTTGGTGGCAATTGCGTGCGCCAGTTTTTGCGCTGATCAAGTAGCGAATCATCATCGCCAATAGCCCAAGCGATTTCCCAGAAGCCGTTAATCTGTCGATCCCAAATCTCACGAGTAGCTGGATAAAGCTGGCAATGCCGCTGCAAATCTTTCTGCCAGACAGCTTCTGCCAGCGCCCGCCAGGCTTGTTTAACGGTCTCCACCACTGATTCGGGTTTAAAGTCCTGATCAACCTTGGCTTTGAATCGATTGGGAATACCACCCTGCCGGGGTGGCTCTTTACGACCCTGTCCCTGTATCCACTTGAGATAATCTTTATCCGGCGTAGGAAAGACAATGTCTCCTTTTTGCTTGATCACTGTTTGCATGGCTGCGCCTGCCAGCCATGAAAGCAAAAAGGAACCGGCCCAGAAATCGCGCGTGCGACGGGCTTGAGCGACAAAGCCTTGCACTGGGCCAAGGGTGAAATGAAATGTTTTTTGAGTCATTCCTAGGGCTCCATCGGTATAAATCGCTTTACTTCGCGATAGAATTTTTCCAAATCAGCAGTCTGATATCGGCTTTCATGGTGAAATTCAGCTGGCAAGTAAAGTACAGCACCAGCAAAAGAGCCATTGCGCAAAGCGTGAATATGAAAAATCAACGGACTTGCACGACGACTTTCTAGATCGACACCTTGTAAAGGCAAACCAAATGGAATTTTGGCTGCACCACGTAATGCGCTAGTCTGTCCACGGTGAGATTTATAGAGTAAACCTGCCTGATCATGTGCCAACCGCGCATCTTGACTTATGGATAGAATGCCAAAACGGCTATGTCGACTCAATGCCGTATAGGGCGGAAAACTGTTGATATCAACAGCATTATCGAGTATGGATTTAACTGCCGCACGATAAGCATTCTGATCTAGTCGGGTATCTTGCCCATTTAATTTCAACAATGTAACCGAGCCAAAACCGCGCCGTGCTCGACTACCTAAACCGCCAAAAAGACTCCAAATTTTTAGGGTTTCAGTAATCGCATCGATATCAGTCTGCTGTGTACCTGGTTTGAAATGCAGTTCCAACTCAAAGTCGACACCCTCACGAATACCTTCACGATGCGGCCGATAATTATTCTTGGAGAATTGACCAGATTCCATGATGCCAAAACCAAGATAGCCACTACCAGTATTATTAATTGGCCATAAAGTATCGATCATGATTTTAGGCTGATTACTAACGCGCAATAAAAAAACACCCTGACCAAGTGGCTTATTGTCCTCGATAACAGCAGCGGTTCCAAACAGGCGCTGTTCTTCCCGATGAAGACGATTAAGTGCTTCAGAGACCGATCCGGCCTGCCTCCGGAAATGCCCCCAATTCAGCGCCCGCCACCAGAAGCGCAGCGCACCTTTAATCGAAGGTGGGC
>DAITNL010000179.1:0-6484 GCA_036834665.1 Candidatus Competibacteraceae bacterium | reverse complement strand
ATGCCCGGGGCGATGCCCGGCCGGTCGGCGATGGAATAGGCGATGAAGCCGGCCAGGATCGGTACCATCAGCGTAAAGCCGGCCTTGGCGCCGATCTGGAACAGGGTCCAGCCGAGCGTGCCCTGGTTGGCGTCCTCGAACACGTTGATCCCGCCAAGGGCGAAGCTGATCGCGATCAGCAGGCCGCCGGCAACCACGAAGGGAATCATGTAGGACACGCCGGTCATCAGATGCTTATAGGCACCGGTGCGGGTTGCGGCCTGCTGGACCTGCTGTTCGATGCCAGCAGCGCCCGTCCCACCGCCCACGCTCCGGGCTTCGGCAATCGCGGTGCGCACCAGTGCAGCGCCATCATGAATGGCGGCCTTGGTGCTGGCTTCGTAGATGCGCTTGCCGGCGAAACGGGTCTTATCAACCTGGGTATCGGCGGCAATGATCACCAGATCGGCCGCAGCGATGTCCGCAGCGGTCAGGGTGTTCTTGGCACCGACCGAACCCTGGGTCTCGACCTTGATTGCATGGCCCTGATTTTTCGCGCCCTGTTCCAGTCCTTCAGCGGCCATGAAGGTATGGGCGATGCCGGTCGGGCAGGAGGTGATACCGACGATTTTCAGACTGGCAGCCGCGCCCGGGGACGGCGCGGCGGGAACCGCGATGCTGGCCAGTGCCGCCTTGATCACCTCGACACCGTTGCGGATCGCCGGCTCGGTGGTGGTTTCGTACAGCGGCTTGCCGGCAAAGCGCGCGGTATCGACACGGGTGTCGGCAGCGATAATCACCACGTCGGCGGCAGCAATATCGGCATCCGCCAGGGTGTTGCGGGCGCCCACCGAGCCCTGGGTTTCGACCTGGATGCTGTGTTCCAGCGCCCGGGCGGCCTGTTCCAGACCCTCGGCGGCCATGATGGTATGGGCAATGCCGGTCGGGCACGCGGTGACGGCAACGAATTTGGCCATGTGCGGTTCTCCTGCAGATTTTATGCGTCCCCTCCGCCGGGGAGGAGTTGATGATGTTGTGTCAAGCGAGGACGTTGACGACGACCCGCTGGGCCAGAGCGCGCACCTCGGCCGGGCGCGGCAGATGCGGACCGATCCGGGTCAGCTTGGCGGCGGCGAAGGCAGTCGCCAATTGCGCGGCCTCGGCCAGGGACAGGTTTTCCAGCCGCGCGGCGATCAGTCCGGCCACCATGGCATCACCGGCACCTACGGTACTGGTCACCGCCATCGCAATCGGCTCGGCGCGCACCGCCTGCTCGCGGCTCAGGAACAGCGCACCGTCGCCACCCAGCGACACCACCACCCATTCGGGCGCGGCGGCACCGAATAGCAGGGTCCGCCCGGCCGCGATCACTGCGTCCAGAGTGTCCAGCGGCGCGCCGACCAGCTCAGCCAGTTCATCCCGATTGGGCTTGAGGATGCGCGGTCCGGCCACCAGGGCCGCCCGTAGCGCCGCGCCACTGGTATCGAGCAGCACAGCGCCGCCACGTGCCTGCACCCGCGTGGTGAGTGTGGCGTAGACATCCTCGGGCATGCCCGGCGGCAGGCTGCCCGACAGCACCACCCAGTCGACCTGCTCGACCAGCCGCTCCAGCCGCTCCACGATCTGCGCCAGCAGATCCGCTGCCGCCGCCGGCGTAAAGTCCGGTCCGGGCATATTCAGATCGGTGGTCTCGCTGCGCTCGCTATCGACCAGCTTGGTGTTGATCCGGGTCAGGCCGTCGAGATAGCAGCAGTGATTGGCGATTTTCTTGCGCTGGAACAGCTCCTCGAACAGGGCGGCGTTGTCACGACCCAGTTGGCCGGTGACGGCGGCGTTGATGCCGAAATCGGACAGGCAGGACGCGACGTTGATCGCCTTACCGCCGACATCGACCTGCATGCGCAGGGCGCGATTGACCACGCCCAATTGCAGATCGGCGACCGTAATGGTGTGATCCAGGGCCGGATTCAGGGCAACGGTGACCACCTGCGGGGGTGGTGCAAAGGGATTCAGGGGATTCATAGACCGCGGACCTCCTCGGCGGTACGGGCGCGTAGCGCGCGCCGGGCCAGTTCCTGCATCGCCGCACGCGCTTCCCCGCGCAGGGCGGCCTTGACCGGAGCGATATCCTGGGCGCTCATGCTCAGCTCATCGATACCCAGACCGGTGAGAATGCGTGCGCCCAGCGGATCGCCAGCCAGACCGCCGCAAACGCCCACCCAGCCGCCGCCCACCGAGCGGGCCGCCGCCTGCGCGCCGCGCACCGTGGCATCGATCAACCTGAGCACCGCCGGGTGCAGGCTGTCGGCCTGCGCGGCCAGTTCGGGATGCTGGCGATCGACCGCCAGCGTGTACTGGGTGAGGTCGTTGGTGCCGATCGAGAAGAAATCGACCAGCGGCGCGAAGCTTTCCGCCATCACTGCCACCGCCGGGACCTCGACCATGATGCCGCACTTGACTTCGGGACCCTTGACCTGCTCGCGCGCCCGTTCGCAGTGGCCACGCAGTGCCTCGATTTCACTCAGATGGGTCACCATCGGGAACATGATCCACAGCGAGCCGTGCTGTGCGGCGCGGTACAGCGCACGCAACTGGGCGTAGAGCAGATCCTGACGCTGCAGCAGCAGGCGCGCGCCACGCACGCCAAGGAAGGGATTGTCCTCACGCGGCAGGTTCAGATAGGGCACCTGCTTGTCACCGCCGATGTCCAGGGCGCGGATGATCAGCCGCCGCCCGGCCATGATCTCGACCATCTCGCGATAAACCTGATACTGCTCCTCCTCGTCGGGGGCGCTGTCGCGCTCCAGGAACAGGAATTCGGTGCGCATCAGGCCGATGCCCTCGGCGCCGGCGTCCAGCGCTGACCGGGCCTGCTGGGGATTGGCGACGTTGGCGGCGATTTCGATGGTATGGCCATCGGTGGTGGTCGCCGGCAGATGGCGGGTGGCACGCAGGCTTTCGCGGACCGCGTTCTGCCGGGCGATCACTTCGGCAACGCTGCGTTGATCCGCTTCGCTCAGGCCGGCATAGAGGCAGCCACTGCTGCCATCGACCACCGCCATGCCGCCATCGGGTACGCCAAACAGCGCCGGACCCGCGGCAACAATCGCCGGCAGGCCAAGGGTGCGGGCCAGGATCGCGGTATGCGAGGTCGGGCCACCGGCGCTGGTGACCAGGCCGACGACGTAGCGCGTGTCCAGATGCAGGGTATCGGACGGGGTGAGATCCTCGGCGGCGAGAATGCTTGCTTCAGTCAGGGTGAGCTGCTGACGCTCGATACCGAGCAGTTGCGCCAGCACCCGCTCGCCCACGTCGCGCAAATCCAGCGCCCGCGCCGCCAGCAGGGGATCGTTCACCTGCTGGAGTTTGGCGATACGCGCCTGCAAGGCCTGCTGCCAGGACCAGGCCGCGCCATGGCCCTGCATGATGGTCGCCAGCGCCTCACGCACCAGCACCGGATCAGCCAGCAGTTCACGCTGGGCGGCGAAAATGGCCGCTTCGGTGGCGCTGAGCCGCTGCCGGGTGCGGGCTTCCAGGGCCTCGCGTTCGGCGCGCACCGCCAGCAGGGCCTGTTCCAGGGCCTCGCCCTCAGCGACCACATCACCGGGCTGATCGCGGATCTCGAAACGCTGCGCGACATGGCGCACCAGTCGGCCGAGTGCCAGGCCCGGACTGGCACCCAATCCGTAAAGGGTGCGGGCGGCGGCGCTGGGTGTCCATTCCGCCTGAACCTTGCGTGCGGCCAGCGCAGCGCGGCGGGCCTGTTCGGCATCAGCCTGCTCGACGCTGGACAGGCCGCGCACCGTGTCGAGCAGGCTCTGCAGGGCGCGGGCAGCATCGGCACCGCGGGCGGCAAAGCGCAGGGTGGTGCCATAGGTCACGCCCAGGGCAAGCAGATCGGTAAGCGCCTTGGCATCGGCGAACTCGTTGCCCTTGTACACCCGCAGTTCGCAGGCAAAGCGCTTGGCGGTCTCGACCCAGCGCATGGCCGGACGGGCATGCAGGCCGTTGGGATAATCCACGCTCCAGGTATTTTCCGCATCGACCGGCCACGCCGGCGCCGCAGGCACTTCGCGGACACTGGGCGCGGCAGCATCATCCAGCGCGGCGATGAACACCAGCGGATTGTGGGCGTGAATCAGAGCATCGAGCGCCTCGGGCTGCTGCATCAGGCGGGTCAGGCGACGCAACAGGCCGATATGCTCATCGGACTGCGCGGCAATGGCGACCACCAGATGGGCTTTCTGGCCGGCATTCCATTCCACGCCCTCAGGAAGCTGCAGGATGGCAATGCCGGTGTGGTGGATCAGGTGGCGGTCCTCGATCATGCCATGCGGGATCGCCACACCACTGCCAAGGAAGGTGTTGGCGACCTGTTCGCGCTTGAGCAGGCTGTCGATGTAGGCCGGTTCGATGTAGCCGGCGCTGGCCAGTAGTTGCCCGGCCAGGCGGATCGCTTCGTCCTTGTTGGCGGCATGCGTATCGAGGCGGATGCAGGATTTAGTAATCGTTTTCATCTGCTATTCCCGGGTGAAGGCTCTGGGTTTGTTGCCTGTTAATGTAATCGATTACATCAGACACAATCAAGGGTGGAACGAAACTTTCTGCCACGCCAGGCGACGTGACGTGCGCAACTCAGAACAGGACCTTGGTGCCGATCGATACTACGTTCTGGTCGCCATACAGGGGCGTATCGGCGTTGCGGCCCAGATATTCCGCCCACAGCAGGGTGCGCTTGCTGAAGTTGTACTGATAGCCGAGCCGGTAGTTGTCGATGTTGGACTCGCCATCGATGCCGGTATCGGTTTGACCATAGGCCGCCCGGACGGTGCTGTTGCCAAAGCCGTATTGACCAACCAGCATCCAGCTCTGCGCATCATCACCGGTGGCATTCGGCACGCCGTTGATGCTGACATGGCGCTCAAAGTTGACGTCGCTGAAATCACCCTGCTCGTAGATCGCACCCACCAGCCACTGAGGCGTCTTGTAGCCCAGGCCCAGACCCCAGTTGTACAGATCAAGGTCAACGCTGCGACCGGTTTCGAGATCGAAATCACGGTTGCCATCGAGCTTGATATAGGTCAGGCCGGCAAAATACGGACCCTGGTTGTATTTGACGTTGACCGTCCAGATATCCACGCCATCCGAATAGCCCTGCGGCGTGTTGATGCGGCCATCGAGCACCAGCAGTGCCTCACCGCTGAAGCCGTTAAAAACCGGGGTCTGGTAGTCGATGCTGTTAGCCAGAGTGCCGAGGGCGCCGTTGTCGTCGGTCTCATCGGTCAGCGTCCCGCCCAGATAGACCGTGCCGTTGAACATCTTGTCGCTGTTGAAAATATCGACGACGTTGAGCACCTTCCAATAAGGCGTATCCTGCGTGCCCAGGGTCACGGCGCCAAAACCGCCCTGCAGGCCAACGAACTTCTGATTCAGACCACTGAAGTTGCCACCTTCAGTCATATCGACATTGAAGTCGTATTGATAGAAGGCGCTCATGCCACCGCCGAGATCTTCGCTGCCCTTGATGCCCAGCTTGGAACCGTTGTTGACTACATCCCAATAGGTATCGGGCGCGCGCTGATCATCGACGTAATCCACCGAGACCTTGGCCTCGCCATACAGAATCGTATCGGCCTGGACGGCAAACGGCGTGGTAAGGGCAGTAGCAATCGCCAGCTTCAGCAGGGACTTGGGCATGTTCATGACAGGATGTCTCCTCGAAAGGCATGGGTCGGGGGCCGGGATGGCGCGTTTCTCATCGACGCATTGGCAATACAGTTGCCAGTGCTGGAACCAGTGGCCAGGCCGGCGGGCCAATCGCTTAATCGCGATAATCGTTTTCGTTACTTCTAGCAGCTTGTTAGGGTTCTTTTTGTGGAAGAAAATGTAATCGTTTACATTGCGACCTGTCAACAGTCCGGATGCAAAAAAAGTGACTCTGGCATGGCAGCGGTCATGGCGGTATGATGACCGATGTAATCGTTTACTTTTTCACTGGGGAGGTTAAGGCATCATGGCTCAGATCAAGGATGTCGCCGGGGTTTCGGTCGCGACGGTTTCGCGAGTGCTCGCCGGGCAGACTGCGGTCACTGACGCAACGCGCCAGCGGGTGCTCGATGCCGTCAAGGCCCTGGACTATCGACCGGATCTTGCCGCCCGGCGCTTGCGCTCGCGGCGTAACGACACCATCGGCCTGATCGTAGCCGATATCCGCAATCCCTTTTTCACCGAAGTCAGTCGCGCCGTCGAGGATGTCGCCTATCAGAATCGCATGCGGGTGATTCTGTGCAACGCCGATGAAAACCCCGACAAGGAAGCGTTGTACCTGGACCTGATGCGCGATGAAAACGTCAGCGGCGTCATCCTGTCGCCGACCCTGCCGACCCTGGCGCGCCTGCCGCTGCGCGATTACCCGTTTCCGCTGGTGCTGGTCGATCGCTGCAACCCCGACACCGTCGCTGATGCGGTGGTGCTCGACAACAGCGATGCTGCCTATCGCCTGACC
>DAITNL010000178.1:0-6504 GCA_036834665.1 Candidatus Competibacteraceae bacterium | reverse complement strand
CCGCCCATGAGTGGCTCGGGCACGTCTGGTACGCATGGCGTTCCAGGCGATAACCGCTCTCTCCCAGAGGGAGAGAGGGCATTGCATCACAGACGCTTACTGCGCGGCGCGGCAGAACTCGATCAGACCCTGGGTCGAGGCATCGTGTCCGTCGGCCGGGCGTTCACCCTTCAGTTCCGGCAGGATGGCGTTGGCCAACTGCTTGCCCAGCTCCACGCCCCACTGATCGAAGGAATTGATGTTCCAGATCACGCCCTGTACGAACACCTTGTGCTCATACAGCGCCAGCAGCGCGCCCAGTACCTGCGGCGTCATGCGCCGATAGAACAGGCTGGTGCTCGGCCGATTGCCGGGGAAGACCTTGTAGGGCAGCAGCTTTTCCAGCGCCTCACCGCTCAGGCCCTGTTTTTCCAGTTCGGCGCGGGCCTGTGCCTCGGTCTTGCCGACCATCAGCGCCTCAGCCTGGGCCAGGCAATTGGCCAGCAGGATCGGGTGATGATCGCCGACCGGGTTGGGGCTGTGCGCCGGCGCCAGGAAATCCGCCGGCACCAGATGCGTGCCCTGATGCAGCAATTGGTAGAAGGCATGCTGGCCATTGTTGCCCAGGCCACCCCACAGGATCGGTCCAGTCTTGACCGATACCGACTGGCCTTCACGGTCGATCGACTTGCCGTTGCTCTCCATGTCCAACTGCTGCAGATAGTCCGGCAGCGAGCGCAGATAATCATCGTAGACCAGGGTCACCTGACTGTCGGCGCCGAAAAAGTCGATGTACCAGACGCCCAGCAGCGCCAGAATCACCGGCAGGTTGTCCTGCATGGGTGCGCTGCGGAAGTGCTCGTCCATGGCATGCGCGCCTTCAAGCAGCTCGATGAAGTGCTCCATGCCCAGATAGACCATGATCGGCAGGCCGATCGCCGACCACAGCGAATAGCGCCCACCGACCCAGTCCCAGAACTCGAACATGTTGGCGGTATCGATGCCGAACTTGCGCACCCCTTCGGCATTGGTCGAAACCGCGACGAAGTGCCGCACGACCGCGGCCTCATCACCCAGTTCCCGCACCAGCCAGGCACGTGCGGTGTGGGCGTTGGTCATGGTTTCCTGGGTGGTGAAGGTCTTGGAAGCGATGATGAACAGGGTGCTTTCCGGGTCGCAGTCGGCCAGCACATGGCTGATATGGGCGCCATCGACATTGGAGACGAAGTGCATGCGCAGGGTCGGGTCGCCATAGGGTTCGAGCGCCTCGCAGACCATCTTCGGCCCGAGGTCGGACCCGCCGATCCCGATGTTGACCACATCACGGATGCGCTTGCCGGTATGGCCGCGCCACTTGCCACGGCGAATCTGGTCAGCAAATTTGCGCATGTGCTCCAGCACCGCGTTCACCTCCGGCATCACATCCTCGCCATTGACGAAGATCGACCGGTTGCCGCGATTACGCAGGGCGACATGCAGCACCGCGCGGCGCTCGGTGTGGTTGATCATCTCGCCGCTGAACAGGCGCGCGGTCCACTCCGGCACCTGAGCCTGATAGGCCAGCTCGGTGAGCAGGCGCAATGTTTCGTCAGTAATACGATGCTTGGAAAAATCCACCAGCAGGTCGCCAAAGTGCCGGGAGAACCGAGCAAAGCGCGCCGGATCAGCGGCAAACAGGTCGCGCAGATGCAAATCGGCGATCGCGGCGTGATGGGCGTGCAGTTCTTGCCAGACCGGCAGATTGCTGGGAACAGACATGGACGGCTTCCTTATCAGAGAGTGAAAACGCTGGCGAAACCCGGTGAACAGGAACCCGGGGGCAAGGCGCTGGCTGTGGCATCACGGCACCCAGCACACCACGGGATCCTGCTGGTTACTATAGTGTCCTGCCTCGGCACTGTCGAATCAGGTAGGCGCTCTGGCATCATGCCCGCCGCCTGTGCTCAACTTGCCAGGCACCCTTCTCTCACAGCGACGGAACCCTCTGCCGATGCCGACTGAATCCGATAAACCCCTGCGTGACCGGGTCAAACTGCTGGGCCGCCTGCTGGGCGATACCCTGCGTGACCGTGAAGGCCGCCCGGTGCTCGATGCCGTGGAAACCCTGCGGCAGGGCTTCACCGAGCTGCGGCGCCAGCCCGATGCACCCATCGAGATCCGCGAGCGGCTGATGCGCCTGATCGCCGCACTCAATCCGGACATGCTCAACCATGTGGTGCGTGCCTTCAGCGCCTATTTCACCCTGGCCAACATCGCCGAGGAAGATTTCCAGCACCAGCAGCGCCGCGAACAGGTGCGCCGCAGCAAGTCACTGTGGCGCGGCTCCTTCGATGAAACCCTGCGCAGCCTGCGCACCGCGGGCATCGACGCCAGCCAGTTGCAGGCGCTGCTCGATCAGCTCTGCTTCATGCCGGTGTTCACTGCCCACCCCACCGAGGCCAAGCGCCGGGTCATGCTCGGCGCACAGCGGCGCATCTTCCTCACTAACGGCAAGCTGGATAATCCGGCGCTGAACAAATACCAGCGCGCCGAAGTCGTCGAGGAACTGCGCAGCCAGGTCCAGATCCTGTGGAAGACCGAGGAGGTGCGCAGCTACAAGCCACAGGTGCGCGATGAGATCAAGAACGGCCTGTATTACTTCCGCGAGTCGATTTTCCAGGCCCTGCCGCTGCTGTATCGCAATCTGGAGCGGGCGCTGGGTGCGGTCTACGCCGATCAGGGCGGCAAGAACGCGGTGCGTATTCCCAGCCTGTTGCGCTTTGGCTCCTGGATCGGTGGCGATCGTGACGGCAATCCCTTCGTCACGCCGGAAACCACAGTGCTGGCGGTGCGCCTGCAGGCGCAGGATGTCCTGCGTGAATACCTGCACCGGGTCGAGGAACTGAACCGGCATCTGACCTACTCCAGCTCGCTGGTCACACCCTCACCGGTGTTCAGCGCCCATCTGGATGCGGACGTGCAGCGCATGCAGGCCCTGTTCAGCGACGCACCGCGCCAGTACGCCCAGGAACCCTATCGGCGCAAGTTCTTCCTGATTTATCACCGCCTGCAGCACAACCTGGAGCGCATCCACGCCCAGATCGCCGGGCGTCCCGATCAGGTACCGGTGCCCTTCTGGGGCTATGCCTCGGCGCAGGAATTCCTTGACGAGCTGTACATCATCCGCGACTCGCTGCTCGCTCACGGCGACGGCGCGGTAGCCGATGGCGAACTGAAGGATCTGATCCGTCTGGCCGAAACCTTTGGCTTCCATCTGGCCTCACTGGACGTGCGTCAGGAATCAGGCCGGCACACGGCCGCCGTGACGGAACTCTTCGCCATGGCGCCCAATCTGCCCGACTACGCGGCGCTGTCCGAGACGGAGCGCCTGAATACCCTTGGCGAACTGCTCGCCCAGTCCGGCACGCCGCTGCTGTACTGCGAAGCCTTCAGTCCCGCGACCCGCGAGACCCTGGAGGTGTTCCAGGTGATGGCGCGCATGCGCGAGGAGATCGGCCCGCGCGCCTTCGACAACTACGTCATTTCCATGACCCACGAGGCCAGCCATGTGCTGGAAGTGCTGTTCCTGGCCAGCTTCGCCGGTCTGGCCGGGCGCCGCGCCGATGGCGGCTGGCATTGCGAGATCCGCGTCGCGCCGCTGTTCGAGACCATCGCCGACCTGCAGCGGGTCGAGAGCGTGCTGACGCAACTGCTCGATCAGCCCGCCTATCGTGAACTGCTGACTGCGTCCGGCGGCGTGCAGGATGTCATGGTGGGCTATTCGGATTCCTGCAAGGACGGCGGCATTCTGGCTTCGAACTGGGGCCTGTATCAGGCGCAGCGGCAGGCGGTAGCACTGGCATCAGCGCGTGGCTTTGGCTGCCGGCTGTTCCACGGTCGTGGCGGCACGGTCGGGCGCGGCGGCGGCCCCACCCACGATGCCATCCTCGCCCAGCCTTCGGGCACGGTGCGCGGCCAGATCAAGATCACCGAGCAGGGCGAGGTACTGTCGTTCAAGTACCAGAATCTGGAAACGGCGATTTACGAGCTGACCCTGGGTATCACCGGACTGATGAAGGCCAGCCGGCATCTGGTCCAGGCGGTTGCCGCCGATCCGCCGGACGCGAGCGCCGTAATGACCGAACTGGCCAGCCACGGCGAAGCGGTTTATCGCGCCCTGACCGAGCACACGCCCGGCTTCATCGATTATTTCTACACCGCCACGCCGGTCAGTGAGATCGGCCAGCTCAACATTGGCTCGCGCCCTTCGCATCGCGCCAAGGGCGATCGTTCCAAGTACTCGGTGCGGGCGATTCCGTGGATGTTTGGCTGGGGCCAATCGCGCCACACCCTGCCGGGCTGGTACGGCATCGGCAGCGCTCTGGCTGCCTGGCGCGGCGATGATCCCGAACGGCTGGCGACCCTGCAGCGCCTGTACCGCGACTGGCCGTTTTTCCACGCGCTGTTGAACAACAGCCAGATGTCGCTGAGCAAGGTTGATCTGGGCATCGCCCGCGAGTACGCGCGCCTGTGTGAGGACGCCGATACCGAGGCGCGCATTTTTGCCTGCTTCCAGGATGAGTATCTGCGCAGTTGCCGGGAAATTCTGGCGGTGGCGCAACTGCCCACCCTGCTCGATGAAAACCCGACCCTGGCCAAGTCGCTGGAGCGGCGCAATCCCTATCTCGATCCGCTCAACCACATCCAGGTCACCGTGCTCAAGCGCTACCGGCAGGCACTGCGGGATCACGGCTCGGATTCGCCCGAGGCATCGCTGTGGCTGCAACCGCTGCTGCGCTCGATCAATGCCCTGGCGGCGGGCATGCGCAACACGGGCTAGGCGCTGATTCGAATCCCCCTTGCCATCCGCGAGGGGGGGTTTCGGGAAAGCCGCCCTCTGGCTTGCGCAATTCCGAGAATACGAGGAAACATCAAAAAACTCTGGATTAAACCGCCATCCGGAAAAGCAAGATGAATTTCAATCCAGATATTCACCACCGCCGCTCCATCCGCCTATGCGGATACGATTATTCCCAGACAGGTGCCTATTTTGTGACCATCTGCACCCAGCAGCGGGAAAATCTTTTTGGAGAAATTGCGGATGGAGACATGGTGCTGAATGCAGCCGGGCATATGATTCAAGCGGTTTGGAATGCAATTCCAGAACATTATCCAGGCATTGATACTGCCGAATTTGTTGTCATGCCCAATCACATCCACGGCATCATCCTCATCGTAGGGGCGGCCCCCCGTGGCCGCCCAGAACCCAACAACCCCATCGTAGGGGCGGCCCCCCGTGGCCGCCCAGAACCAGGCCGCCCGGAATCAGGGCAGGCACAGGGGCCTGCCCCTACGGTTCGGTTGTCATTACCCGACGTGGTGCATCGTTTCAAAACCATGACGACCAAACGATATGTGGATGGCGTCAACCAATTGGATTGGCCCGCGTTCCCAGGGCGTCTATGGCAACGCACTTATTGGGAACATGTGATCCGCAATGAATCGGATTTTTTGCGTATCAGCGAATATATTCAGCACAATCCAGCACAATGGACACAGGACAGGCTGAACGCAATATCGCCTTATCCCGAAAACGGCAGCGCACCTAGCGATAAGCAATGATGCGCACGTTACTGTTCCAGTCGCCAAAGAAGGGCTTGCCTTGCGCATCCAGGATCAGCTCGCGATTGGCGGGCATCGGCAACCAGAAACTGTCGGAGTTATACGCCCAGCCCTGCTGCGCCTGCCCCACCGCGTACAGGTAAAACGCCGCTTCCCGGCTATCGTCGAGACGGGTCGCGATGCGGAAACGATGCGGGCCGCCCTCAACATAACCGGTCGCGATCTGCGCATACACCAGAATCTCCCGCGCCTGCGCCGGCACCGTAGCCGGAATCGGCCGCAGCAATCGCGGACCTGAACCATCCGGCAAGGGACCCAGATCAATATCCACCACCCGATAACGGGCCATATCGCTGACGGCACTGCCCGTCGCAGTCACAGCCGGAGCAGGCCGTGACCCGGCAGCAGCCTGCTGCTGTTGCCGCTGCTGGTGGTGCAGCTTGTCCAGCGCTGCCCGCATCTGGCGCACTTCACGATGGAGACCCGCCAGCGCTTCCGGGGCCACCTGCCGCGCCTGCAAGGCCTGCTGCGCACTGCCCAGCGTTGCCACGGCCTGTTCCAGCCGTTCCAGGCGCGTTTCCTGCGCCTGCAAGCGCGCCATCAAATCTACCGCCGGTGCCGGATCAGGCGCTGGAGTCTCGACCACAGGCGGTGCCGCACAAGCACTCAGCCATGCCCCCACCAACCCGCTTATCGCCACGCGCATCAACTTCATCGACGTTTCCTGGTCTACTTTTGCCTAAAATGGCCGCACATTATAGCGGTCCACCATTGCCGACTTCAGGCCCGGCGCCCGCGGCATTCATTCATGCGCCATTGACGACGCCCGCGCAGAGTATCCAAGCGTTGACCTCCTCCCCGCCGTAAACGACGGGGATTCCTGACTTCACAATCAGGGTTTCCTGCTTCACCGAGTCGAACCGA
>DAITNL010000177.1:0-6551 GCA_036834665.1 Candidatus Competibacteraceae bacterium | reverse complement strand
GCGTGCATGGAGCGGGGCGGGCGGGCGCGGTTATTCGCGGCTATGGTTGTGAGAGGGCCGGAACCCCGCGTGGCATCTTATCGCCCCGTTACCCTCAAATCCTAGGCTATTACTTTAAGCCAAATCCCGTGGAGGAACCATGTCATGAAGAGAACCCTGATTGCCTTGCTGGCTCCGCCGGTCGCTGTTGTGCACTACGGTGCCGCGGCGCATACGGCGGCGCCGATTGGCGTGTTCTGGCTGGCCAGTCTGGCCGCCATCGCTTATGGCCTTGCTGATAGCAGTGCGGGACTGCTACTGGGGGGCATGCTGCTGTGGCTGGCCGCTACGGTCTGGGCGCGCCTGGTCATTCGCGGTGTGGAAAGTGATCTGCTGCACGGCCCAGACAGCACGCACGATCATCAGGTGGCAGCGCGCCTCGATGATCCTGATCCGATCAGCGAGACGCACGATCCGCGCTGAAACTGCAGAGCGCGGTGGTCGCGACGCCGGGACCCGCTAGGGGGCCCGGTCGTGGTCTCAGGGCTGCTCGTCCGCCGCTTCCTTGGCGCGGGGCAGCAGATCCTCGCGACTGATGCCCAGGTACAGGGCCGTGGCACTGGCGATGTAGATCGACGAATAGGTGCCAACAACGATGCCGATGATCATGGCCATGGAAAAGCCGCGCATTACTGTGCCACCAAAGAAGTACAGCACGATCACCGACAGCAGGGTCACGAAGCTGGTCATGGTGGTGCGCGACAGGGTTTCGTTGATCGAACCGTTCATGATTTCGACCACCGTGCCCTTGCGCCGCTTGCGGAAGTTCTCGCGGATGCGGTCCAGCACCACCACGGTATCGTTGACCGAATAGCCGATCACCGCCAGCACCGCCGCTAGCACGGTCAGGTCGAATTCAATCTGAAACAGCGAGAACCAGCCGATGGTAAAGAGCACGTCATGCACGGTCGCGGCGATGGTGCCCACCGCCAGACGCCATTCAAAGCGGAACATGACGTAGACCAGAATGCCGGCCAGTGCGCCCAGCGCCGCCAGGCCGCCCTGTTCTACCAGTTCCTGACCGACCTGCGGGCCAACGAACTCGGCACGCACCAGGGTTGCGCCGCTGCCGTCGGGCGCGGACTGCAGGGCATGCAGCACCTCGTTGCTCAGGGCCGCGGCATTGCGCTGATCATGCGGTGGAATGCGGATCAGCACCTCGCGGGCGGTGCCAAAGTGCTGGGTCTGGGCATCGCCGAAACCGGCTCCGGCCAGGGTTGCGCGTACCTTGGGGATCTCCACCGGCTGCGGGTACTGCACCTCGATCACTGTGCCGCCGGTGAAATCGAGCCCCAGGTTCATGCCCCGGATCAGCAGTGAGCCCACCGCGATCAGCAGCACCGCGATCGACCAGCCCATGGCCAGCCTGCGCCAGCGCATGAAGTCGATGTTCGTGTTGTAAAAGTCGAATTTCCACATGGCGGTTGTCCTTGCGCGCTCAGACCGACAGGGTTTGCAGCTTGCGGCCGCCGTAGAAAAGATTCACCAGCGCCCGCGACCCGGTGACCGCAGTGAACATTGAGGTCACGATGCCGATGCTGAGGGTAACCGCGAAGCCCTTGATCGGGCCGGTGCCGAAGCCAAACAGCATGATCGCGGCGATCAGCGTGGTCAGATTGGAGTCGAGAATGGTGTCGAAGGCCCGGTCGAAACCGGCGTGAATCGCCGCCTGCGGGGTGTTGCCGTTACGCAGTTCCTCGCGGATGCGTTCATAGATCAGCACGTTGGCGTCGACCGCCATGCCCATGGTCAGGACGATGCCGGCAATGCCGGGCAGGGTGAGCGTGGCCTGCAGCATCGACAGCGCCGCCACCAGCAGCACCACGTTGGCGGCCAGTGCGGCGGTGGCGATCAGGCCAAACCTCTTGTAGCGCCAGGTCATGAACGCAGCGATCACCAGCAGCGAAATCGCCGCAGCGTTGAAGCCCTGAGCGATGTTTTCCTTGCCTGCGCTTGGGCCGACAGTGCGTTCCTCGATGATCTCGATGGGGCTGGCCAGGGCGCCGGCGCGCAGCAGCAGCGCCAGATTGCGGGCTTCGTGGGTGCTGTCCAGTCCGGTGATCTGGAAGCGCCGGCTGAGGCGGTCGCGGATAGTGGCGACGTTGATCACTTCCTCGACGGTATAGGCAGTCTTTTTCAGCTCGCCGTTGATGCGCTTGGTTTCGGTCTTGTTCTCGATGAACACCACGCCCATGCGCTTGCCGATGTTGTCCTTGGTGGTGTCCTCGAAGCGCTTGGCGCCCTTGCCATCCAGGGTGACGAACACCGCTGCGCCGCCGCTTTGCTGGTCAAGTCCGGAAGCGGCATCGACGATCGAGTCGCCGGTCAGCATCACCCGCTTTTGCAGCAGCACTGGCCGGCCATTGCGATCCTTGTACAGGCGCGAGTTGACCGGAATGCGCCCGGTGCTGGCGGCCTGATCCCAGTCGTTTTCCTCGTCGGCGAGGCGGAATTCCAGTGTGGCGGTCGCGCCGAGGATTTCCTTGGCGCGGGCGGTGTCCTTCACACCGGGCAGTTGCACGACGATGCGGTCAGCGCCCTGCTGCTGAATGATGGGTTCGGCGACGCCCAGTTCATTGACCCGGTTACGCAGGGTGGTGATGTTCTGCTGCAGGGCAAAGTCGCGCTTTTCCTTGATTTCGGGCTCGCTGAGCTTGAGCAGCAGGCTGAGCGCATCGGGCTCGCTCTGGGTCAGGTTGGACAGGTTCTTGCGCAACAGCGCCGCGGCCTTGTCGCGCTCGGCACTGTCCTTGAAATCGACCCGCACACCACCGCCGGCCGCGCGTCCGACCGAGGCATACAGCACCTTGTCATTGCGCAGCTGGCTACGAATTTCATCGACATAGCTGTCTTCAATCTGCTTGACGGTGGCGTCCATATCCACCTGCATCAGGAAATGCACGCCGCCGCGCAGGTCCAGACCAAGATACATCGGATTCAGACCGAGCGCGCGCATGAAGCCCGGTGCTGCTGAAGCAAGGTTCAGGGCAACAACGTAGTCGCGGCCGAGGCGGTCCTTGAGGATATCGGCGGCCTTGAGCTGCAGTTCCGAGTCGACGAAGCGGATCAGCAGACGCCCATTTTCCAGTTCGGCGCGCTTATAGGACAGATGATCGGCATCGAGCAGGCCGACGACCCGATCGCGCAGGGCGGTGTCGATCTGGATGTTGTCGCGGGTACCGGAGATCTGTACCGCCGGGTCTTCGCCAAACAGGTTGGGCAGCGCAAAAAGCAGTCCCCAGAGCATTACCAGCCCGATGAGCAGGTATTTCCACCAGGGATATTGATTCAGAGTGTATGGAGTGGCCATGGCACGGCGGTTTCCGCGAGGCGCCGCAAGGGCGCGATGAGGGAAGCGTTACAGGGAACCTTTGCAGGTGCCCTTGGGCATCAGAGAGCCGACCGCCTGTTTCTGGATGCGGACCTGCACGCCCTCGGCAACTTCCAGTTGCACGAAGTTTTCGCCGACATCGGTGATGCGGCCGAGCACGCCGCCGCCGGTGACGATCTCGTCACCTTTCTTGAGTGCCTCGACCATCTGCTTGTGTTCCTTGGCGCGCTTGGTCTGCGGGCGGATCAGCAGGAAGTAAAAGGCGCCGATCAGGATGATGGGAAAGAGCAGGTTCATCAGGCCCATTTCGGCGCCGCCGGGCGCGCCGGCAGCCTGAGCAGCGGCGGTGGGGATCAGCAGGTTCAGCAGGCTTTCCATCGGGACTCCTCAAGTTTTAGGTTGGCTCCCTGTGCCCGGTTGCGCGGCGCGGTAGCCTGATGGCGGCAGCGCGGACAGTGGGCATGTGTGCGGGGCGGGCGGGGGCCGTTGTTAAAGCGCGGCATTATACACGGGATGCACGGCAGGGCGCGCGACCGTGGCGTGCTGGCATGCTTGGCCGCGTGTCGGTGGGTGGCGGTGTCAGCGCTATTCCTGCACTGCGCCCTGCCGGCGCTGCGCGTAGAACATGGCGATGAAGGCATCCAGACGCTGTTCAGCGATCGCGGCACGCAACTGGCGCATCAGATCCTGATAGTAATAAAGATTGTGAATGGTGTTCAGGCGCGCACCGAGAATTTCATTGCATTTGTCCAGATGGCGCAAATAGGCGCGGCTGTAATGCTGACAGGTGTAGCAGCCGCAGTGTTCATCCACGGGCCGGGTGTCGTTCTGGTAGCGGCTGTTGCGGATGCGCACATCACCGTAATGGGTGAAGAGATGGCCGTTGCGGGCATTGCGGGTGGGCATTACGCAATCGAACATGTCCACGCCCCGGCGCACCGCTTCGACAATATCCTCGGGCTTGCCAACGCCCATCAGATAGCGCGGTGCAGGCTCCGGCAGCAGCGGCACGGTGCAGTCCAGCATGGCCAGCCGTTCCGCCAGCGGCTCGCCGACGGCCAGTCCGCCAATCGCGTAGCCGTCAAAGCCGATTTCGCCCAGACCGGCGGCGGAGATCTGGCGCAACTGCGGGTACATGCCGCCCTGCACGATGCCAAACAGCGCCGCTGGGTTATCGCCATGCGCGATTTTGCTGCGTCGTGCCCAGCGCAGCGACAGTTCCATGGACGCGTGCGCTTCGCTCTCGGTGGCCGGGTAGGGCGTACACTCGTCGAAAATCATCACGATGTCCGAGCCCAGCGCCCGCTGTACCGCCATGGATTCCTCCGGGCCGAGGAACACCAGACGGCCATCTACCGGTGATTGAAATTTCACCCCGGCTTCGCTGATCTTGCGCATCGCTGCCAGACTGAACACCTGAAAGCCGCCCGAATCGGTCAGAATCGGCCCGTCCCAGTGCATGAAATCATGCAAATCGCCGTGCTGGCTAATGATTGAGGTGCCGGGGCGCAGCATCAGGTGGAAGGTGTTGCCGAGGATGATTTCGGCGCCGATGGTGCGCAGTTCCTCGGGGGTCATGGCCTTGACGGTGCCATAGGTGCCAACGGGCATGAAGGCGGGTGTTTCCACCGTGCCGCGGGCAAAGCGCAGCTGACCACGCCGGGCGGCGCCATCGGTTTGGGAGCAGTGAAAGTGCATGGGCGGATCGGTGTGGGTCATGGAGATCGGCGGTAAAGAGCGGTATCTTGGCGGCAACACAGTCTGCCTGGCAAGGCGCGGCGGTCGGGAATGCGAAGAGGATGCGGATGGTGAACGGAAAATCGATGGCGCAGGCGTGGTGCGCGGCGGGCCGGATGCTGCTCATCGTGGTCGCGCTGGCCGGCAGTGGCGCCCTGGCGCGCGACATGCTGCGCGTGGCGGTTGGTGCCGCCCGGTTCAACGTCGAGTTGGCGCAAACGCCTGCGCAGCGGCAGCGTGGCCTGATGTTTCGCCAGGACCTGCCGGGTGAGAACGGCATGTTGTTCGTGCAGGAACCGGGGCCGGCGGTATTCTGGATGAAGAACACCCACATTCCGCTGGATATCCTCTATTTCGATGCCGGGGGTCGCCTGCTGGAGATTGTCGCCGCAGCTCCGCCCTGTCACACGCCGGCGTGTCCACTGTATCCGAGTGCTTCGGCGGCGGTGCGCTATATCCTGGAAATCAAGGGGGGCGAGGCCGCGCGGCGCGGTATCCAGCCCGGCGATCATCTGGTGTTGCCGTAACGCATGGTGGATATGGCCCTGGATTTCCCTAGGAAAAGGCCGGGTTCTGTTCCACAATGACCGGACTTCGGCACGAAATGCATGGGTGGACATTCATGAACAGCGCGTTACCCCATTTTATCCGCTGCGGTCGGGCCTTGTGCGGCGATCTGGTGCAGGCGGAACGGCGCGAGTGGTGGCTGAGCAATGGCTTGGGCGGCTATGCGTCTGGAACCGTGGCTGGCACGCTGACCCGGCGCTATCACGGCCTGCTGGTTGCGCCGGTGCGGCCGCCGCTCGGGCGCTGGCTGGTGTTCGCCAAGGCCGATGCCACCCTGGTGGATGGCGGGCGCGAGATTGCGCTGTTCAGCAATCGCTGGGCCGGTGGCGTAATCAGTCCCCATGGCTATGTGCATCTGGAATCATTCCGGCTGGAAGGGCGGATGCCGGTCTGGCGCTATGCCATCGGCGATGTGGTGCTGGAGCAGCGCATCTGGCTGGAGCCGGGCGCACATACCACCTATGTGGCGTGGCGACTGGCGCCGGGTGCGGTGAACCGTGAGCTGAAACTGCGCGTGCGGCTGCTGATCAATGGCCGCGATCATCACGAGAGCACCCACATGGCGGATTTCCAGCCGGTGCTGGAGGCGCCTGATCCGGCACAGCGTCTGGTGCATACCGAGGCATGCAGCCTGCGTCTGCTGGCGGTTGGCGGTACGATCGTCGATGGTGTCAACTGGTTCGAGAATTTCGACTTGCCCATCGAGCGTGAGCGTGGCCTGGCGCATCGCGATCACCATTTCTGCCTGGGTGAGGCGGTGCTCAATCTGCGCGCCGATGCCTGGAGTGGCGTGGTGGGCAGCCTGCATGCCGAATGCGTGCCGGATCTGGATGCGGCCCTGGAGCGTTTCCGGCCCGGGATGTGAATCTGCTGCGGC
>DAITNL010000176.1:0-6553 GCA_036834665.1 Candidatus Competibacteraceae bacterium | reverse complement strand
CCAGGGGAATCGTGCCGCCCCCCAGCCACAGCCGATGCCGGGCCGCCTGTTCGGCGAGAAAATCCTGAATCGGCCCCCGCCCCTCGACCTCGCGCATCGCCAGCGCATCGCCCTCGCGCCGCCCCATCAGTGCAAAATTCTCGGGCAACACAGCCAGTTGCACGCCCCGGTCAGCGGCGCGCGCCAATAATTCGGCAGCCATCGCCAAATTCCCGGCCAGATCGGCACCCGACACCATCTGAATGGCAGCCATGATCGACATGCAGGCACTCCTCTTGTGATCAAGCACGGGGGATTCGACCACCGACCGCACCCGGACGCTCAATTATCACTGCTGAAACCCTGACGCGCCGGCGCGCCCACTGCCGATTCCGTCAGCCGCTGTAACTGCGGATCATCCCAGGAACCGGTCAGATGATAGCGATAGCGGGTCGCGCGCTCGATATCCTCCTTCAGCAGGCGCTCGGCGACGAACAGCGCCGCACCCGCCGCCGGACCTGCGGCGATGGCCCCGGCCAGCGGCAAGGTTCCGCCCAGACGCGGAATCACCGTCACCTGTTGATCGTAGTCACGCGCCTGCAGGCCGGTGCGCCCCTCGATCAGGATGCGCGCCGCCGGTGCCTCTATCGCCAGATCATCGGTTTGCGCCTGCCCGCGACGAAACCGGAAACGGCCGCTGATACGGTCGAAGCTCATCCCGGTCTGAAACAGATCGCTGAAATCAAGGCTCAACCGGCGCACCAGATTATGCACGCTGAACAGACCCACCATCCGCGCCAGGCCAGGATCGATCTCCAACAGCTGTCCAGGCCCCATCTGAAACACCAGCTCACCCGACAGATGCTGCAGGGCAAAATCAGTCGGTGCCCCTGGCCACTCCACCGCCAGGCGCGCTTCGGTCGCACCCTGGGCCAGCCCAGCGCTGGCATAGCCCAGCGCCGCCAGCGTGTCGCCCAGTGCCGGACTGTTCAGGGTCGCGCGCAGCGTCGATACCGGTTCGCCCCCCAGGCCCCAGGCCCATTCGCCGCTGGCGGTCACGGTCTGCTGCGCCGACTGCAGATCAAGGCTGGACAGGCGCAGACCACCAACGCGCGGCACCGCCACCAGCCGCAACCGGCCCAGCGAGCGGTCACCGACCTGTAAATCGGCCACGGTCAGCACCAGCGGTGGCCACTGCCGCGGGTCCGGGGACCGGGAGGGTGCAATGGAGGGCTCTGCCTCCTGATCAGCAACGCGCAGCCGCAGACGACTGAGCGCGGCGTTCACCGGCCGCTGCGGCGTCGGCTGTTCCGGCACAGTGATCCGCCCGGCCAGATCCGGCCCGGTCAGTTCCAGGCGCAAGCCCTGATCCTGACGGCTCAGCGCTAGATTCACCGCAGAAAAGCTCTGACCGGCCAGGGTCAAGTGCCCAATACGCGCATCGAGCTGCCGCAGCAGCGCCGGCACCGCCCGACTCGCGGGCACCTCCGAGCGTGCCACGTCGCTGGATGGACTCCAGTCCCAGCGCGGCATATCGGCCACCACCACCAGTCCCGGCAGTTCCGGCAAATGCGCCGCGCCGCTGCCGAGACGCAACTCGCCCCGCGTCACGCGCGGCTGCGTGGTGAAATCGGCCAATTCCAGAACCGCACGCAGCTCGCTGCCATAATCCAGCGTCAGTTCCAGCAGGCGCGCTGCTCCCGGCCGCAGCACCAGATGCAGCGGCAGCGTTGCGGTCGCGCTCTTGCCCAGCGGCTCAGGCAGATCCACCGCCATGCCGCGCAGATCCGACTGCAGGTCCAGCGTAAAGGGCCGCACCGCGCTGCTCGGCACCACCAGCAACGCCTGCCAGTCGCTTTTGCCGCTGAACACGCTCTCCAGCGGGGCTGCTGCCGGCCCAGCCAGCGCCCGCAGCCCCAGCCGCCCGCGCACCTGGGTGCGCAGCTCGCGCTGCCCCTCGTGACCGGCCAGAGCCAGATCCAGCCGCACCGGTTCGCCACGCAGCACGGCCCGCAGCTCGCGCCCCTCCAGCGTACTCTCGCTGAACCGTATCTCGCCGCGCAGCCGCTCCAGTTCCAGTCCCCAGGCCGGCAATCCAAGCCGTCCCTCCAGCAAACCCACCCGGCCCTGTACCCGTGCCGACCGGCCATCGGTTGGAATCGCCAGATTCAGATCCAGACTGTTCTGGCCACTGATGCGCAGATCGGGCAGGCTGTCGCCAAGCGCCTGACCGGCCGGACTGTCGCGCAGTGCCTGCCACAGCGTCGCCCCCGGTCCCTGTACCCGCCCGTCCACCATGACCAGCACGTTTTCCAGATCGGCGATGCTGACCTGCGTCCGTTCCAGCGCGGCATCGAGCAGGCGCGCACTGTCAGCATCGATGCGCAGACCACGGTTATGAAAATGGACGGTAGCGCGCAGCCGTTCCAGACGCGGCCAGCCGGGCAGATAATCCAGCACGCCGTCCTCGACCTGAAAACGGGTATCGAACAGGCCCTCATCATGATCAAAGGGAAAGGCCGCCGCCGTGCCGCGCAGTCGAAAATCGCCACCGACCACGCGCCCGCCGCGCAAGGCCCGATCCAGCCAGGCCACGCCATCAGGCGGAATCACCACCACCGGCAAATAGCGAAAAGCCTGCTCGATGCGCACCCGCTGATAGCGGCCATGCAGATCCAGGGTGGGCTCGCCATGGTCGGGAACGCTGATGCTGCCCCAGAAGCGCGCGGCGAGATCGGCGTTGGCCAGATCCAGGCCATCGCTCTCCAGACGCAGCGCCGCGCCCTCGCGATGCCAGGCCAGCGCACCGCGCAGCGTATCAAGCGCAATGGGCGCACGCAGCACGCCGACGGTATCGACCCGCAGTGCGCGGCTGTCCAGCTTCAGACGACCCTGTTTCGGTCCCAATTGCACTTCGCCATCGAGCGGACCGATGGCCGGCAAGCCGTGGGTCGAATCCAGCCGCAGGGCCTGCACGCGCAGGCTGGCCTGCTGCAGGGTGCCATCCGGCTCCAGCACCAGTTCGATCCCGGTCAGCTCGCCGCGCGGCTGCAGCGGCAGCAGCCAGGCGCGGGCGGCATCATCCAGCCAGGGTTGCACCGAGCGCAGCATATCCTCGGCGCGCAGCCTGTCGATGCGCCCCTGCCAGCCGCCGGCAGCAGTCTGGGTTGCCTTGAAGCGAGTCAGCGCGTGCGCCTCACGGCCGCTGTGCTCCAGCCAGCTAACCTGACCGTGCAAGGACCAGCCGTAGTTCAGCGACTGACCCAAGCCAGCGCGCCGCTCCAGGGTCAGATGCACATGCAGGGTCGCGGTATCCTCGACCGGCCATTCCGCCGCGCCGGACAAGCGCTGCCCGGTTGCAGTCACCTCCCAGCGCAGATAGGGATGCAGCAGTTGCAGGATGCGGCCATCGCGCTGGCGCAGCACCAGCCGCTCGCCAACGATGTCCACATGCGGCAATTGCAGCAGCGCAGCACTCACCGCCGCCAGAGATGCTGCGGTTTCGCCCCCGTCTGCAGTTTCGTCGCCATCGGTAGCGGTGCGCAGCCGTAATCCGCCATCGGCATCCTCCTCCAGGGTCAGCGCCGCACCTTCGATACGGATACGGCCCACGACCGGCCGCCACGCCCACAGCGAACGCCACAGGTTCAGGGTCACCACCACCTGACTGAAGCGGGCCAGAGTAGCGTCACGCTCACTGTCGTCCAGGCTCACCCCACGCAACCGCAGACCCAGCCGCCAGCCATCGCGGGCGCCACTGACCGCGTCGATGCGCACCGGCAGATGCAAGGTCTCGCCCAGTGCAGCGGCCAGATCGGCGCGATAATCGTTCAGGCGTGGCAGCAGCCACCATTGCGTAATCGCCGCCAGCAGCAGCAGCGGCAGCAGCAGGGCCAGCAGCAGCCGGCGCGCCCAGCGCAGACCCCGGCGCGTCCAGCCCCACAGCCCGACTCTCACATCAGCACCACGTCATACTGTTCGCGGCTGTAGAGCACTTCGGCCTGGAACTTGATAGGAATGCCGATAAAGGCTTCCAGTTGCGCGACGCTGTTCGATTCCTGATCGAGCATCACATCGACCACGTCCGGCGCGGCCAGCACCACGAACTGGCGCGGCGCGTACTGGCGGGCCTCGCGCAGCAGTTCGCGGAAAATCTCATAGCAGACCGTCTCGGCGGTCTTGATCGAGCCACGGCCATGGCACAGCGGGCACGGCTCGCACAGCACCTGCTCCAGACTCTCGCGGGTGCGCTTGCGGGTCATCTCCACCAGGCCCAGCGGCGACACCTGCGAGATATGGCTCTTGGCGCGGTCCTTCTCCAGATGTTTTTCCAGCGCCTTGAGCACTGCGCGGCGATGCTCCTCGCTGGCCATATCGATGAAATCGAGGATGATGATGCCGCCCAGATTGCGCAGGCGCAGTTGCCGGGCGATGGCGGCGGCCGCCTCCAGGTTGGTCTTGAAGATGGTTTCCTCAAGATTGCGATGACCGACATAGGCGCCGGTGTTGACGTCAATGGTGGTCATCGCCTCGGTCTGATCGACGATCAGATAGCCACCGGACTTGAGCGGCACCTTTTTACCCAGCGCACGCTGGATCTCCTCTTCGATGCCATACAGCTCGAAAATCGGCCGCTCGCCGGGGTAATGCTCCAGGCGCGGCACCATCTCGGGCACAAACTTTTCGGCGAACTGCAGCATGCGCTGACAGGTCTCGCGCGAGTCGATGCGCACCCGCTCGACATTGTCGCCGATGAAGTCACGCAGCACCCGCAGCACCAGCGGCAGGTCTTCGTAGAGCGTGACGATGCCGGAGGTCTCGCCGATGCGCTCGCGGATCGACGCCCACAGCCGCTGCAGAAACTGCATGTCAGCACGCAGTGCCCAGGGCTCGGCACCCTCAGCGGCAGTGCGCACGATGTAGCCGCCGCCAAACTCGGTGCGAAAGGCGTTGATCATCTCCTTGAGGCGCTGGCGTTCGCGGTCGCCGTCGATCTTCACCGATACCCCGGCGACATCGGAATCGGCCAGGAACACCAGGAAGCGCGATGGCAGGGTGACATGGGTGGTCAGGCGCGCGCCCTTGGTGCCGATCGGGTCCTTGATCACCTGCACCACCAGTTCCTGCCCTTCGCGCACCAGTTCGGTGATTGCCGGCCAGCGTTCGCCACTGGCCGGCGTCGGGCTGTCGGGCAGGCCCTCTGGGCGGATATCGGAGACGTGCAGAAACGCCGCCCGTTCCAGGCCAATATCGACAAAGGCCGCCTCCATGCCCGGCAGCACCCGGCACACCTGGCCCTTGTAGATGTTGCCGACCAGGCCGCGCTTGCCGACACGTTCGAGCAGGATTTCCTGCAGGACCCCGTTTTCGACCACCGCCACCCGGGTCTCGCGGGGAGTCACATTGATCAGAATTTCATCGCCGGTGCCGCCTTCGGTACGCGTGGCCATAGAGGTGCGAGTCGCTCAGGGAAAAGGTGAATGCCAGGAAGGCACGGCGAACGCGCGCAGCAATTCGGCCGTCTCATACAGCGGCAACCCCATCACACCGGAGTAACTGCCGCGCAAATCGTGGATAAAGGCCGCCGCGCGGCCCTGAATAGCGTAGCCGCCGGCCTTGTCCAGCGGCTCACCGCTGTCCCAGTAGGCGACGCATTCCTCCGGGCTGAGCGCGCGAAAGCGCACCCGGCTTTCCTGGACGATGGCGGCTGCACGCTGTGGGGTGGCCAGCGCTACCGCGCTTAACACCTGATGTTCGCGCCCGGACAGCCGCGTCAGCATCGCCAAGCCATCGGCACGGTCGCGGGGCTTGCCGAGAATGAGGCCATCGACCACCACCGCCGTATCGGCGCCCAGCACCGGTGCCGGTTTGCGCCGGCCCAGTGCCGCACAACCGGCCCGCGCCTTGTCCAGCGCCAGACGCGCCACATAATCCGGTGGTGCCTCAGCGGGCAGCGGCGTTTCATCCACCGCAACCCGCAGCAGACGATAGGACACGCCAATCTGGCGCAGCAGCTCACGGCGGCGCGGCGAGGCCGACGCCAGATAAAGGTGAAAACAGGCCATAGATCCGCTCAGGCACGGTGATAAGGGTGATGATGCAACAGGCTCCAGGCCCGGTAGAGCTGTTCGGCGACCAGCACCCGCACCAGCGGATGCGGCAAGGTCAGCCGCGACAGGGCCCAAAGCTGCTCGGCGCGATCCCGACAGGCCGGGTCCAGTCCATCCGGCCCGCCGACCAGCAGGCTCAGGTCGCGGCCCTCACGCAGCCAGCCGGCCAGTTGCGCAGCCAGTTCTGCGGTATCCCAATGCCGGCCGCGCTCGTCGAGGGCCAGCAGCCGCGATCCGGACGGCACCGCCGTCAGCAGGCGCTCGCCCTCGTCGCGCATCAGACGCGCCAGATCAGGATTCTGGCCCTGACCACGCCTGGCGGCGGGAATTTCCACCAGGTTCAGCGCGCACTCGCGGGGCAGCCGACCCGCATAGTCGGCATAGCCGGCCTTGACCCAGTCCGGCATCCGGGTGCCGACCGCCAACAGGTGAATTTTCATGCTGACACTCCCGGGAACCGCATC
>DAITNL010000175.1:0-6626 GCA_036834665.1 Candidatus Competibacteraceae bacterium | reverse complement strand
AGCTGGGCCTGATGGTCAGTAGCACGACTGGAAGGCGTACCGTGCGGGTTGTGCTCCAGACCGTCGGCGGTGTACTGGCGGCCACGCGTGCCAGGCAGCGCCATCGGCGAGATGCCATCGGCGCTGAGTGCATAGCGGTCATAGCGGCCCGCGCCATCTTCGGCCAGCCGCCGCATGCTGATCTCGCCCGTCACCGGGGCCGGTGAATCGAACACGGCCACGCTTTGGCCAAGGAACTGGTCGGACAGCACCAGCGCCGGACATTGCAAGGCCTCGCTCAGGTGTACCGCCCATTCGGTGGTGAACAGGCAATCGCCCACCGTCGTCGGCGCCAGGACCAGATGTGGCGCATCGCCATGCAGGCCATGCAGGGCAATATCCAGATCGGACTGTTCGGACTTGGTAGGAATACCGGTCGATGGGCCACCGCGCATGACGTTGACTACCACGGCCGGGATTTCCGCCGCCACCGCCAGACCCAGCGTTTCCGTCATCAGCGCCAGGCCCGGACCCGAAGTCGCGGTCAGCGCCGGCACACCGCCATAGGCCGCGCCCAGCACCATATTGATCGAGGCAATTTCGTCCTCGGCCTGGACCAGATGCCCACCGAGCTGGTGCAGGCGCGGCGCCAGCCATTCGGATAGATCCGTCGCTGGGGTAATCGGATAGACCGCCGCGAAACGCACACCACCGCGCAATGCACCCAGTGCCGCCGCTTCATTACCGGTCAGCCGCCAGCGCGTGCCGCCTTCGGTCACCAAGGACAGCGGCCGTATCGAACCGTCCAGCGTGGCAGCGGCGGCGTGCCCCGCAGTCAACGCTTGAAGCAGGTGCGCCGGATCGAGTCCCTTGCGATTCAACACCCGCCCCACCAGCGCCGCCAACGGTTTAAGCGGCAAAGCGAGCAGCCGGGCCAGCAGACCGAGTGCGATGATGTTGGATCGCCCACCGGCGATATCGTCCGCCAGATCGGTCAGGGGAAAGGTCACCACGCGCGCGCCGCTAGCGAGAATGGCGGCCGGCGCTTCGCCCGCCTCGGCATCAGCCAGAATCAGGCTATGCCCATTCAGGGGTACCTCGTCGATGAAACGATCCGCGTTATGCCAGTCCAAAGCCAGCAGAACATCAAAATAATCGCCATGCGTCACGACCGGTGTCGGAGCCAGACGCACCATTGCCAGCGCCTCGCCACCACGGATCTGTGGCCCAACCGAGCGGGTCATCAACCCATACCAGCCCGCGGCGCTCGCAGCCTCCAGCAGCAGGCCACCGGCAGTGATCGCACCGGCACCGCCACTGCCCACGATCGCAATGGCAACCGCATCAAGAGATAAATCAGGATTACTCATCAAGTTCTCCGCGAAAGACCCCGCATTCAGGCCGGAAACGGATAGCAGGCCGAACGTCGTTCGGTGTTTAACAGCAGCCCGCCACAGGATCGTCGCGGGTCGGCACGCATGACCGGGATTTTGGTAATGCAGGTTTTGCGCCAAAAATTATTTTTTAATTAACTTCTTGATCCTGATTAAATTAAACCGCATTGCACCCGCATGCACCACGCCCTGCTGCAGTGCATGATAAAACCCGGCGCAACCATCGCTGCCTCATAAACGCGAAAGCCCCGCGGGCGCGGGGCTTTCTTAAGCGGGTCTTCCTGGACCCATCGAGCCTGCTGCTCAGCAGGCCTTTATCGTTACCAGCCCTGCGCTGACGCGCGCTGCTCTCGCGCCGGCGGGAGTGCTATTGGCAGCACGAGGGCTGATCAAGCGGACGGCCGCGAGCTAAACGGGATGGCTCATGCCCATCAGGCCACGGTCACGCTGCTGTCGAGATAGACATCCTGAATCGCGTTGAGGATGGCAATGCCGTCCTGCATCGGCCGCTGGAAGGCCTTGCGCCCGGAAATCAGGCCCATGCCACCGGCGCGCTTGTTGATCACCGCCGTCAGCACCGCCGCTTCAAGGTCACCGGCGCCCTTGGATTCACCACCGGAGTTGATCAGGCCGGCACGGCCCATGTAGCAGTTGGCGATCTGATAACGGCACAGGTCGATCGGGTGATCGCTGGCCAGATCGGTATAGATCTTCTTGTCGAACTTGCCGTAACTGGAACCGCCCATGTTCAACGCTTCAAAGCCGCCATTATTCTCGGGCAGCTTCTGTTTGATGATGTCGGCTTCGATGGTCACGCCGAGGTGATTGGCCTGACCGGTCAGATCGGCGGAGACGTGATAATCCTTCTCCTTGGTCTTGAAGGCGTTATTGCGCAGATAGCACCACAGCACCGTGGCCATGCCCAGTTCATGGGCCATGTGGAAAGCCTGCGCCACTTCAACAATCTGCCGGCCGCTTTCCGGTGAACCAAAATAGATCGTCGCGCCGACCGCCGCACAGCCCATGTCATGGGCTTCCCTGATGGTGCCCCACATGATCTGGTCGGCCTTGTTGGGATAGGTCAACAGCTCATTGTGGTTGATCTTGACCATGAACGGAATTTTGTGTGCGTACTTGCGCGCCACCATACCCAGCACGCCGTAGGTCGAGGCCACCGCGTTGCAGCCACCTTCCAGGGCCAGCCGGACGATGTTTTCCGGATCGAAATACATCGGGTTCTTGGCAAAGCTGGCGCCACCGGAGTGTTCGATACCCTGATCAACCGGCAGGATCGACAGGAAACCCGTGTTGGCCAGCCGGCCCGTTCCAAACATGCGCTGCAGGTTGACCAGCACGCGCGGATTGCGGTCGGACGCAGCAAAGACGCGATCGACGAAATCGGGACCGGGCAAATGCAGCGATTCCTTGGGAATCGTCTTGCAGACATGGCCCAGCAGAGAATCGGCCTTGGCGCCGAGCAGTTCAGCAGTCTTGCTCATGGATCGAAGCTCCTCGGGGTTATGTAAATACCACAGGGAATGGCCTGTTAAGCATGGTCGCTGATGGCAGCGCATTCAAGGGCGCGCCCCGGTCGATGGCCAGCGCCCGCAGCATCACAGAACCCTTCTGCCAGGCGCGGATTTGCGCAAGGGGCCGGGATTGCTTGGCGCTGTTCTGATGCTGTTCTGATAGCGATGCTAGGTCTATACTTCCGCTCCTGAAGCACAGCTCCCAGTCTTTTTCATCCCCCCGCACACGAGGATTCGTTCATGGCCCATCTCAAACCCGGCGTGGTTACTGGCAAGGACTATCTGACTCTGGTTGCCGCCGCCAAGGCCGGTGGTTATGCACTGCCAGCGGTCAACGTCTCCAGCAGCAGCACGATCAACGCCGTGCTCGAAGCCGCCGCCAAGAATCAGGCTGACGTCATCATCCAGCTTTCCAATGGCGGCGCGCAGTTCTACGCCGGGCAAGGCATGAAGGACGGCTTCCAGGCCAAGGTGCTGGGCGCGGTTGCGGCAGCGCTGCATGTCCACCTGCTGGCCGAGCATTACGGCGTGTGCGTGGTGCTGCATACCGACCATGCCAACAAGGCTCTGATCCCCTGGGTTGATGCGCTGCTCGACCATGGCGAGGCCTATTTCAAGCAGCACGGCAAGCCGCTGTTCAGCTCGCACATGCTCGACCTGTCCGAAGAGAGCATGGAGTTCAATCTGAACGAATGCGCGCGCGTGCTCAGCCGCATGGCGCCGCTGGACATGAGCCTGGAAATCGAACTGGGCGTCACCGGTGGCGAAGAGGACGGCATTGGCAGCGAGCTAGAGGAAAGCGCTGACAATTCGCACCTCTACACCCAGCCGGAAGACGTGCTGCAGGCCTATGAGCGTCTGTCGCCGATCGGCCATTTCTCGGTCGCCGCGTCCTTTGGCAACGTGCATGGCGTCTACAAGCCCGGCAATGTCCAGTTGCGCCCGGAAATCCTCAAGAACTCCCAGGCCCTGATCGAGCAGAAGCGCGCGACCAGCGCCAAGCCGCTGAATCTGGTGTTCCATGGCGGTTCAGGCTCAGAGAAGGAAAAGATCACCGAAGCAGTCAGCTATGGCGTGTTCAAGATGAACATCGACACCGATCTGCAATTTGCCTACTCCGAGGCGATCGGCAAGTTCGTCACCGAGAACCCCAAGGCATTCCTGTATCAGGTCGATCCGGAAACCGATAAGCCGTACAAGAAGTTCTATGACCCGCGCAAATACCTGCGTTTGGCTGAGCAGAATATGGTGACCCGTCTGAACGAGGCCTTCGAGGATCTCGGTTCCAAGGGCAAGTCGCTGGCCCTGAACTAAGAACGGTCGGCGGGAGTAGCGTCATTCGCGACTCCCGTCCAGCCTGAAAAGCCCGCGCGGCATCAATACCGTGCGGGTTTTTTATTACCCGCATATTCCTGCATCCCAGCAGCGGCTCATCAAGAAGCAGTCCACGCGATACCATGGACTGTGACGCCTCAGGCTGTCTGATTGCCTGAATTCATCGCCAAGGGCAAGTGCATGATAAACACTGAGCCATGCGGCGCATTGTCATGCACTGTCGCATCACCATGATGCAGGCGTGCAATCGAGCGGACAATGGATAAGCCCAGCCCGCTGCCCGGTCCCGCCTTGCGCCGATAGAACCGTTCAAAAATGGCATCCTTGTTCGCATCCGGCACACCCGGACCGTGATCGGCAACCACGATCTGTAATTCAACACCGACCCGCTGCAAATGGATTTCAATCGGCTGTTCAAGCGTGCCATGGCGCACTGCATTATCGATCAGATTATGCAGTGCAATCTCAAGCAGTTCGACATCGACCGATAAGGACAATGCGTGCTGCAGACCCCGCCACACGATCCGCCCCGGATAACAGTCCACAACCTGGGCAACCAGGTCATTCATATCAATCTCGCGCACAATCAGGCCAAAGCGCAATTCACGCAAACGGTCCTGAGTAATGAGCGTATTAGCTATATGAATCAGACGCTGAGTCGCTTGACGCATGTTATCCAGACGTGTCGCGACTGGCGGTGGAATATCGCGGGCGAGGAATTTCAGCGAATCCAGCGAGGCCTGAATCATGGCGGCAGGCGTGCGGAACTCATGCGAGGCCAGCGATAGCAGCAAACGCTGTTCGGCTTCGGCTTGCACCACGTCTGCCAGTGCCTCGCGCAAATTGTGGTCATCATCCTGCTTGGCCAGTAATAGAAAGCCATAGCCATTGATCACAATAATCAGATAGCCAACCACAAACAGGGCGATGTGCAAGGCCAGGTAACCTGGGTGGGCAAGATCATCCAGGCGCAGCAACTGAATCATGCGGCCAAAAAACAGCAGGCCGGCAATGGCGTTGGTCGTCCCCATCAATCGCACCAGCAGCCCATGCCGGCGGTCGCTCAGCAGGATCATGGCCATCGCCATGAAAAAGCCGCCATTGATCAGCGAGAAGTAGATCAAATCAATGCGGCGCGTCACATTGAGACCATGCAGGCCCAGTTGCAGGAGAATTGCCAGACCGGTCAGCACAATCAGGGGCTTTCGCCAGTCATGCCGACCCAGCAGGCCAGCATAGGCGGCATACTCCAGCGCCCAGGCCATAATCAGCAGCAAATGCGACAGGGTCAGGGAAAATCCACTCGGTATAATCGGTCGCAGCCAGATCAGCAGAAAGGCAATGCCGCTGATCATCCGCGCCCAACGCCAAATTAACAGCGGTTGCTGGGTGGCTTTGGCGGCGCCAACGACATACACCGTCGCCAGCACGCCAAAGGCTAAATTGCCGAGTCCCATGGCAAGCGATAGAGTAGGAATATCAATCATAAAAATAATTATCCACGCCGGCCATCATGCTTATTCTGTTACAGCTTGCGCAGTACAGGATCAGGATTGCTGGGTCAAGCTTCCATCTGCCACTTTTTATTAACATGCCCGCCTACACCGTCTCCCTTGTTGAAGATGAAGCTATTTTGCGCGACGAGATGGCGTTCCAACTCGAATGCCTTGGTTTTTCCGTCAAGACCTTTGCAAGCGCCGAGCAGTTTTATCGTTACCTGGCGGTGCATCCGCGCACCGTAGTGGTGCTGGATATCGGCCTGACTGGCGAGGATGGGCTGTCGGTCTGTCAGCACCTGCGGACACATGATCTCAATATCGGTATTGTCTTCGTGACTGCCCGCGGTTTGCGCAGCGACCGCCTGAATGGTCTGGATGCGGGTGCGGATGCCTATCTGATCAAGCCGATCGATATGGATGAACTGGCGCTGATCCTGAAGCGCCTCGGGCAACGCCTGATGGCGATCCCCGCTTCGATGCACCTGCTGTCCGACAATGGATTATGGCATCTCGAAGACCATTCGCCCTTTCTCATCACCCCGAACCAGGTTCGGATCCGCCTTTCAAGCAGCGAGTATCCGTTGCTGAAAGTGCTCCTGCAACACCCGGGCATACCGTGCCGACATACGGAACTGGCGATCGCGCTGGGCATGAACCCGGAGGATTATCAAAAGCATCGGATTGAGGTGATCCTCAGTCGTCTGCGGGAACGGGTTCTGCGGCAAAGCGGACTGCAGTTGCCGATTCAGGCGGAACGCGGGGTGGGTTATCTGATGCTGCCGGGCATGGAGCGTGATGCATAGTCCCTATACCCGGTCACGATGATGCGCGCGTAAGAGCAACTGAGAGCAACTGAGAGCAACTGAGAGCAACTGAGAGCAACTGAGAGC
>DAITNL010000174.1:0-6724 GCA_036834665.1 Candidatus Competibacteraceae bacterium | reverse complement strand
GATCTAGGCTGCGCTCTATCCTTTATGGGGTTATTATAGTTTCTTTGTTTTTGTCAGTTGTAATGCAATACAAGGTTCTGCCGCCTGGACAGGATTTGGTTAAATCTTCTGGTTCTTATCTTAATTCCTATCCGGCAAAATTATTTTCAATTGAAAAATCCTTGTTGCCGACTATTGCATCTGTTATGCCTAACGGGTTTTATGAGGCGCATCCAGCGGGTTTTGATCATATTTATCGTACTGTTGGATTTTCTCCTGACAATAATTATATTTTAAAGCTGAAAAAAGGTCAGAATTATTCTGAAGTTGTGTTATATCAATTTGGCGTTGCCAGATCTCCGGCTCCAATTGAAGTGAATTCTTTTTCAAAAGCGAAACTTAATGTCTTAAAAGAGGGCGAACTTTTTTGGAGTGGAACTGTTGAGCCGGGTGTGCCTGTTCAACTGGATTTTGATAGAGTAAGTGAAGATTTTTTTAGCGCATCTTATTTTGATTTTCTCGGTCTTCGTAATATAAGATGGCAATCCTTGGAGTTGCGATTTAGTGTTGATGAAGACACTGATTCTTCACTGGGTTATGCAATAATTAATTTTTCTAAATCTACACAACCCCAAATATTCAAATCTTTTAATCAATTCTTGAGACCTCAAGATTTTGGTTTAGTGGGAATATCAACTGAATATGCATGGAGTAGCCTAGAAGGATGGGGGGTTTGGACTAATGGATCCTATGCCGAGCTTTCGTTTAAGTTAGAAAAAGATATTGATGCTATTGATCTAAAATTTTTAGTAAAGGGCTACATTGTGCCTCAACACCCAGCACAATTAGTTGATGTCATGATTAGGGGAAAGACTGTGGCCGGTTGGAATTTTTCTGGCAGCGGCAATTTTGAAGAGCGGATTTTAAAGCTTACTCGTCAGGAATGGGGCGGGGGTTCCGAGATAAAAATTGGTTTCCTTATGCATAATCCCATTTCACCCAACGAGCTGCATCGTAGCGCCGATACGCGTAAACTGGGTATGGGGCTTCAGGGTATTGTAATTGACAAGGTTACCTATTAAACCTTCGAGGATGAGTAAATGACAGTAATAAGCTTTGTGATTCCTGTTAAGGATGAATCAGAAAATATTAAAGAACTAGCTTCGAGAATATTTTCTATCTTTTTGGAAAACCATGCAGGGCAGGATGTAGAAATTATTATCATTGATGATGGAAGTCGAGATAACAGTTGGGCACTGATTACCCAACTTGCTGAAGGAAATAGTAAAGTGAAAGGTATTCGTCTTCGCCGCAATTTTGGCAAGGCGATTGCCTTAGACGCCGGATTTCGTGCTGCTACCGGTGATATTGTTTTCACGATGGACGGAGATTTGCAGGATGACCCAAAAGAGATTCCACGATTCTTGGAAAAATTGAATGAAGGCTATGATTTAGTATCGGGATGGAAATTTAAAAGATATGACCCGCTATCAAAGACGCTGCCATCCAGACTATTCAATAAAGTAACATCTTGGGCAACCGGAGTAAATCTGCATGATTTTAATTGTGGATTCAAGTGTTACAAAAAGGAAGTAATAGATCGACTGAATATTTATGGTGAGTTACATCGTTATGTTCCCGTGCTAGCTGCTGACTTAGGATTCAAAGTTGGGGAAATCAAGGTCGAACACCATCCAAGGCAGCATGGTGTATCTAAATATGGATGGGAACGCTATTTGCGTGGACTTGTGGATTTAATCACAGTTCTTGCTACGACACGCTGGCTAAACAAGCCAGGCCATCTGTTTGGAGGTATTGGAGTACTGTTTGGAGTTGTCGGTGGATCTATGCTGCTGTATTTATCGGCACTTTGGTTAATGGGTATGGGGCCTATCGGCAACAGACCGCTTTTACTATTTGGTGTTCTTTTTTCAATTTCTTCACTCCAAATGATTTCTTTAGGAGTGATTGCCGAGTTTTTTATAAAAGCGAGGAATTCTAACAATGTGGATGCATTAATATCTGAAAGACTTGGTTCCTAATTTGAACGCATAACCAATAAATAGGAATAATTTTAAATGGGTAAAGTGAAAATAGAAAACGGAATTATTATTGGTACTTCAGGCAATAAATTTGCCACAAAAAACCCTCTGGCAATTTATTTGCTTAAAGGGTTTGACAATGCAATCGTGCAGATGGTGCGTTTTAGTTCACCAACCAATGTTCTGGAGGTTGGTTGTGGTGAGGGGCATGTTACGAAATTAATATTGGAGAATTCAAATGCCAGGATTCTGGCAACGGATATCTCTCAGAGTATTATTGACCAGACCCGCAAAGATCTAAATGATACGAGAGTGACCTACCAGGTTGGACCGCTTGAAACGTTAACGTGTGAAGGTCATTTTGATCTTGTTGTGTGTTGCGAAGTTCTTGAACATTTATATGACCCTAATGTTGGGCTGGATCGGTTACGTTCCTTTAACGCAGATTGGTACTTGCTCAGTGTTCCCAGAGAGCCGATCTGGCGCGCCATGAATATGGCAAGAGGTACCTATCTGAGTCAGTGGGGAAACTCTCCCGGTCATATTCAACACTGGTCAAAGCGGAGTTTTTTACGCCTGGTATCCAGATATTTTGAAATCGTCCAAGTCAAAAGCCCATTGCCTTGGACAGTACTGCTGTGCCGTCCTTATCGCTAGCTAGTCCTGCCCTGTGTCTCCCATTTTGAAACGCAGCTTGCACGGAGCCGGAGCACTCCTGGCAATCGCCGGGATCATCTTTGTCGCCATGCGACTGCGCGACCAAGCCGCCGATATTGACCTTACCCGCTTCAATGGCAGCGCGTGGCTGACTATCACCGGTCTAGCTTTGATCTACGGCTTGTCCAATCTGCTGCTGGCACTGGCTTGGTGGGATCTGCTCGATCAATTTGGTGTCCGCCCATCACGCCGCTGGACGATCAAAGTCTATGGCATGTCCCAGATCGCCAAATATGTCCCCGGCAATATCATGCATCTGGCGGGGCGGCAGGCGCTCGGTCTGGCGGCGGGTCTGCCTGGTTGGCCCCTGGCAAAATCCACTGCTTGGGAACTGGGGCTGATTGCCGCAACCGGTGCCCTGTTTGGCGCCTTGACTCTGCCCCTGTTAGCGCCGGGATTCTCTACAAAAGTGGCGTTGGCGCTGTTTCTGGTGGCACTCGGCGGCGCGGCGACCGTGCTGTGGCGTATGATCGGTCCGCCAGTTGCGCGTGCACTGGGCTGGTATACGGTTTTTCTGGCGATCTCCGGCATACTATTTGTCGCGCTGATCCGTCTGGTGGATGCAAATACCAATGGATCAGAAACTCTCCTGCTCCCCGTAATCGGCGCTTATGTACTGGCCTGGCTGGCCGGTCTGGTTACCCCCGGTGCACCCGCTGGTGTGGGTGTGCGGGAATTGGTGCTGCTGGCCCTGTTGAAGGGCAGCGTCGGCCAAACTGAACTCCTGCTGGCAGTGCTGCTGGGACGACTGGTCACCGTCGGCGGCGACGTGGCGTTTTTGGGTATGGCTTTGATGATGAATGTGAAGAATGAGACCAGTTGATACTATTTGCAGAGAGAGCCTATGCCCGTAGGCATGCGTCCCATGTCCCGGAATAAATCATTCACAGCATCGGCGATGGTTTTTGGATATGAACAGCAGTATGGTCAACGAATATAGTTAAGGAACCCTGCTGAATGACCAAGATTGCCTTTATCACTGGAATTACCGGCCAAGATGGCTCTTATCTGACCGAGTTGTTGCTCAGTGAAGGCTACGAAGTTCACGGTGCCGTGCGCCGCACCAGTAGCCTCGAACGCAGCCGCCTTGCTCACCTGTACGCCGATGCGACGATCTACAATCGGCGCCTCTTTCTGCATTACGCCGACCTCGACGACCCCACCACCCTGCGCCGGGTCCTGTTCAAGGTCAAACCGCAGGAACTTTACCATCTGGCCGGGCAAAGCCACGTCGGCCTCAGTTTCGAAATTCCCGAAACCACCTGTGAATTTACCGCCATGGGCACCCTGCGCCTGCTGGAGATTCTGCGCGACCTGCCTGATCCACCGCGCTTTTTCCATGCCGCATCCAGCGAACTGTTTGGTCGGCCAATCCAGGTTCCGCAAACCGAAACAACGCCCTTCGCCCCGATCAACCCCTATGGCTGCGCCAAGGCTTTCGCCACACAGATGGTGCGCATCTACCGGGAAACGCATGGCCTGTTCGCGGTCAACGGCATTTTTTATAATCACGAATCGCCGCGTCGCGGAGAAAACTTCGTCACCCGCAAGATTTGCCGCGCGGCCGCCGCGATCAAAAAGGGCCTGCAGACTGAATTGATCCTAGGCGACACCCGTGCGCAACGCGACTGGGGCCACGCCCGCGACTATGTGCGCGGCATGTGGCTAGCGCTGCAGCATGCGGCCCCAGACGATTACCTGTTCGCCACCGGGAAACTGCATAGCGTCCAGGACGTGATCGAAACCGCTTTCGCCGCGCTTGCGCTCGACTGGCGAAACCATGTCAAATTTGACGCCCACTTTCTGCGCCCGGCGGAACCGCTGCAACTGGTCGGCGACGCCAGCAAGGCCCGCACCGTGCTTGGCTGGTCGCCGCAGACCTCGTTCACGGCGCTGATCCAGGAAATGACCCGGGCGGAACTGGATGCCTTGAGCTAACACCATGATGGAAAAAATGATTATGTCCAACGCAAAAATCGCGCTCATCACTGGCATCACCGGTCAGGATGGCGCCTATCTGGCCGAATTTCTGCTCGCCAAGGGCTATGTCGTCCACGGCATCAAGCGCCGCAGCTCGCTGTTCAACACCGATCGCATCGACCACCTCTATCAGGATCCGCATGAAGCCAACCGGCGCTTCATTCTCCACCACGGCGATCTGACCGACTCCAGCAGCCTGATCCGCATCATCCAGCAGGTGCAGCCCGACGAGATCTACAACCTCGCTGCGCAGAGCCACGTCGCCGTATCCTTCGAGGAACCGGAATACACCGCCAACTCCGATGGCCTCGGTGCGCTGCGCATTCTCGAAGCGATCCGCATTCTCGGTCTGGAGCGAAAAAGCCGCTTTTATCAGGCCTCGACATCGGAGCTCTATGGCCTGGTGCAGGAGGTTCCACAGAAGGAAACCACACCCTTCTATCCGCGCAGCCCCTATGCCGTCGCCAAGCTCTACGCTTACTGGATCACCGTCAACTACCGCGAAGCGTATGGGCTTTACGCCTGCAACGGCATTCTGTTCAATCACGAATCCCCGCTGCGTGGCGAAACCTTTGTCACCCGCAAGATCACCCGCGCCCTGGCCCGGATCAAGCTGGGCCTGCAGGAGTGCCTGTATCTGGGCAACCTCAACGCACTGCGTGACTGGGGCCACGCCCGCGACTACGTGGAAATGCAGTGGCTGATGCTGCAGCAGGATCAGCCCGAAGACTATGTCATCGCCACCGGTGAACAGCACAGCGTGCGCGAATTCGTCGAGCGGGCCGCGGCGGAACTGGGTATCCAGCTGCGCTGGCAGGGCGAAGGGGTCGAGGAAAAAGGTTATGATGCGCAGGGGCACTGCCGAGTAGCGGTTGATCCGCGCTACTTCCGGCCTACCGAGGTCGAAACCCTGCTCGGCGATCCGACCAAGGCGAGCAAGCAGTTGGGTTGGCAACCCAGAACCAGCTTCACGGAACTGGTCCAGGAAATGGTGCGCGAGGATCTCAAGTCGGCCGAACGCGACGAGCTGATTAAACACCACGGTTTTCGTACCTTCGATCACTACGAGTAAGCATAGCGATGGACATGACTGCGCCGATTTATATCGCCGGGCACCGCGGCCTGGTAGGTTCCGCCCTGGTCCGGCAACTCGCCGCTCAAGGCTATCGCAACCTGCTGACACGCAGCCATGCTGAACTGGATCTTGCCGATCCGGTCGCGGTTGAGGCGTTTTTCGCTGCCGAGCGGCCGCGCTATGTATTTCTGGCTGCGGCCAAGGTCGGTGGCATTCACGCCAATGCCACCTATCCAGCCGACTTCATCCGCGACAACCTGGCCATCGAGCTGAATGTGATCAGCGCCGCCTATCGCCATGGCGTTGAGCGGCTGCTGTTTCTCGGTTCCAGTTGCATTTATCCGCGCGATTGCCCGCAACCGATCCGTGAAGCGTACCTGCTCACCGGGCCACTGGAAGCCACCAACAGCGCCTATGCCATCGCCAAGATCGCCGGCATTGAACTGTGCCGTGCCTATCAGCGCCAGCACGGTGCCCGTTTCCTCGCCGCCATGCCCACCAACCTGTATGGGCCTGGCGACAACTACGATCTGCAAAATTCCCACGTTCTGCCGGCCCTGATCCGCAAGATGCACGAGGCCAAGACGCGCGGCGCGGAGCAGGTGGTGGTCTGGGGCACGGGCACGCCCCGCCGGGAATTTCTGTATAGCGATGATCTGGCCCGCGCTTGCCTGTTTCTGATGACGCTCGACGATGCGCGCTTCGAGGCCCTGCTCACCGACCCGGTCGCCCCGGCGCTGGTCAACATCGGCTGCGGCACCGACCTGAGCATCGCCGAACTGGCCGCAATCACCGCGCGCGTGGTCGGCTTCAGCGGTCGCTTGTGCTTTGATTCGAGCAAACCCGACGGCACACCGCGCAAACTGCTCGATATTCAGCGTATCCAGGCGCTTGGCTGGCAACCCACAGTCGCTCTTGCAGAGGGCATTGC
>DAITNL010000173.1:0-6819 GCA_036834665.1 Candidatus Competibacteraceae bacterium | reverse complement strand
GCGATTTATCGGACGATGGATGATTCATGGAGCAGGTGTCCTGGTGTATGGTGCGGATACCCGACGGCAGGCGCCGGGAGTCCCGGTCATGAATATCCCTGGGTTCCGCGGGAAACCACTTGACCCGTGATTCCGGGCGCCATTAGCTGGCGCCGCTGGCCCAGAGCCTTGGGCCGGCAAGCCTGGCAGCCGTTTTTCTCCCAGCACACAGGATCGACCATGACCAGCCACAGCCCACGCTCTCCGGCCCATAGTGCCGAAACCACACAACGCGCTTTCCTGCAACGCCTCGTCCAGTTCATCGAACAGCCCACCAGCGATGGCCGCCTGATTCCCGGCACCCGCCTCAGCGAAGAGCGCCTGCGCCAGTTCGTCCAGTTTCTGCGTCTGCGCGCCCAGGGTGATCAGCCCATGGCGCTGCGGATTCGCTGGATTCTCGGCCAGCTCGAAAACGCAGCGCCCGGCGAGCAGAAAGTGGCCGGTATCAGCCTCAACCAGTTGCAGCGCCTGTTGCGCTCCATTCCTGGCTATGCCGATTTCAGTATCGCCGCTCCGTCAACCGCGCAACCCGCAACACAACCCGATCGGCTCGCCGCACACTTGCCCGCCTTCGACGCTCGCCTGGCGACGCTCGGCGATGCTGTAAGCGAACTGCACGACAGTGCCCGGCAGCTTAATCAGCGTATCGAAGCCCTTGAACAGGCCATCACCGCCCTGCGTGATTGGCGCGCCACGCTCGAAAAACCCGCTGCCGATCCTGAAGCCCGCATCGCCCCACCAGCGCCGCGCGAACCCGACAGCGACGCCAGCGTCGAGGGCTGGTTCAGTGATTTTCTCGACTAAGCGCCGCGAGGTAGCACGATGAGCGATGCAATCCAGACCAACGCCCAGCCGCTCTTTATTCTCTGTTCCGGCCGCTCCTTCTCCTCGGTGGTCTGCGGCATGCTCGGCCAGCATCCTGAACTGTACGGATTGCCGGAAATGAATTTTTTCGTCGCCGACACGATCGGCGGCGCATTCGACTGGTTCCATCAGGCCGGCCCGGGCAACCACCATCGCCTCGACGGACTGGCCCGCGCCATCGCCCAGTTGCACAGCGGTGAACAAAGCGAAACCGCCCTGCAGCGCGCCTGGCAATGGCTGCATGCCCATGCCGATTTGCCCACAGCGCAACTGGCCCACGCCATCGCGCACCGGCTCCCGAACCGTGCCCTGGTTGAAAAAAGCCCCAGCAACAGCGTCGAAGCGGCCTGCCTCGACCGCCTGCGCGTCAGCTTTCCGCAAGCGCGCATCCTGCACCTGCTGCGGCACCCGCGCCCCACCGGGCAATCGGCCCACGAAGCGCACCGCGACCGTGCCAAGGGCCGTGCCCTGGTTGATGATGCCCGTCTGATTGAACGCAACTGGCTCAAGGTACAGGGCAACATCCTGCGCTTTACTGCCACCCTGCCGCCCGGTCAGGCCATGCGCCTGCGCGGCGAAGATCTGCTCGCCGATCCACCGCGCTACCTGCGTCAGATCTGTCAATGGCTCGGAATCCGCACCGATGACGACGCCATCACCGCCATGCTGCATCCCGAGGATTCGCCCTATGCGCGACCTATGCCTGCGTCGGTCCACCCAACGCCCGTAGCGGTAACAACCGCAAATATCTCGAAGATCCGCGCCTGCGGCTTTTCAAGCCGCGCCCGGTCAATCTCACCGATCCACTGGAGTGGATGAACGACGGTTCCGGCTTCAGTCCGGCGACCATTGCCCTGGCGCGCAGCCTTGGCTATCGGTAGGAGAGCGGTAGGGAAAAGCTGCAGGCCGGTTGGGCGCTGCCTCGTGAACTGGGCCGGGATCAGCGATACCCGAACTGCCGCGCCAGCGCGAGCGTCTCCGCCGTGAAGCCCGCGCCCAGCGGTGACCACTCCAGCGGTCCCGCCAGGGGTCCGGTGGCCGGCCAGCCGCGCCGCAGCCGTGGATCGTCAATGAAACCGGGATTGTTGCCGTAGGGCGCGCTCGGCGGTCCGGGCCGCGCATAGGGCGAATCCTCGGGATGCAGCATGGCGGTGATGGCGGCGGCATCGGTGCGGATTCCCAGCCACTCGGCAAGCTGCGCGAAATACAACTCCGGCTCGGCCAGCGCATCCTCACCGCGCAGGCGCATGAACTGAGCGGGCGGCAGGGTGGCGGTAAAGGCCAGGATGTGGCGGTGCACCTTCAGCCACTGCCGCTCCACCTGCTCGGCCAGCAGCAGCGCATGCTGTCCACTGCCACGGTCGGCCCGTTGCGCATGCACCTTGTACAGTGAGGCACAGTTGCCGCGTGGATGGCGCAGCAGGTGCAGAAAGCGCGCCTGGGGAAAGATTGCCCGCAGGCGCTGCAGATTATCCGGCTGGCCATGGGTCGGACTTTTATCGACCAGTTGTCGCGGTGCGACCCGCTCGGCTAGCGCGTGAAACAGCCGGCCCGTGCTCCAGTCCCGGCGCTGGCGCAGCCATGCCCACGCGGCCTGGGCGCTGTCCTCGCTTTGATCGCCTTGATACAGCTCGGCGATCACCCGCACCAGCCCATAGGCCAAGTAACGCTTGCCGCGTTCGCTGGCCCGATCGAGCAGTTCACCGACCGAATCGGCAAGGCCCAGATAAATTTCCGGCAGGTCGCACAGTTCCGGGTGCTGACCAATCGCGGTGCAGATGACCGAGGAAAAGGAGCGGCCCGGACAGAGAATGATCAGGGGGCGATAAACCTGGGCGGTCACTTCACAAAATCCAGAATCGTCACAGTGACTTCATCGCCAGGCTGACCGACATCGCGGTTGATCTGCGCGTGGCTCTTGTTGATCATCCTGGTGCGCACCGGTACGCCGGCGCGGGTCAGGGCATCGCGCAGGTTCTCGCTGAGCATCTGCGCCCGTGGCCGCGGCGTGTAGAACACCAGGAACGGCGGAATGCCCTTGCCGGGGGCGATATAGGTGATCGGCGAGGCCTCGCGCCAGGCGCGTTCGTCGTTGCCAAACGCGGTGATGTAGAAATTGGGCTGGTCGTGTTCGCGCATCAGGCGCGGAATGTCATAACCGGCCCCATCGAGCAGGATTACGCCCTTGATCAGGCTGAGATTCTGGCCGGTCGCTTTCAGGTAGCGGCTATCGGTGGCCACCAGTGCGGCCAGATGGGCACCGGCGGAATGGCCCATCAGATAGATACGGCCTGGATTGCCGCCGTAGCGCTTGATGTTCTGATTGACCCAGGCCAGGGCCTTGGCCACGTCCTGGACGTGGGCCGGATGCTTGACCGCCGGCGATAGCCGATAGTTGACGCTGACGAAGATATAGCCGGCGGCAACGAAGGCGCGCACCTTCTGCGCTGCAACGTTGGCGTTGGCCTTGTCGCCACGCTGCCAGCCGCCGCCATGCACCATGACGATGACCGGGTGATTCTGGCCGGTCGCAGGCGCGTACAGGTCGAGGCTGAGCAGATTGGGATCAACCCCGGGCAGGGTTGCATAGGGCAGGTTGAGGAAGCGGCGCACACCCGGCGCATCATCGAGAGCGGTCGCCCGTCCGCCGGCCCGCGCCATGCGCATCGGTCCGGAATCGGACCCCGTATAGCCGCCGGGGCCGCTGTCGGGCGCGCCATCGTCATCATCGGGGTCGCGGGTCGATGCAGAAGCCGGTAGCGCGTTCTGCTCCGGCGCGAAGTTCCGCATACCGCGTCCGCTGCTGTCAGCAGCATTGCCGGCATCGATCATGCCGGCACCGACATCGCGTCGCCGCGCGGGCGTGGCCGATCCGCTGTCTGCTGGCGTGGCAGCGGCCATGCGGGTCGCCGGTGCCGGGTTCTCCGTGCCGCGCCGCGTGTTCTGGCGCTGCTGCAGGTAGTCGCTGGCTTCCTGCAGGCTGACATAGCCGTCGCTGTCGCGGTCGGCGGCCTGGAACAGGCGCGGCCGGTTCAGTTCGCTCGGTGACAGCCGGCCATCGTTATCGCGGTCGAATTGCTGAAAGCGCTGCTGCACCGCCGGCGCGACCTTGGCGCCGGGCGGCGGCGTACTCTCATTGCAGGCGATCAGGCCCAGGCTAAGGCCGAGCGTCAGCATCAGCGGTAGCAGGCGGCCGGAAAGCGCGGATCGAAAGCGTGGGCGATGGCGGATCATGATGATGCTCTTCTGGTGAGTGGACCGCATGCGGCGGGCGCGGCCCGGGTGGTGCTTGAAGCTGACACAGCTTAGCGATAGCCGAACTGATGGGCCAGCGCCCGGGTGTTGGCGCTAAACCCCCCGGGTGCATCGCCGGGCCAGTCCAGCGCTCCATCCAATCGCTGCGGTGGAATCGGTCGCCTGGCGTAGTGCGGGTTGCGCAAAAAATTGGGATCGTTGCCGAACAGTGCATTGGGCGGACCGATGCAGGCGTAGGGCGACTCTTCCGGGTGCAGCATGGCGGCGATGCAGGCGGCGGCGTTGCTGAGTCCCAGCCATTCGGCGATCTGGCCCAGATAGATCTCCGGTTCGCTTAATAACTGCTCGCCCTGGATGCGCATGCTCTGACTGGGTGGCAGCGTGGCGGTGAAAGCGACAATCGTGCGGTTGATGCGTAACCAGAGCTGTTCCGGCGAAGGTTCGGCGCCGCCGGGCACGGTATCCGGCTGAGCGCGGCTGCTCTTTTGCCGTAACTGGTGGATCGACTGGCAAGTGGCGCGCGGGTGGCGCACCAGATGCAGGATGCGCGCTTCGGGAAACGCGTGCCGCAAGCGCTGCAGGTGCACCGGATTCAGCGCGGTACTGGGGCTCTTGTCGATCAGAATGCGCGGCCCGATCCGGGCGGACAGATGTGCGAACAGATCGCGGGCGGTCCAGTGGCCATGCCGGTGCAGCCAGTCGCGTGCCTGTTCGATGCAGGCTACGCTCTGTTCGCCAAACTCGATCTGCGCCACCGCGCGCAACAGACCGTGCAGGCTTTGCGGACGGACGATGCGCAGCTTGCGCAGGATGCCGGCGAGCGTGTCGGCGATGAACGGGTTCAGCTCCGGCAGCCCATACAGCTCGGGATGCTGGCCGAGCATGGTGCTGACCAGCGAGGAATAGGAGCGCATGCAGGTGAGGATGAACAGCGGCGGCGCGGCCATCGGGTATTCCTCAGGCCCGGCGTTGCTGGCCGAGCCAGATTTCCAGGCCGCCATTGGGATTGTCCTGATACTGCCAGCCGTCCGCGCCCGGCTCGCGGCAGGCGACCCGTGGCCCGAAGGGATTGACCGTCCCGGCAAACAGGCCGTGTGGCGTTGAGACTAGGGTGCGCAGGCCGTAGTTGTAGGGATTGCCAAAGCCGTTGGTGGTCACCGGCAGCCAGTTATCACCATCGAAACTGCGGTACAGGTCGAAGCCGGATTGGCGCTCGATGATCTTCTCCAGGCCGATGCGGTCGACCGTGCGCCGGAACCAGGCCGGCCAGCGCTCGCGGTCGGCATAGGAGAGCATCCGGCTCCAGTCCAGCGTGCCCAGATACAGCCAGCCGTCGTGGGCGGCCATGCGCCAGAAGTAGCCGTTGAACAGGTTGTTAAAGCCGGGGCGGAAGCCGGATAGCGCCGGCTTGTAACCGTCGGCGGTGTCGCGCGGCGTGCCCACCAGCAGATCCCAGTGGCCATCGGCAGACAGGCGGATCAGTTCCGGCGCGGCAGGACCGACCTTGTGCACGCTGTCGATGCCGCCGCTCTGGATGCCGCTGCCGATGTAAAGCGCGTCCTTGAAGGCGGCCAGGCTGACCACGCCCTGATTGAGCGGGCCGCGCCCGGCGCCCTCGCGCAGCACGCATTCCCAGTCATAAGGCGGGTTGCCGGCGGCGCGGGTGCGCCAAAGCTGGAAGCCGCGCTTGAAATTGATGGTGCCGGCGTAGAGATGCTCGCCAAAGGCGGCCATTTCAAAAACGCCGGCATTGTCGGGATCGCCAAAGCCGGGGCTGTTGACCGGGGTCCAGTCGCCGCGAATCGGGTCGCGACTCTCGTAGATCACGGCGATATCGGCGGCGTTGGGACTGCCGCCGGCACGGCCGGTGGGCGCGGTGAACAGGCGGTCCTTGAACGGGGTCAGGGTGCGGATGGTGGTGGTGGGCAGTTCCAGCAAGCCTGGCTTGGAGACCGGCGCGAACTGTTCGCCATCGACGCTGCGCAGGATGTAGGCGCCCGGACCCTCGGCTGAGGCATAGGTGGAGACGTACAGCGCCGGCTCGGGATCGGATTCGCCCTGAAAGACCGCCATGCCGCGATAGCCCATGTCGCGGGGAATGGTTGTGCCCTTGCTGCCGGTGATCAGCGGCGAGCGGTAGATTTCGCGCCAGTCCGCAGTGTCCAGATCGTAGCGCCAGATCTGGGCGCGCATGTCCAGTTCATAAAGCTGATCAGGGCATTCCACCGGCCAGACCGCGAACTTGGTGGGGATTTTCGAGACCTTGAGCATGCACAGATTGGCACGGGTGGTGCCGACATAGATGGCACCCTTGTAGGCGATCATCGAGTGCGGGTAGGCGTTGTAGGGATCGCCAAAGCCGTGGGCGGCGATGCGCCGGAAATCGGTCGCCGCCAGCCCTGCCGGTGGACCGGGTTCAGAAGCTCGCCAGGAGCGAGGCGGGTTCGTGCTCGTGCTCGTGCTCATGCTCGTGCTCATGCTCGTGATCGCTGCCGTCGAAAAGGTGTTCAAAGGTGTTGGCAAGCCCGGTGCAGGTCGCCAGGAAGCGCAGGCTGGCATGGGCCAGGCGTCGTGGCCGGCTGAGCGGGAAGAAGTGCCCGGCCTGACGCACCAGATGCAGTTCATAGTGTGGACACAGCCGGCGCAGAGTGCGTGCGGTGG
>DAITNL010000172.1:1463-6832 GCA_036834665.1 Candidatus Competibacteraceae bacterium | reverse complement strand
GGCAACCTCGGAAATATCGCGGATCGGCCAGACGATCTTGCGCGCCATCGAGTGCATCAGCAGGCCAAACAGGGTGAACATGACCAGCGCGAACACCAGCAGTGCATTCTGGATATGGGCGCGGATCGCCTGGCTGGCCTGTCCTTCCTGCTGATAGGCAGTAATGGCCTGAGCGGAGACATTCGATAGCAGCAGCACCAGATTGCGGGTCAGGCCGTCGAACTGGTTGTTGAGGGCGTGGATCTGTTCGTCCAGGCTGAAGTCGCTGCGCAACATCTCCTGGTAGCGCGTGATATAGGAGTCGAGCCGGGTGTCATTGCGCAGTGGTGAGCGTTCGATTTCACGCAGCAGCGAGTCAAAGGCCAGGTTCAGGCTGTCGTACTTGATCTGCGATCGGGTGAAAAAATAGCCTTCCTGAAAGCGGTTGACGTTGAACAGCGGTTTGTACAGAGCATTGGCCTCGGGGATGAAAAACAGCGTCGAGGCCAATACCTGATAGTTGGAATCGAAGCGGGTCTTGTTCAGGCGCTGCTGGGTCTTGAGCTGGGTGAGCTGGCTGAAGACGTTTTCGTAATCAGTCAGCAGGGTGTTGATCTGTTCCAGGGTATGGCGCGGCAGCAGCTCGGAAATGCGCGGGTCGAGCTGGCGAATGCTGGCCTTGGCCTCGTTGAGTAGCACGGCGAAGCGCTGTTCAGCATCGGGGCGATTTTGCGACAGCGCCGATTGTTCCCAGAAACGCACTTCCCAAAAGCGCCGTTCGAGGTTGCGGATGTCGCGGTCGGTCTGGGTGGCCAGCTCGCCGCGGCGGGCGCTGGAGGACAGCTCATCCAGAAACAGGACCACGCCCACATAGCTGCCGCCAAACAGCACGAACAGCAGGCCGGCCATCAGGAGAAAGCGCGTTTTGACAGTGCTGAACATGGCAGCTTCGCTACGGGTTGCAAGGAATCGGGCCGTCGCGCCGGTCGCGATGGCGCCTAGCGGCCGCTGGCAGTGATCAGGTCCAGTTCCACCAGGACATTGGCCGGCACTGTTTCCTGTCGCAGGGCGGCGACCGCCAGATCCACGGCGAGCGCACCCATCCGCTCGGGTTTCTGGGCGATGGTGGCACTGATTTGCCCATCGCGCACCGCCTGACGCGCCTCGGGGATGGCATCGAAACCGACCAGCAGCGGGTAGTGGGCTGGCTTGGCCTTTTGCAGTGCATCCATGACGCCCAGGATCATGTTGTCATTATGCGCGAAGATGGCATCGAACTGGCGGCCTTCTGCGAGCAGGCGCGCCATGCTGTCGCGGGCGCTGTCCCGGTCGAAGTTGGCCACCTCGCGCACCGCCACGTTCAGCTTGGGGTTGCGGGCCAAGGCCTCGTTGAATCCCTTGCCGCGCTCGTAGCTGGCTGAGGTGCCAGGAATGCCTTCAAATTCGGCTAGGGTACCACCGCTGTCCAGGCGACTGGCCAGATAGGCGCCCGCCAGCCGGCCGCCGGCGATGTTGTCGGACGCGACATGGGCCAGTACCCGGCCGCCATCGGCCTGACGATCGACAGTGATGACCGGAATCCGCGCGCGATTGGCCAGCTCGATGCCGGGGCGTACCGCCTGGGCGTTGGTCGGATTGACGATCAGCAGATCGACGTGGCTATCGACAAAGCCGCGTAGCGCTACCAGCTGCTGGGCATCGTCATTGCTGGCGTCGGCTTCGCTCAATTCGACGCCGTGCAGGGTTGCCTGGGTGCGAGCCCCCTGTAGCAGGCTGGTGAAGAAGGGATTTTGCGAATCCGACAGCGCCAGGGCGATGCGCTTGCCAAAGCTTTCATGGGCGATCAGATCCAGCGGGGTCTCCTGATATGTGGGAATTTTCTGCCCCTGCATGGAGCGGTGGGCGAGTTCGACGCCATGGCGCCCCATCAGCTCGGGATGCTGTTCGACAGTGGCGTGCATGCGGCCATTGCGCAGTTCGTTATGAACTTCATCGATGTTGTCGTACCCGGCGACCCAGACCTTGCCGGTGAGCTGGCGCAGGTCGAGCGCCCGCAACGCGCCGAGCGCCATCTGATCATTGGCGCAGAAAATGGCATTGATATCCCTGTTTTTTTCCAGCAGCGCTGATATCGCGGTGAAGGCATCCTCGGTTTGCCAGTTGCCGCTGACGGTATCGATGACTTCGATGGCGTTGCCACTGGTGAGCGCCTGGATGAAGCCGGTCTTGCGCAGTTCGCTGTTTTTGGCGCCGCGAATTCCTTCGATCACCAGCACCTTGCCCTTGCCCTTGAGCTTGGTGCGGATGTAGCTGCCTACCAGCGCCGCGCCCTTGGCGTTGTCGGAGCCGACAAATGGAATGGAGATGCCATACTGAGCTTGGGCGTCCTGATCAAGCGGGTTGTCGATATTGATGATGACGATGCCCTGGCTGGCGGCCTTGTTGAGGATCGGGACCAGCTTGCGCGAGTCGGCCGGGGCAATGACGATGGCGCCATAGCTGCGCGCGATCAGGTTGTTGATGATGCCGGCCTGATGTTCGATGTCGGTTTCCATCTCGGTGCCGAACACTTCCAGACTCAGCCCGTGTTCGCTGGCGTAGGCCTTGGCGCCGGCTTCCATCTTGAAGAAGAACGGATTCGACAGGGCCTTCATCACCAGGGCGATTTTGCGCTGGTTGGAGTTTTTAGGCTGCTCGGTAGCGGCACCCGCAGGCAGCACCGTGACAAGCAGAGCGGCTAACAGCCAGGTGAGCAGGAGTCTTGGCATGCAGTTCATGGGGCATATTCACTGTGACGGGATGGGCGGGAAGGGTTCGTGGCCAGCCGGTGCCGAGCAGACGAATGACGCCATGATAAGGAAAGACGACTGGCGCTGATAAGGAAATATTGAGCGCCTTGATCGTGGCTGAAAGCCGGCGGTAGTGTCCATTGGTTGCCGTGCGCTGCATGCCCAGCCTTGACAGGCCAGGCGAAGCGTCGCGATTGAAGCTGAGTTAAGTTTGCAAATGTCATATTCAAGAACACATGCACTAAAAATATAAGTGATGCGTAAAGAGCAATCACCGGAGGAGTGGGATGCAGAAGTATGAGGACGACGATTTCCGCCCAGCCGCGCGGGATACCGCTGAGCAGGTGGTGCTGATTGTCGAGCCGTCACAGACGGCGCGCCGCGCCCAAGCGGCGTTGCTGGAGGGGTTATTGCCGGGCGGAGTGCGCGAAGCCGGCAGCATCGCCGAGGTGGAGCGGATGATCCTGAACGGTGCGACAGTGACGCCGATGCCTGTCGAGCCGGTTTTGTTTGTGCTGGCCGCGCAGTTGCCAGATGGCGAGGGTCTGGCCCTGTGCCGACGGCTGCGTGCCGATGCCCGGATGCGGGATGCCGCCGTGCTGGTGCTGGGCGCGAGTGATGATCCGGCCCTGCTGGAGGCGGCCTTCGCGGCTGGGGCTAGTGATGGCCTGGTCTGGCCGGCGCAGGCGGCGCTGTTGCGTATCCGTGCTGCGGCTGCTCTGGGGCGGACTCGCAGCGTGCGCGAGTTGCGGCGCAGTGAGCAGCGCCTGCGCGATATCACCGCGCAGCTCAGCGAGGGCCTGCTGGTGATCGATACCGAGGCCCGCCTGCATTTCATGAACGCCGAGGCTGAACAGATGCTCGGCTGGAGCGCGGCGGAACTGCTGGGCAGTGATATCGGCGTGCTGTTCAAGAACACTGCGGGCGATGCGCCGCTGGCACCCGAGCAGTGTCCATTGCGGCAGAGCGCCCGGCTGGGTGTGCATTATCGCAGCGACGAGAGTCTGTTCTGGCATCGCGAGGGCCACCCGGTCACCGTGGCCTACCGGGTCAACCCGCTGTACGAGGGCGAGCAGCTGGTCGGTGCGGTGACCGTGTTTCACGATATCAGCACGCAGCGGCGTCACGAGACCGAGCGTTCGCTGGCTGCCAAGGCTCTGGAGTTCAGCCCCGAGGGTATCGTGGTGGCTGCCAACGATCCGGCGCATACCATCCTCAAGGTCAATCCGGCCTTTAGCGCAATCACTGGCTTCACCACCGAGGAAATGCGCGGGCGCAGTTGCCACGGCCTGTTTCACTGGCGCGAGGAGCCGGATTTCTACGCGCGCATGCTGGGCGAGTTGTACGCGCGCGGCGAGTGGCAGGGCGAGATCTGGACCCATCGCAAGGACGGTTCGACCTATCCGGCCTGGCTGCGTATCGCGGCGATTCGCGACGCGCATAACCGTCCAAGCCAGTACATGGCCATTTTCAGCGATATCACCACCCGCAAGCAGGCCGAGCAGCGTCTGGAATATCTGGCCAGTCACGATGCCCTGACCGGGCTGGCCAATCGCGCCGCGTTCATCGAACAGCTGCGGCGCGCCATTGAACATGCCTGCTGCGGTGATCAGCGCGTGGCGGTATTGTTCATTGATCTGGATCGCTTCAAGCCGGTCAATGATCAGTACGGCCATGCCGCCGGCGATCGTCTGCTGTACGAGGTGGCACGGCGTCTGCAGGCCTGCGTGCGTTCCAGTGATTGCGTGGCGCGGCTGGGCGGTGACGAGTTCATCATTGCCCTGACCGGTCTGGCGGGATTCGCCGGGGTGCAGCGTGTGGCGGCTCAGATTCTGGAGATCCTGAAGCGGCCTTTTCTGCTGTTGGGTCACGAAATTCTCATCAGCGCCAGTGTCGGCATCGCGCTGTTTCCCGATGATGCTGGCGATCTGAACGGGTTGGTCGAGTGTGCGGATCAGGCCTTGTATCGCGCTAAACAGGGTGGGCGTAATGACTATCAGTTTTACCAGGGCTGCAGCCTCGGTCCTGATTGAGTGATGACCGTGCTGCTCGGTGAATTTGAATGCCGCTTGGATAGCAAGGCGCGCATCGCCTTGCCGGCTGCGCTGCGCAAGCAGTTGCCAGCGGCGGCAGCGGGGCGGCTGGTGGTCAATCGTGGCTTTGAGCCGCATCTGGTGCTGTATCCGTTCACCGAGTGGCAGCGCATCAGCGCCGAGCTCAACCGTCTCAACCTGTACGTGAAGAAGAACCGCGATTTCGTCCGCTATTTCCATCGTGGCGCAACCGAACTGGAGCTGGACGGCAGCGGTCGGCTGCTGTTGCCGCGCCGACTGCTCGACTATGCCGGTATCAGCGAAGCCGTGATCCTGCTCGCCTATGCCAACCGCATCGAGTGCTGGGATCCGCTGCGCTATGAGCAGTTGCTGTACGACGAGCCGGCCGATTTTGCCCGGTTGGCCGAGGAGATCATGGGCGGAACCGATGCTGCCGAGAACGGCGAAGCATTTCCGGCCTTTCGCGAGCTGCCACCGGGGCCGCCGAACGCGCGCCATTAGCGGCCAGCGGCCGGCGCGCTCAGGCTGAGCACCGGACCGCCCGCAG
>DAITNL010000172.1:0-1453 GCA_036834665.1 Candidatus Competibacteraceae bacterium | reverse complement strand
CCGCGTCGGCATCGGCCGGATCGTGCGTGACCAGCAGGGTGGGCAGGCCCCGCTCGCGGGCATGGGTGAACACGAAGCTGCGCATCCGTCCGCGCAGGGTGGTGTCGAGCTTCGCGAAGGGTTCATCCAGCAGCAGCGCCGCCGGTTCGGCCAGCAGGGTGCGCAGCAGCGCCGCGCGCGCCCGTTGTCCGCCGGACAGGGTTGCCGGGGCCTGTTCACCCAGCCCAGTCAAATCGGCCTCGCCCAGCGCTGCGGCAACCCGCCGCCGCCGTTCGTCACGACTCAGGCCGCAGGGCAGACCAAAGGCCAGATTCTCCGCCACGCTCAGATGGGGAAACAGCAGCGCATCCTGAAAAAGAATACCGACGCGGCGCTGTTCCGGCGGCAGTCCATCCAGTCGCCGCGTGCCCAGAGACACCGTGCCCATAGCGCGAAACGGCGCTGGCAGGATGCCGCACAGGTGGCTGAGCAGGGTTGATTTGCCGCAACCGCTCGGCCCCATCAGGGTCACGATGGCGCCGGGCGCAAGGTTCAGATCCAGTGGCGCGAACAGGGCCCGCTCCGCCAGGTGAATGCACACACGGTCCAGCACCAGATTCATCGCCGGCGCTCCCGGTGTGCCAGCATCAGGGCCAGAGCAAAGCCCAGCAGCGGCAACAGCGTCTGCGCTACTGCGTAAACGCCGATCAGGCGGCGGTTGGCTCCGGAAGTCAGGGCGACCGCTTCGGTGGTCAGGGTGGTGTAGCGGCCCGCACCGGCGAACACGGTCGGCAGATACTGCGTCACGCTGACCGCAAAACCCACCGCCGCCGCTACCGCCACCGCACCACTCAGCAGCGGCAGCTTGATGCGCCAGAACACCCGCGTCGGTCCAGCGCCCAGCGTCCGCGCGCTCTGTGCGTAGCGCTGGTCGAATGCCCGCCAGGGATCAGCCAGCGACAGAAATACATAGGGCAGTACAAACAGCAGATGGGTCCACAGCAGCGCCAGCCAGTGACCCTCCAGACCCCAGCCCGCCAGCAACACCTGCACCCCGAATAGAAAGCTCACCTGCGGTACCAGCAGGGGCAGATAGAGCAGCCACAGGCTGCGTCCGCTCACCGCACGCCGCTGGCGCTGTTCCTGCTCCAGGCAGGCTATGACCAGCAGGAGCGCCAGTCCGGTCGCCGCCACGCCGATGCTGAGCGTGTTACCGGTCGCCGCCGTCAGGCTGTCGAACTGGCTGCGCCAATGCGCCAGGGTCCACTGTGCTGGCCAGGCCTCGGGAAAGGTCCAGCGCTGGGCAAAGGACCAGACCAGCAATCCCAGCGCGCTCAACTTTGCCAATCCCAGCGCCAGCGCACCACTGCCCAGTGCCAGCCACTGAGCCAGCGCGCCGCCGCCGCCGCGCCCGCCATCGCTCAGCCATGCACGGCTGCAGCGGGCCAGCAACTGGATCGCGCCTTCCCACAGC
>DAITNL010000171.1:0-6872 GCA_036834665.1 Candidatus Competibacteraceae bacterium | reverse complement strand
GCTCGACATGCTGTGCCCATCGGCGATGAATACGGCACATGCGAATCGCGGACGGATTGGGTGATGGTTGAAAAAATTGGAAGAGTGGACTATGATTGGGGTGCCTGTGCAGCAGCATGGGTCGGGGTTGACAGCCCGAAGCACGTTAGGCGCACCAGCGCCACCATTGGCGTTTTTTTACGCCAGAAGTTCCTCAATGGCGGGTTGCGTAGGGAGGCTGCAAAGCCTGCCGGCGTCCTAACTGGCCGGTCTGTCAACCCTACAAGACCCCGCCACCATCTGTTTGACAGCAGTGCTGGCGGTCTCCGGTTTCAGTTAGGAGCCTCGCTATGAGTAGTATCCCCGCCCCAGTTGTACACCGTATCAAACCAATCGAAACCCGATACAAAAGCTACAGATTCCGTAGTCGCCTTGAAGCCCGCTTTGAGCACGGAGAGCGGCCATGAGGGACTACAGCAAAATATCTCCCGCCTTCTGGACCGGAAAAACCGGACGCATGCTCCGCCACGACCCCGAAACTCAGGTCGTTGCGCTGTACCTCATGAGTAGCCAGCACGCCAACATGCTCGGCTTGTACTACTGCCCAATCGCTTACATCGTGTCCGACACTGGAGTCTCTGAGGAAGGGGCTTTGAAGGCCCTTCGAAGGCTCTCCGAAGGGATGTTTTGCACCTACGACATGGAGTCGGAATGGGTGTGGGTGTGCGAAATGGCAAAATTTCAAATCGGCGAGCAAATCAAGCCCAGCGATAAGCAGGTCATCGGTGTTCGCAACGAGCTATCGCGGATTCCAAATATAGGAATTAAAACGTATTTTATCGAAAGGTACCGCGAGTCGTTCCACATCGAAGACCCAAAAACACCAAGCCCCTCCGAAGGTCCTTCCAAGCCCCTCCGAAGCCAGAAGCAGGAACAGAAGCAGAAACAGGAACAGAAAAAAGAAAAAAGAGTTGGCGCTGAAGCGCCCGCCGCAACGTCGATTCCTGACTGGCTTTCGGCAAGCGCCTGGCAAACCTACGTCGATCACCGCAAGGCGATCCGCAAGCCGATGTCTGCGAAAGCGGCAGAGCTGGCGATTTCCAAACTGGAAGCCTTGCGCAACGAAGGCCATGACCCCTCCAGAGTGATTGACCTGTGCGTGATGAACGGCTGGACAGGGCTGATTGCCAAGCCGGAAACCAAATACGACAGGCCGCAGCTCGCCGTAGTGGGCGGCGCGCTGGGTCGGGGCAACGTGCTATGACACCCACACAGCTCAGCGAGCGGTTGGTAACCCGCGCTGGAGATGTCGCCAAATACCTGCTGCCGAATGGCAAGCGTGCCGGGAATGAGTTCGTGGCGGGCAGCCTGGCCGGCGATGCAGGAGACAGCCTGAAGGTCAGGATTTCTGGCGATAAGGCCGGCGTCTGGTCGGATTTTGCGACCGGACAGAGCGGCGGTGATCTGCTCGACCTGTGGTGCGCCGCACGAAATACCGACCTGCGGCAGGCCATGGTCGAGGCCGCGAGCTGGCTAGGCGTGACGCTCGACGGCAAGAGCAGCCAGCCCAAGAAAGCCTACCGCCGCCCGGACCGGCCCAAGGAAACTCAACGGCTGAATCCTGATGGGCCGGTGATGGCCTACCTGAAGTCGCGTGGCTTGACGGCAACGACGCTGGCCGCGTTCAAGGTCGCCGAGCAGCCCGGCTCGCTGCGCTTTCCGCAACTCAAGAACAATCCCGGCACCATCCTGTTCCCCTACCTGCGCGACGGCGAACTGCTGAACTGCAAATACCTGGCGGTCGAGCGCGGCACGGACGGCAAGAAGTTCACAATGCAGGAAGGCGGCACCGAGCCCTGCCTGTTCGGCTGGCATGCGGTGCCAGCAAAGGCGCGCGCCGTGGTGATTTGCGAAGGCGAGATCGACGCCATGACCTGGCACCAGTTCGGCATTCCGGCCATGTCGGTACCGATGGGCGGCGGTGGCGGCGCTAAGCAGAACTGGATCGAAAGCGACTACGACCACCTGCAGCGATTCGACACCGTGCTGATCAGCATGGACATGGACGGTCCGGGGCAGGAAGGCGCGGCGGAAATCGTCAAGCGCCTGGGCGCGGAACGCTGCCGGCTGGTCGAGTTGCCACACAAGGACGCCAACGCCTGTCTGGCTGCTGGATTCACGCAGGCTGATTTCTCTCGCTGCATCATGTCCGCAAGAACCCTCGACCCGGCGGAACTGAAATCCGCAGGCGAGTATCTCGGCGCGGTACTGCATGAGTTTTTTCCGGCGCCTGACGCACCCAGGGGACTGGATACGCCCTGGGCGAAGGTTGGCGACAAGCTCATGTTCCGCGCCGCCGAGGTGACGGTTTGGGCTGGCTACTCGGGACACGGAAAGTCGCTGGTCCTGAACCACGTTTGCGCACATGCGCTGGCTGCAGGTGAGCGGATGTGCATTGCCTCGATGGAGATGCCGCCGGCTCGTACCCTCTGGCGTCTAGTGCGGCAAATCACCGGCCTTGAGCAGCCCTCTCAGGGCTACGTCAGGCACTGCATGCAGTGGCTGCAGGACAAGCTCTGGCTATTCGACCTGGTCGGGACGGCCAAGGTTGATCGCATCCTGGAGGTGTTCGGCTACGCCGCCCGCCGCTACCAGATTCGCCACTTCGTCGTGGACAGTCTCGCCAAGTGCGGCCTGGCGGAAGATGACTACAACGGCCAGAAAGCCATTGTTGAGCGGCTGGTGGACTTCGCGCATCAGCACGGGGTGCATGTGCATCTGGTCAGCCATGCGCGCAAAGGCAACGACGAAAACACTCCACCCGGCAAGATGGACGTGAAGGGCACCGGCGCCATCACCGACATGGTGGACAACGTGATTACGGTCTGGCGCAACAAGCCGAAGGAAAACAAGCGCGCCGTTGCGGCTGCTGACGGGGTCGGCATGGAACCGGGGCTCGAGGACAAACCGGATGCCGCGCTCATCGTATCGAAGCAGCGCCACACCGGATGGGAGGGTGAAATCTGGCTGTGGTTCGACCCGGAATCGCTGCAGTACCGCGGTCATAGCGGCCACGAAGTTAGCCGGTACCTGGCTTATTCGGGGGATATGTGATGGATGTTCCGAACGAAATTGCCGAGCTGTTTTTTGGCGAGCAGACGCCAGCGCCGCGAGTTGAATCCGACCCCCGCACCCTCTACGCCAGCTTCCCTCCCGCCCTCAAGGCCGCGATGAAAGTCGCTGCCGAGCGCAACGACTGGTGCCGAAAGACCTGGGCTTTTCAGACCGAGGCGCTGGCCGACGCGATGACCCGTGGCTGGACGGCGGATGAGCTGGCCGATGCCTATCGGGCGCCACCACCTCCTGACCGTTTCTAGGCGATGAAAACACCTACCCGCTACCTGACTATTACCGGCGCGCGTTCGTGCCAGCAATGGCCGTTAGCGGGCGAATTTGAGGCATTCACGCAGCACACGGAGACTCCTGCATGACGACGTTCGTAAAACGGCTGACCGAAACCGCCATCCTGCCGACCCGTGGCAGCGCGTTTGCTGCCGGGCTGGACCTGTACGCCGACGAGGATGTACTGATCGAGCCGGGCTACTGGCGGCTGGTCGGCACCGGCGTTGCCGTAGCGATTCCGTCGCACCTGGCTGGGCTGGTCTGGCCACGGTCCGGCCTGGCCACGCGCGGCATCACCACCGACGCCGGGGTCATCGATGCCGACTATCGCGGCGAGGTGCGGGTGCTGCTGGTGAATAACGCCACCGAACGCTTCGAGGTGCTGCGCGGCATGCGCATTGCCCAGCTCGTGATTCAGCCGACATTTCCACATATCACCGAGGTGGATGAACTGCCCGGCACGGAACGCGGTGCGGATGGCTTTGGGAGCACAGGCGCATGAGTTACGACGAGGACGCGCTGCGCCGCGAACTGATCCGCGATGAGGGCAAGCGGCTGGCGCCGTATCGCGACACGCTCGGCAACTGGACGGTGGGTGTCGGACACCTGCTGCTGCCGAATGAGCCGCGCAAGAAAATCACTGAGGCGCAGTGCCTGGATTACCTGATCGGCGATATCGTGGACGCAGAAAACAAGCTCAACACGATTCTCCCCGGCTGGCGGAATTTCTCTGATGTCCGACAGAGAGCGCTGCTGAATCTGACCTTCAACCTGGGCTATAAACTGAAGGGCTTCGAGCGATTCCTCGCGGCAATGAATGCCGAGGATTATGTGCTGGCCGGCGAGAGTCTCAAGAAGTCCCTGTGGGCGCGACAGGTAGCCAGTCGTGCGCCGCGCATCATTCACATGATTGTCACCGGGAAGGAATGGGAGGGAAAGTGATTGCTCTTGATGTTCGCAGCATTGACAGCGTGCGCAGCGCCTTAGCGAACCTGGCCGAGGAGCAGATGCCGTATGCGATGATGACGGCGATCAACAGCACGGCGTTCAAGGTCAAGGACGCATTGCAGGCGGAGATGACATCGGTCTTTGATAGGCCGACGCCGTGGCTGGTTCGGCAGGTTGCGATCGCGAAAGCGACCAAGCAAAACCTGAGCGCGGTTGTCGGTACACCCGAAGGCATCAAGGACATGTATGGCAATAACACCGGGTTCAGTCGGTTCACGTCGTCGGGCGCCTATGAGCAAATCATCGCGCCGCATGTGGAAGGAGGCAGCCGGTTGCTGCGTAGCGCTGAGAAGCGGCTGAATAAGATCGGCGTGTTGCCACCAGGCTGGTTTGCGGTGCCTGCGCCTGATACGCCGCTCGATCAGTACGGGAATCTGTCCGGCGCGTGGTGGATACAGTTGCTGTCATGGCTGAACGCAATGACATGGTCATCGCAGGGCGCGGCGCAGAACCGAGCGGAAAAGACCAGCAAAAGAAAAAACCAATTGGAGCGAAAGGGAATCCAGGTGTTCGCCGTTGCGCCGTGGGGAGAGGGGCGCGCTCGCAATCGCCACCTTTATCCCGGCGTGTATCTCCGCCAGGATAAAGGTGGCATGTACGCTATCGATGCGATTCTGTTATTTGTTCCCAAGGTAATCTATCGCGCGCGGTTTGATTGGCGTGGTGTCGCCGAACGAACAGCACAAGCGGAACTGCCAGACGCAATGGCGGCGGCAGTGCAACGAGCAATTGAAACTGCGCGGTAGTTTGATTGAAGTGTAACGAATAGGGGACTCTGCGATTTTTTTTCAAGGAATGGGTAATTTGAGGCCCAACATCGACGCGCTTGCGACATTTCATAAGTGACTGTTTTTTAATGAATGATATCACGCCGCTAGATCAGGACCAGGTTTCCGCAATCATGGGCATGTCGAGCATGACGGTCAGTCGCCGACAGCGCGACTCACTCGACCCGCTACCGATGATTTCGGGCGGCAGGGGGCGCGGCAACAAAGCCCAGTACGACCCTGCCGAATTTGGCCGCTGGCTGAAAAGACAGTGGACACAACAGGAAGACTCGCTGGACCTGGAGAGAGAGCGCGCATTAAACCTGCAGGCCGACACTGCGCTAAAGAAGCTCAAAGAACAGCAACTTTTGGGCGAACTTGCGCCGATTAACGTCCTGGAATGGGCGTTATCGTCAGTCTGCAGCCAGATTGGCGCGACTCTGGAAACGCTCCCCGCAAAACTCAAGCGTCGTCTTCCACAACTAAATGCCGCCGACCTTGAAATCATCCGCAAAGAAATCGCTAAAGCCCGCAACGCGGCCGCCTCTGTCCGCCTCGACACTGGCGCCAGTAACGCGAGTCAATCTGGAAGCGACAGTCTCACGTGCACTGAAGGCACTTGAGCAGCCGCTGCCGATTCGGCTGAGCGAGTGGGCTGCGCAGCACTTCTATCTGTCTGCTGAGTCCAGCTATGTGCAGGGGCCATGGGAAGCCTACCCGTACCAGGTCGGCATGATGGACTGCATGAGCAACGACGATATTCAGGAGATCACCTTGCTGAAGTCGGCGCGAGTCGGCTACAGCAAAATGATTCTGGCCTGTATGGGGTACATGGCGCATCACAAGAAGCGTAATCAGGCCGTCTGGCAGCCGGTTGATGAGGACGCAACGTCGTGGTGCAAGACTGATTTGGACACCTTTATCCGCGACTGCACGGCAATGCAGTCCATCTTTCCGTGGTGGAATAGCCGCAGCAAGCACAATACCTTCCAGCAAAAAACCTTCCTGACTTCCATCCTGCATATTCGGGGTGGCCGCTCAGCGAAGAACTACCGACGCCTGTCGATTGATGTCGCATACATAGACGAGCTGGACGGATTCGACCCTGATGTAGAATCCGAAGGCACGCCCGACGCTCTTGTATCCAAACGCCTTGAAGGCGCTCCATTCCCCAAGATGATTTGCGGGTCCACGCCACGCATCGCCGATACCTCGCTCATCACCGCCCGCGCGATCCATGCCGAGCTGACCTTTCGCTATCACATCCCCTGCCCGCACTGCAGGACGCTGCAGCCGCTGGAATGGGGCGGCAAGGATGCGCCGCACGGATTCAAGTGGTTCGACAACAACCCCGAGACTGCTGCCTATCTCTGCGCCCAGTGCGGCACGCTGTTCATACAGTCCGACTACCTGCGGGTCTGGGATGCCGAGTCCGGCGCACGCTGGCAGGACGATACCGGTGTTTGGTTTGATGCCGACATGCGATTCTGGGACGGCGCCGGCAAGATGCTGCCGCCACCGAAATCCGTCGCCTTTAAGATATGGACGGCCTACAGCCCGCAGCAGACATGGTCCGGCATCGTCTCTGATTGGCTGCGCTGCAAGAGTGACCCGTTACGCCTGCGCGCATTTATCAACCTGACCCTCGGCGAACCCTACGCGGAACAATCCGAGAAGTCCGACCCCGATACTCTGTTAGCCCGTCGCGAGAACTAC
>DAITNL010000170.1:0-6746 GCA_036834665.1 Candidatus Competibacteraceae bacterium | reverse complement strand
GAATGACGAAAACAGGATAATCGCTGGATTCCCGCATACGCGGGAATGACGAAAAGGCGCATCGGCTCCCTCTCCCAGCGGGAGAGGGCTGGGGTGAGGGCGCATCCTCTCCCGCACCGCTTGGCAAAGGCCAGAATTCTTTATTCGTCATACCTGCGAATGCAGGTATCCAGTCGGCAGTGCAGTGCAGCGCTGGATTCCCGCATACGCGGGAATGACGAAAACAGGATAATCGCTGGATTCCCGCATACGCGGGAATGACGAAAACCTACTGATAATTTATGAGATACCCATGAGTTCCGCTGCATCCTCTTTATCGCGCCGGCCCTGTGTCGCTGTGCGCGTGGGTACTGTCACGGTGGGCGGCAATGCGCCCATTGTGGTGCAGTCGATGACCAATACCGACACCGCCGATCCGGTCGCCACTGCCAACCAGGTTGCTGAACTGGCGCGGGCCGGTTCCGAGCTGGTGCGGATCACCGTGAATACCGAGGAAGCCGCTGCTGCCGTGCCGCGCATCCGCGAGGCGCTGGATGCCCAGGGCGTGCAGGTGCCGCTGATTGGCGATTTTCATTTCAATGGGCATCGTCTGCTGAGCAAATATCCGGCCTGCGCCGAACTGCTCGATAAGTACCGCATCAATCCGGGCAATGTCGGGCGCGGCCGCAAGAAGGATGAGCAGTTCGCCACCATCGTGGAAATGGCCTGCCGCTATGCCAAGCCGGTGCGCATTGGCGTCAACTGGGGCAGTCTGGATCAGGAACTGGCGGTACGGCTGATGGATGAAAACGCCCGCCTGCCCATGCCACGGCCTGCTGTCGAGGTCATGCACGAGGCGATGATCGTGTCGGCGCTGGAAAGCGCGCAGCGCGCTGAGGAGATTGGCCTGGGCCATGACCGTATCATCCTGTCGGTGAAGATGAGCGGCGTGCAGGATCTGATCGCGGTGTATCGCAAGCTGGCGGCGCGCTGCGACTATCCCTTGCATCTGGGTTTGACCGAAGCCGGCATGGGCAGCAAGGGCATCGTGGCTTCGACTGCGGCGCTGGCGGTGCTGTTGCAGGAGGGCATTGGCGACACCATTCGCATTTCCCTGACCCCGGAACCGGGTGGCAGCCGCAGTCAGGAAGTGCAGGTTGCTCAGGAAATTCTGCAATCAATGGGCCTGCGCGCCTTTACGCCGGCGGTGGTGGCCTGTCCCGGCTGTGGCCGTACCAGCAGCGACTATTTCCAGCATCTGGCGCAGGATATCCAGGCCTATCTGCGTGAGCGGATGCCGGCCTGGCGCAGCCGCTATCCGGGCGTCGAGGAGTTGAAGGTGGCGGTGATGGGCTGCGTGGTCAACGGTCCCGGCGAGAGCAAACAGGCCAATATCGGCATCAGCCTGCCGGGCACGGGTGAAATTCCGGTGGCGCCGGTGTATGTCGATGGTGAGAAGACCGTAACCCTGAAGGGCGAAACCATTGCGGCCGACTTTCAGCGCATCGTCGATGAATACGTAGTGCGGCGTTATGGCACGGCGGGATAGGCAGCATGTGGCCGGCGTGGTCTGTGTCCTGGCGCTGAGCGGCTGTGCCAATCTGAATGCGCCACCGTCTCCATCTGCGCCTGCATCCATAGCAACGTCTCCTGCGCTTACTGCACCCGCACCTGCCACGCCCCGACCGCCGGCGGATTCCGCCTTCATCGAGGAGCGCGCCCGCCAGGCGGTGGAAACCGGGCGCTGGGATGTCGCCGAGGGCTATTACCTGCAATTGACGCGGGCGCGTCCGGGCGATGCCGAGCCCTGGTTTCAATTGGGCAATCTGTATGCCGAGCAGGGCCGGCTGGATTCCGCCGAGCGGGCCTATCGCGAGGCGCTGCGCCGCCGCGATGAGGTGCGCACCCTGCATAATCTGGGGCTGGTGCAGATCAAACTCGGCATTGGCGCCCTGCGTGAAGCGCAGCGCCGCCTGCCGGCGGATGATCCGATCCAGGAGCAGACCCGCGAATTTCTGCGTGGCGCGCTGGAGGCGGCTGCGCCGTGAGCAACAGGCGCCACGGCGCCGGTCCAGGCTCTACACTGCAAGTAGCGTGGCCTGGCTGTCATTCCCGCATAGGCGGGAATCCAGGCAACTCGGAGAATCCTGATGAGCTATCAACATGTGCTGTTTGCCGCTGACTTTTCCGAAGACGCCCTGCAGGTTGGAGCCAAGGCTTGCGCGATTGCCCGCCTGCAGGGGGCGCGGCTGAGCCTGATTCACGTGGTGGAAGACCTGAATATCAGCCTCGGTGGCGGTTACGAGCTGCTGCCGGTGCTGCCGGAACTGCCCGATGCCAAGCTGCTGCAGGAGTCACAGACGACGCTGGCGGCTCTGGCCGCGCGTCTCGGTGCCGCCGATGCCGGGCTGTGGGTGGTCAACGCGCCCTCGACCAAGGAAGGCATTCTCGGCGCGGCCGTCGAGCATGCGGTTGATCTGATCGTGGTCGGCAGCCATGGCCGCCATGGTCTGGCGCTGCTGCTGGGTTCGACCGCTAACGCCGTGCTGCACGGCGCGCCCTGCGACGTGCTGGCGGTGCGGATCAAGGAGGCGTAGCCGCGGTGCCCGCAGTAGCCGCAATGGCCGCAGTGACCGCAGTCGCGGCGGCTGTCGCATCCGGTGGCGTTGCGCGTGTTTCCTGCGGCTCGACATCGACCGACACCTCCAGGGTGTGCGAGCCACCGCCGGTCATCACCCCCTTGAGCGGGGCAACGTCGGCATAGTCGCGCCCCCAGGCCAGGGTGATGTGCTGCTCACCGGGCATGCAGTTATTGGTCGGATCGTATTCGGCCCAGCCCACGCCGGGCACATAGATGGCCAGCCAGGCATGCGAGGCATCGGCGCCCACCAGACGCGGTTGACCGGGCGGTGGCAGGGTTTCCAGATAGCCGCTGACATAGCGCGCCGCCAGGCCCAGCGAGCGCAGGCAGGCAATGGCCAGATGGGCAAAATCCTGGCAGACGCCGCGCCGCTCCTTGAGCACCTCACGCAGTGGCGTGGCCACGGTGGTGAAGTGCGGATCGTAGGTAAATTCCTGATTGATGCGCCGGTTGAGATCGGCCATCGCCTCCAGCAGCGGCCGCTCCGGGGTGAAGCTGGCGCTGGCGTAGTCGCGAAATGCAGCCGCGCTGGCCACGAACGGCGAGTTCAGCACAAACTGGCGCGCCTCAATCATGTCCGCATCGCTGTCCTCGTGCAGTTGTTGCCGCGCCTGTTCCCAGGCGGGCGACGGGCTGTCGGGTGCGAACGGGCGGTTATCAAGCACCTGTACCCGGGTAGCGACCGAGACTTCCAGGCGCTGATGAATATCCTGAACGGCGAAATACAGCACCCGGTTGCCGAAGAAATCGATCCGTTCCGCTGAGAGCGCCGGGCGCGGCTGAATGATCACCTGACTCAGGCCGCAGTGTTGCCAGGGCGTTTCCCGTGGCAGCAGCCGCGCTTCGTTGTGGCATAGGGCCACGCCGCTGCTGTAGGTGTAGGCGGTGTGATGGGTGATGGCGTACTTCATGGCGGCGGCGCTGGGCCTCGGCTACATGGTGATCAGTTGCCGCGGAACCTCGGCATGGCTGAAGTGGCTGTGGGTCAGGGCATCGGACAGTTTCAGCAGCGGCACTTGCAGGGCATCGAGCAGCCGGGTCAGTTCAGCGCTGGAGCGGGTGCTGTCATTGGACAGGGTAGCGAGTGCTTCGATGTCGGCCAGGCGGAGGATGGTCAGCGATTCCAGGATCAGGCGCTCCTCGGCGCTGCGATAGGGCGAACTGCTCGGGCGCTGCAGCCGGCCAATATTGCGCTGCAGCCGATAGAGCTGATAGCCAACCGCACGCGGGTTGCCCTCGTCGAACAGCAGCAGGTCAATGATGGCGGTCGGGTGCAATGCTGAACGATAGCGGCGCCGGTAGGCGGTCATGTTGTCGGTGATGGTCAGCACCACTTCCCACAGCGGCAGGCCGGGATTGCGCGCGGTGATAAAAGCCAGCTTGAACAGATCCAGGGTGCGCAGCACCCGTTCCAGATAGCGGCCAATGTCGAAGAACATCCAGCCCTGATGATGGGGCATGGTTTCGTTGTTCAGGCCGCAGAACGCCGCCAGCAGGATCGATTGATCTTCGAGCAGATCGCGGGCCTGCCGGGCGCCGAGTCCGGAGGGCGGTTCGAGGATGCGCTGCTGCAGGCGATTGAGCAGGCGCCAACTGTCATCGCCGAGGTGTGAGCGCACCGTGCGCCCGGTGCGCAGCAGGCCGCTGAACAGTTGCGGCAGGCCGCCCGGCGCTTCGGTGTCGATGATCAGGTTGAGCAGTTCCTGGCGCAGGGTGAAAAAGCGCGCCCGTGGTGATTCGGCCACCGGCGGCACGGCGATATCCAGCGCTTCCAGCAGGTCATCGAGGCAACGCTCGTCGGTATTGTCCTGTTCCCATTCCAGCAGCCGGCCGCAGGCTTCGCGCAGCAGGCGCGCCGTGCCGTCGAGGCGTTCGCTGTAACGGCCAAGCCAGAACAGGTTATCGGCAACCCGGCTGGGCAGGTCGCTGCCGTCGCGGGTGGCCATGATCGGCCCGTAGCTCTGCCGCAGCAGGCTGACGTGGCGTTGTGGAGTCGGCGCCAGTACCCACCAATCCTTGCTGATGCCGCCCTTTTGCAGCGCCGCCTGCAGGGTATCGAGTCCCGAGGAGATGCGCGCCAGGCCGCCGGGCATCACCCGATAGCCCTCGCCCTCGGCAACGGCAAAGCCGCGCAGCATCACCGGACGCGGCACCAGGCGGCCATTGTCCAGCACCGGCGCGGTGGACAGCGGCGGCGGTTCCTGGGCAACGAACAGGTGTGGGGCGGCCTGGATGCGTTCGATGAGGCGGGCGCGGCTGGCCTTGTCGAGCAGAGTGCCTTCCCAATACGGGCCGCTGGGCAGGATCGAGCGCACCACCAGGGTATCGAGATGGGCCAGGACGTGGCTGCGTTCGTCGGGGTTGCCGCACCACCAGGTGTGCAGCGAGGGCAGGCGCAGATCCTCGCCGAGCAGTTGCTGGCACAGCTGCGGCAGGAACACCGCCAGACCGGGATTCTCGATGATGCTGCTGCCCAGGGCATTGGCGATGGCGACGTGGCCGCCGCGCACTGCCTGCAGCAGGCCGGGCACGCCGAGCAGCGAGTCGCCGCGCAGTTCCAGCGGGTCGCAGAAGGTATCGATGACCCGGCGCAGGATGACATCGACCGGGCGCAGGCCGCCGAGGGTTTTCAGCCAGACCCGGCCATCGCGCACCACCAGATCCTCGCCTTCGACCAGGCTCAGCGACAGGTAATTGGCCAGATAGGCATGTTCGAAATAGACCGGGCTGTTCGGGCCGGGGGTGAGCAGCACCACATGCGGGTTGTCGGGGTTGTGGCGGGCCATGCCGGCCAGGGTGGTGCGCTCGGTTTCCAGGAAGGTGGCCAGGCGGCGCAAGGGTGCGTCGCGGTACAGCATGGGCAGGGCGCGCGCCAGAATGATGCGGTTTTCCAGGGTATAGCCGGCGCCGGAAGGGGATTGGCTGCGGTCGCCGTAGACGCGCATCACGCCATCCGGGCCACGGGCCAGATCGACGCCGTAGAAGGTCAGCCAGCGGCAGCCGTCGGGCAACGAGCGGTGGCAGGCAGGCAGGAAACCGGGATGGGCGTAGATCAGTTCCGGGGGCAGCCAGCCACGGCGGATGCTCAGGCGCGGGCCATACAGATCAGCGAGCAGGGCATTGATCAGGCGGGCGCGCTGTTCCAGGCCACCGGCCAGGCTACTCCATTCCTCGCCGGTCATCAGCAGCGGGATTGGATCAACCATCCACAGGTGCGGTGAGCCGCGCGGGTCGTCGTAGGTGTTGTAGGTGACGCCATCGATCTGCAGCAGGCGCTGGACTTCGGCGTGGCGGTTTTCCAGTTCTTCGCCGCCGAGTTCGTCCAGGGTTTGGATCAGGGGCCGCCAGTGTGGCCGCAGTTCGCCGGATGCCGCGTACATTTCGTCGTAGCCGGCAGCAGGATGGCGGTAGTCGGCCAGCAACGGGCTGCCGGCGAACGCGGTGCTGTCGAGGCGGGCGGCGGTGGCGTCGGTCATGGGGTCTCCACGCGGGTGAAGCGACGGGAAGGGGGCGTGTTCCCGGGAGTGATGTGGCTAGTCGTGCGCTTGTTGGGTGGTGGTGCGGCGCAGTCGTTCGGCCATCACCCGCATCACCTGCAGGGCGAACAGGGGGGTTTTCTGGATCAGGGTGAGGAAGTGGGCGCGATCGATGACCACGAGCAGGCAATCTTCGCGGACGGTGGCGGTGGCGCTACGCGGGTGGTTATCGATCAGGGCCATTTCACCAAAAATTCCACCGGGGCCAAGGGTGACCAGGTGCTGGTGGTCGACGGAGAGATCGACCTGGCCGTCGGCGATAATGTACATATGGTCGCCAGCTTCGCCTTCACGGAAGATAACCTGGCCGGCGGTGAAGGGGCGCTGTTGTTCAAGGTGCCTGGTTGGATCGGGTTCGGCCATGGGCGGGGTCTCGCAGGCGGTTTGGGCGGAGCAAAAGGCGCTGGCCAGTGTAGCCGACTTTGCTGGGTGGGGACAGCGGCTTGGTGGGGCGGTGTGGGTTGGATGCGCCCTCACCCCGGCCCTCTCCCGGTGGGAGAGGGAGAGGATGCGCCTTTTCGTCATTCCCGCGCATGCGGGAATCCAGCGATGCGCTGCACTGCCATTTTCGTCATTCCCGCGTAGGCGGG
>DAITNL010000169.1:0-6913 GCA_036834665.1 Candidatus Competibacteraceae bacterium | reverse complement strand
CTTCCGGGCTTGGGTCGCCAACACCGGCGTGATCTGGGTGGATCATCTAGCGCCTGAATTCCGCGACTATTTGAGCCGGCGCGCCAACGGCGATAAAACCCTGGAGTTCTTCTCCAAGAATCCGGCACTGGCCACCCGCGAACTGTCGGATATCGTCAGCAAGACCGCCACCCGCGCGACTTTCCGCGTCACCAGCGACGAATACCGCAACCCGGCCAACGCGCCCGATGCCTTCGAAACCAGCGCCATTCAGCTGTTCAAGGACACTAAGGACGCCAAGCAGGAATACCGTGAGGCCTTTGAGGGCGATCAATATCGCTATGCTCAGCCAATCTTCGTGCAGCAGTCCTGCCTGAAGTGTCACGGCGACCCCAAGGACGCGCCACCGGAGGTGATTGAAAAGTACGGCAGCCAGAAAGCCTTCGGCTACAAGGTCGGCGATGTGCGCGGCGTCATCAGCGTCAAACTGCCCGACATGGCCATGTTCGACGTGGTCAAGACCTTCCTCAACCCCTACACCATTGGCCTGATCCTGCTGGCGTTCCTGATCAATTTCGTCTATCTGCGCCAGATACTGATCACTCGTCTGGAACAGTTGGCCAAGACCACCGAGAGCATCGCCGCCGGTCAGCTTGATCTACCGCTGGAAGTTCGATCTGACAGTCACGACGAAGTCGATCACGTCACCCGCGCCGTCGATCTGCTCCGCAACAGTGTGGTTGTCGCGATGCGCCGGCTGCAGAAGAACCTGTCGCAACCCTGAAACCCAGCGCGGCGCGGGAGCATGTCCCTCACATCCCCGCCGCCGGCCCCATCCGAGACGCCCGCATGAGTCAAGAATTGCTTTCCCTGCCGGCCATCGTCGAATACCTGCGCACGCTCTGCGAGGCCCAGCGCACGGGCACCCTGTTCATCATGAACAATACCCACCTGCTTGCGCAGATCGGCCTCGACAACGGCGCCATCGTGTTTCTATTCTCCCAGGGCCGCCAAGGCATGAATGCCGTGCCGGTCATCGGCGCGATCGCCAGCGGTGAAATTTCCTTCAAGGAAGGCACGGTACCGTCGCTGCGCACCACGCTAGCGCCCACCACGGAGATTCTGCGCCAGCTTCAGGAAACCGTGCATAACGCCGCCATTGGCGATCCGCGCTCCAGCCTGAACCGGCCCTTGACGGACACCGCCAAGCTGGTGCTGGAAGAGACACTCAAGGAATTCATCGGCCCCATCGCCAGCCTGATCTGTGCCGATCACTTCAGCAAGATCGCCAACCTCGACGCGGTCATCGCCGCCATGGCCGAGGAAATTCCCAATCCAGCCGCCGCGACCCGTTTCCGTGCCCTGGCGCAACAGCGCCTCGGCTGAGCCGCCGGCCAGATGCACACTTAGAAGCACCGGCTGCTCACCGCGCCCGCAGGCACGGCATGGTGCGCAATTCTGGTAAAGTTACCCGTCACGATTCCATCCACCCTGGCGCGCCGCTGGGGTCTTCGTCCGAGGTGACCGACGCTCATGCGGAATTACTGGATTGCGCCTTCGATTCTGTCCGCCAACTTTGCCCGTCTCGGCGAGGAAGTCGATGCCGTACTGGCGGCGGGTGCCGATATCGTCCATTTCGACGTAATGGACAACCACTACGTACCCAACCTGACCGTGGGGCCGCTGGTCTGCGAAGCGCTGCGCCGCCATGGCGTTACCGCGCCGATCGACGTGCACCTGATGGTCAAGCCGGTGGACCGCATCATTCCTGACTTTGCCGCCGCCGGTGCTACCTACATCACCTTTCACCCGGAAGCCAGCGAGCATATCGACCGCAGCCTGCAACTGATCCGCGATCAGGGCTGCAAATCCGGGCTGGTGTTCAATCCCGCCACCCCGCTCGACAGCCTGCGCTATGTGATGGACAAGGTGGATATGGTGCTGCTGATGTCGGTCAACCCTGGTTTTGGTGGTCAGAGTTTCATCAGCGGCACACTGAAAAAGCTTAGCGAGGCGCGGCGCCTGATCGACGAGAGTGGCTATCCGATCCGGCTGGAAGTCGATGGCGGCGTCAAGACCGACAACATCCGCGCCATTGCCGCTGCGGGCGCCGATACCTTCGTCGCTGGCTCGGCGATCTTCAACACCCCTGATTACCGCGCCACCCTGGCCGCGATGCGTGCGCAACTGGCCCTGGTGGAGGACTAGACATGCTGTCCCAAGTCGATGCGCTCTTTTTCGATCTCGACGGCACCCTGGTGGACAGCGTCCCCGACCTGGCCGTAGCGATCAATCAGATGCTGGGCACGCTCGGCCTGCCCACGCGCAGTGAAGCCCAGGTGCGCACCTGGGTCGGCAATGGCATGGACAATCTGATCCGCCGCGCCTTGGTCGGTGACATGGACGCGAGCCAGGCCGATCCGGCCCTGTTCGCCCGCGCCCGGCCGCTGTACAAGGCCGCCTATGCCGCGCACCTGAGTGCCTACAGTTGTCTGTATCCGGGCGTGCGTGAAGGACTGGTGGCCTTGCGCGAAGCCGGTTTTGCCATGGCCTGCGTGACCAACAAAGCGGCTGAATTTGCCAATCCCCTGCTGGAGCGGCTGGACATCAGCCTATTTTTCGCCACCGTGGTCGGCGGCGAGTGCACAGCAAACCCCAAACCGGCGCCGGATGCGCTGTGGCTGTGTGCCGAGCGGCTCGGCGTGCCCATTGCCCGGGGCCTGATGATCGGTGACTCGCTCAACGATGTCGGTGCTGCCCGCAACGCCGGCTGCCCGGTGGTCTGCGTGCCCTATGGCTACAACCATGGCCACGACATCCGTGATGCCCGGCCGGACGCAGTGATCGATTCCATCGCCGCATTGCCCGCCCTGCTCGGCGCCGTCCACTAATGTTCATTCCTGCCCTGTGCGCGTCCGCCAGCACCACGCCGCCGCAGCGATGGCGGCGCTAGCCCGTCACCTATCCGTTTTGCTCCGTCCGTCCCTTTTGCTGCCCAAGGCTGTTGCATCCTATGAATCCGCACGACTTCCAACGCCTGGTTGAACAGGGTTTCAACCGCATTCCGGTGGCCCGCGAAGTGCTCGCCGACCTCGACACGCCGCTGAGCACCTACCTCAAACTCGCTGATGCGCCGTACAGCTATCTGCTCGAATCGGTGCAGGGCGGCGAGAAATGGGGCCGCTATTCGATCATTGGCCTGCCCTGCCGCAAGATCGTGCGGGTGCGCGGCACGCGCGTCAGCGTCGAGCACGCCGGCGAAATTGTCGAAGCGCTGGAGGTGGCCGATCCGCTGGCCTGGATCGAGGACTTTCAGCGCCGCTACCGGGTGCCGCCGCCGACGGCTGGCCTGCCGCGCTTTATCGGCGGACTGGTCGGCTATTTCGGCTACGACACCATCCGTTATATCGAACCCAAGCTGGCCCATTGCCCCAACCCCGATCCGCTGGATAACCCGGATATTCTGCTGCTGGTGTCTGAGGATGTGGTGGTATTCGACAACCTGGCCGGGCGGCTGTACCTGATCACCCTGGTTGATCCTGCGGTAGAGCGTGCGCTGGCCCGCGCCGAACAGCGCCTTGATGGCTGGGTGGACAAGCTGCGCGCCGGTCATTCGCTGTACAAGCCGCGCCAGCCTGCACCCGGCGACAGCGCGCCCAGCGAGTTCGTTTCCGGTTTCACTCAGGCCGGTTTCGAGCATGCCGTCGAGCGGATCAAGGATTACATCCTGGCCGGTGACTGCATGCAGGTAGTGCCCTCGCAGCGGCTGAGCGCGCCGTTTCGGGCCGCACCCCTGGATCTGTATCGGGCGCTGCGCGGCCTGAATCCCTCGCCCTACATGTACTTTTTCAATCTGGGCGATGTGCATATCGTCGGTTCCTCGCCGGAAATTCTGGCGCGGCTGGAAGAGGGTCTGCTCACCGTGCGGCCAATTGCCGGTACCCGGCAGCGCGGCGTCAGTGAAGAGCAGGATCGGGCTTTGGAACGCGAACTGCTGGCCGATCCCAAGGAGCTGGCCGAGCATCTGATGCTGATTGATCTGGGCCGCAATGATGTGGGTCGGGTCAGCGAGACCGGCAGCGTGCAACTGACCGAGAAGATGGTGGTTGAGCGTTATTCGCACGTCATGCACATCGTCTCCAATGTCACCGGACGGCTGCGGCCGGGACTGAGCGCGATTGATGCCCTGCGCGCCACCTTTCCAGCCGGCACGGTCAGCGGTGCGCCCAAGATTCGCGCCATGCAGATCATTGATGAACTGGAACCGGTCAAGCGCGGTATCTATGCCGGTGCGGTCGGCTATCTGTCCTGGTCGGGGAATATGGATACCGCAATTGCGATCCGTACTGCGGTGCTCAAGGATGGGATGCTGCATGTGCAGGCTGGCGCGGGCATTGTTGCCGATTCAGTGCCGGAGAAGGAGTGGGAAGAAACCATGAACAAGGGTCGCGCCCTGTTCCGGGCTGCGGCGCTGGCGGAACACGGGCTGGATACGCCGCGCACGGTGACCGCATAACGTCTCCAATAGCGCATCGGTTATCGGTTATCGGTTATCGGTTATCGGTTATCGGTTATCGGCAATACCCACTGCACAAGCGCCAGACCATGTTTGAACAAGCCTTCAAGAACATCGATGCTGACCTGCGCAACGAAGCGGGTTGCACCACCGAACTTGACTATACCGAGCAGACTTCCTGGCTCCTGTTCCTCAAGTATCTCGATGGGCTGGAGCAGGACAAGGCAATGGAGGCGGAACTGGAGGGCAGGACGTACACCTTCATCCTCGATGAAGCCTACCGCTGGTCATCGTGGGCCGCGCCCAAGGATAAAGATGGCAAACTCGACCACAACAAAGCGCAGACCGGCGATGATCTGCGCGAGTTCGTGGATCGCAAGCTGTTTCCCTACTTGCATGGATTCAAGCAACGGGCGTCTGGCCCGAACACCATCGAATACAAGATCGGTGAGATTTTCGGCGAGATCAAGAACAAGATTCAGAGCGGCTATACCCTGCGCGAGATCATCGATCACATCGACGAATTGCGCTTTCGTTCGCAGGCCGAGAAGCATGAGCTTTCGCATCTGTACGAAGCCAAGATCAAGAATATGGGCAACGCCGGGCGCAACGGCGGCGAGTATTACACGCCGCGTCCGCTGATTCGGGCGCTGGTGCAGGTGGTGCAGCCCAAAATCGGCGAACGCATCTATGATGGCGCTTGCGGGTCGGCGGGCTTTCTCTGCGAATCCTTCGATTACCTGCGCAGCCAGCCCGGACTGACTGCCGACAACCTCAAGACGCTGCAAGAACGCACCTTCTACGGCAAGGAGAAGAAGCCGCTGGCCTATGTGATCGGGATCATGAATATGATTCTGCACGGCATCGAAGCGCCGAATATCCTCCGCACCAATACGCTGACCGAGAACCTGGCCGACATTCAGGATAAGGATCGGATGGACGTGATCTTTTCTGCTGTACCAAACGGCGGCGGCGAGCGCAAGGAAGTGCAACAGAATTTCCCGATCCGCACCGGCGAAACGGCTTTTTTGTTCCTGCAACACTTCATCAAGATGCTCAAGGCCGGTGGCCGAGCAGCGATTGTGCTCAAAAACACTTTCCTGTCGAACACCGACAACGCCTCGGTTTCCTTACGCAAGCTGCTGCTGGAATCTTGCAATCTGCACACGATTCTCGACTGCCCCAGCGGCGTATATCAGTCTGGGGTCAAAAACGTAGTGCTGTTCTTCGAGAAGGGAACGCCGACCCTTCGACACGGCTCAGGACAGGCGCGCACGATCTGGTTTTATCAGCTTGATCCGGGCCGCAACCTGGGCAAGACCAACCCGCTCAATGATGCCGACCTGGCCGAGTTTGTCGAACTGCAAAAGACCAAGGCGGATACGGAGAAAAGCTGGAGTGTCGATGCCGCGACGATTGATACCGCGACCTATGACCTGTCGGTGAAGAACCCGAACGGCGGCGAGACAGTCATTCACCGCAGCCCGCAGGCCATCATGGACGAGATCGCCGCGCTGGATGCCGAGAGCGCGGAGGTACTGGCGAATATCAGGGCGCTGCTGTGAGAAACGCCGTCACCCGCTCATCGCTCCCTCTATCGTTCCCGCGTATGCGGGAACCCAGATCGAACTTGCCTGCCTGCGCCAAAACAAGATCGTCGTTCCAGTGCTTCGGCTTCGCTCAGCACAGGCGTATGCGGGAACCCAGATCGAACTTGCCTGCCTGCGCCAAAACAAGATCGTCGTTCCCGCGAATGCGGGAACCCAGGATTCTGCAACACTGGATTCCCGCATACGCGGGAATGACGCAAAAGGAATACCCCCATGAAATATCCCGCCGTCTACATGCTCGCCAGTCAGCGCAATGGAACATTGTATATCGGCATCACGTCTGACCTGATCAAGCGCATCTGGCAACACCGTGAGGGGCTTGCGGACGGATTTACTAAGCAATACGGTGTAAAAACCCTTGTCTGGTATGAACAGCACGAAACCATGGACAGTGCTATCAGTAAAGAAAAGGCCATGAAAAAATGGCTGCGCAAATGGAAGCTTTCGACCATCGAAAAATTTAATCCTGAATGGCGTGACCTTTGGCCGGAAATTATCGGTGCCGTTCCCATCCCCGTCGTTCCAGTGCTTCGGCTTCGCTCAGCACAGGCGTATGCGGGAACCCAGGATTCCGCAACACTGGATTCCCGCATACGCGGGAATGACGAGGATAGTGTGCTGCTATGAAGGCGGGGTGGCAGATGGAAAAACTGGGGCAGGTTTGTAGTTTCCTGAATCGTGGCATCTCCCCCAAGTACCTTGAAGAAGGAGGAATGTGCATCCTGAACCAGAAGTGTATTCGCGATCACACGGTCAACTTTGAGCTAGCGAGACGGCATGACTCATCAGCAAAGCGATTAAGCGCTGA
>DAITNL010000168.1:3943-7026 GCA_036834665.1 Candidatus Competibacteraceae bacterium | reverse complement strand
GCTCCAGCGTCCACAGGTTGCGGCGCAGTTCGTCCAGATTGCTGACAAATTCCAGCGGCAGCACCTGGGTTGACAAGTGCACACTGTCGGTAAAAACGAAGCCATCAAAGTGCCTGGTCATGGAATTTTCCTATTGCAGCTTTTAATGCATTTTTCAATATCAGAATGGGTTTTAGCGCAGTCTGCGATGGCTCGGCCGCTTAGATTAAGCCTTTTGATGCCGCATGAAGAATGGAACGCAGCACACTAGAACCGGAATCTGAAAAAAACCACAATAGAAAGCCACAGTTGACTGCAACCGTTATCCAGAAAACCATTTGAAATGACTGCTTTTTTGATTTATGGCGCAGGATCTGCTGTGCCATCAGGGCGCCAGGCCAGCCACCCATTAATCCAAATACATGCAGCGTACTCTCTCGCGTTCTCCAGCGACCCTTTACAGCAGCCGACTTATCAATCCAATAGGCAAAAAATGCTGCCAAGCTCGTAGCCAAATAGACAGCAAGAACCAGAAACGGCAATTTATTCATCAACACCATCAGCACTAAAAAAACAACAAAAAAAGCCGGCAGCATCAATAGAAACATGGTGCGCCTAGGCGACGATTTAGGCGCACCATGGCCTGTTGAGTACATAACTTTAATAGCCTGCATTCGACCCTTTTCATCTGCTTTTAATTCGTAGCTGACTGGCTGATTTACCATGGGCGGCGCTTGCCGATCCGCGAACGAACTGATATGCACGAAAACAGCCTTACCGCCCTCATCCGGACAGATAAAGCCAAAACATTTTTCATTCTTCCAGTCAGTTATCTTGCCTTTATATCGCATAAAAACCACACAAAATTCATTAAACAGGGTATTCACTATCAATGGCATACTCTCACACTCCGTTGTCACTAATAAACTGTTCCTTTTCGCGAAAGTACCCGCAATTTTGTAGTCTGAATTCACAGCACTCATCACCCAATTAAGCGTTTTTATGCCACAAAAAAGAGACAATAAAATCCGGGCAATCGCCCATAAAAAAACCCGCTTTCGCGGGTTTATCAAACAGTTATACATGAAAAACTGCTTTCAGCGCTTGAGCGGTTCCAGGGGCGGCAACACCCCATCCAGCACTGCGGCACGCCAGCCGTGACGCAGGGGCACATCCTCACCCGCTAACAACCGTTCCACATCCTCGCGACCGGCCAGCAGTTGCGGCGGAATTCCGCAGGCATGCGCCCGGGCAGCAATCCCTGTCAGCAGGAGATCCACCTGTTCCAGTTGACGTGCTGTCAGTTGCGGCCGCCGGGGTCGCGTCGGCCACTGCTCAGGCAATTCGGCGCGCGCCGCTGCGATCCGTTCCAGCAGCACCGCGCCATGCCGCGCCAGGGTTGCCGGCGGCAGGTCCTGCGCGCGCGCTAATTCTTCAGTGTTGCGGGGCATGCGCCGGGCCAGATCCAGCAGCGTGTGATCGCCGAGAATCCAGCGCCGCGGCCGATCCTGCTGCATCGCCTGGGTCTCGCGCCAGGCCGCCAGCGCCCGCAACACCGCCCGCTGCACACCCCGCAAACGCGGATGCTCGCGAATCCGCCGCCATGCGTCCTGCGGCTGCGGCTGGTAGCGGCGCGGTTCGCACAGCGCGGCGCAATCCTCCGCCAGCGCCGCCAGCCAGTTGCGTTCGATCAGCGCTGCCCGCTGTTGCTGATACAAGCCCGGCAAATAGCGCACATCATCGGCGGCATAGCACAGCCATGCCGGCTCCAGCGGTCGCCGTTGCCAATCCGCCCGGGCATGCGCCTTGTCCAGCACCACGCCCAGCCGGCGCGCCACCAGATCGGCGTAACCAATCTGGCTGCCTTCACCGAGCACCAGTGCTGCCAGTTGGGTATCGAAAATCGGCGCTGGCACCGCGCCGCCGGATTGAAACAGGACTTCCAGGTCCTGATGCGCGGCATGCAGCACCTTGAGAATGCCGGGGTTGTAGAGCAGCGCCAGCAGGGGGTCCAGCGAGGGCAGCGCCAGCGGGTCGATGCAGGCAATCTGGCCGGCGCCGGCGATCTGGATCAGGCACAGCCGCGGATAGTAGCTGCTTTCGCGGATGAACTCGGTATCCAGCGCCAGCATGTCTACGTCGCGCAGGCCGGCGCAGAATCCAGCCAGCGTTGCCTGATCGGTGATGTAGAGCGGTGGCGCGTTCAAGGGCACCGCCAGGATCCGGACTGGCCGCCGCTTTTCTCCAGCAGGCGCACGCCGGTCATCACCATGCCGCGATCGACAGCCTTGCACATGTCGTAGACGGTCAGCAGCGCGATCTGCACAGCGGTCAGGGCCTCCATTTCCACGCCGGTGCGGCCGATGGTCTCCACCGTTGCCCGCACCCGCACCGCGCATTCCTCCGCCAGCGCCTCCAGATCCACCGCCACCCGGCTCAGCGCCAACGGATGGCAGAGCGGAATCAATTCAGCGGTACGCTTGGCCGCCATGATCCCGGCCAGCCGCGCCACGCCCAGCACATCACCCTTGGTCTGGGTGCCGGCCATGATCCGCTCCAGTGTGGCCGGCTGCATGCGAATCCAGCCCTCAGCAACCGCCACCCGGTGGGTAACCTCCTTGTCGCCCACATCCACCATGTGCGCCGCACCTGCAGCGTTGAAGTGTGTCAGTTCCGCCATCGGCCTACTTCGGCATCGCCACCAACAGCGGCACGATCAGCAGCGCGACGATGTTGATGATCTTGATCAACGGATTGACTGCCGGCCCCGCCGTATCCTTGTAGGGATCGCCGACCGTGTCGCCTGTCACCGCCGCCTTGTGCGCCTCGGAACCCTTGCCGCCGTAGTGACCGTCCTCGATGTACTTCTTGGCGTTATCCCAGGCGCCACCGCCAGCGGTCATGGAAATGGCCACGAACAGCCCGGTGATGATGGTGCCCATCAACAGCCCGCCCAACGCCCGCGCGCCGGCATCGCCACCCAGCAGCCAGGCCATGCCAAAAGCCACCACAATCGGCGCCAGCACCGGCAGCAGCGACGGCAGCAGCATTTCCTTGATCGCTGCCTTGGTCAGCATGTCCACCGCCCGCGAGTAATCAGGCCG
>DAITNL010000168.1:0-3933 GCA_036834665.1 Candidatus Competibacteraceae bacterium | reverse complement strand
ATCGGGCCGCGCCTCGCCGGTCATGATGCCGGCGATCTGCTCGAACTGGCGGCGCACCTCGCGCACCACTGCGCCAGCCGCGCGCCCGACCGCTTCCATGGCCATCGCCCCGAACAGAAACGGGATCATGCCGCCGATGAACAGGCCGATGATCACCACCGGATCGCTCAGGTCAAAGCTGACCTTCATCCCGGCCGCCTCCAGCTTGTGCTGGAAATCGGCAAACAGCACCAGCGCCGCCAGCCCGGCTGAGCCAATCGCATAGCCCTTGGTCACCGCCTTGGTGGTATTGCCCACCGCATCGAGCGGATCGGTGATGGCGCGGATCTTCTCGTCCATTTCCGCCATCTCGGCGATGCCGCCGGCGTTATCCGTGATCGGCCCATAGGCATCGAGGGCGACGATGATCCCGGTCATCGACAGCATGGCGGTAGCGGCGATGGCAATGCCATACAGCCCCGCCCAGTGATGGGCCAGACCGATGCTCAGGCACACCGCCAGCACCGGCAGGGCCGTAGCCTTCATCGAGATCGCCAGGCCGGCGATGATGTTGGTGGCGTGACCGGTGGTGGAGGCTTCGGCAATGCCGCGCACCGGGCGATACTCGGTGGCGGTGTAGTACTCGGTGATCACCACCAAAGCCGCAGTCAGCGCCAGCCCGACCAGGGCCGAGGCGTAAATACCCCACCAGGGATGTTGACCGTTCTCCCACATCAGCAGCGCGGTGACCGGCAGAAAGATCAGCGCAGCAATGCCGCCCGCTACCAGCAGGCCGCGATACAGCGCGTTCATGATCTTGCCGCCCTCGCGGGCCTTGACGAAGCGCATGCCGATGATCGAGGCGATGATCGATACCCCCCCCAGCACCAGCGGCAGGGCCACCGCCTTGAAGGCAACCGTCAGATCGGCAGTGAACACCAGACTGCCCACCAGCATGGTGGCAATGATGGTGACGGCGTAAGTCTCGAACAGGTCGGCGGCCATACCGGCGCAATCGCCGACGTTATCCCCGACGTTATCGGCGATCACCGCCGGGTTGCGCGGATCGTCCTCGGGAATACCGGCCTCGACCTTGCCGACCAGATCGGCGCCGACATCAGCGCCCTTAGTGAAGATGCCGCCGCCGAGCCGGGCAAAAATCGAAATCAGCGAGCCGCCAAAGCCCAGCCCGATCAACGGCCCCAGATCCGGCAGGGTGTCAGGATTGGGATTGAGCAGCACCAGCGCGACGTAGTAGCCGGCCACACCGAGCAGACCCAGACCAACCACCAGCAGGCCGGTGATCGCGCCGCCGCGAAAGGCCACTTCCAGCGCGGCGTTCAGCCCGTCATGAGCCGCCTGGGCAGTGCGGACATTGGCGCGCACCGAAACGTACATGCCGATGTAACCGGCCGCCGCCGAACACAGCGCGCCGATGGCAAAGCCGGTGGCGGTGAGCAGGCCCTTCTCGGCGCCATAGGCGTAGTAGATCAGGGCGGCGATCAGCACGCCGACCACGGCTATGGTCAGATATTGCCGGTTCAGGTAGGCGCGCGCGCCCTCCTGGATGGCAGCGGCAATTTCCTGCATCCTGGCATTGCCGGCATCCTTGGCCAGAATCCAGCGCACCGACTGGACACCGTGGATGAGTGCGCCCAGGGCGCAGAGTAACGCGAAGATCAGGCCTATTGCCGCCATGACGCAAATCCTCCAGTAACGGAATGAAGGGCTCGCATGGTTCCTCCTCGTTCTACTCGTTTTGGTTAGGCGATGCGGCACTGCCCGACGCGCATGCGCGATGCCCGGCGGAAACCGCTTTCCATTTTTAATAAAGTTAAGAACAAGAACCGGGTTAAAACGACTGCGCCGCGCGGGCGGGGCCGGCGCGGCGCGGACAGGGCGCGGATGAAACGACAGCCGCTCCGCTCGGAGCGCGACGAGTCGTGCCCGGCCGTATTATTGCTTGTTGTTGTGGCGCTCCACGCTCATCATCACCTCATGCTTGGCTTCCTCGACGCCACCCCAGCCGTCGATGCGCACCCACTTGCCGGAGTCGAGATCCTTATAGTGCTGGAAGAAGTGGGCGATGCGGGCCAGCAGGGTCTTGGACATCTGCTCGTAGGATTCGATATTGTCGAACTGGGTGCATTCCTTCTTGATCGGCACCGCCAGGATCTTGGCGTCGCCGCCGCTTTCATCGGTCATCTTCAGCACGCCCAGCGGCCGTGCACGCACCACGCAGCCACTGATCACCGGCAGCGGCGCCACCACCAGCACGTCCAGCGGGTCACCATCCTCGCACAGGGTGTGGGGGATATAGCCGTAGTTGCAGGGATAGTGCATGGCGGCGTTCATGAAGCGGTCCACGAACAAAGCGCCGCTCTCCTTATCGACCTCATACTTGACCGGGTCGGAATGCGCCGGGATTTCGATGATGACGTTGAATTCATCAGGGAGGTTGTGACCGGCGCTCACTCTGTCCAGAATCATGGCGTTACCCTTCTTGTGCGGTTTGTGAGGGAATGCATTGCAAGGCAAGCTAATACTACAACAAGCCCGGCCTCTTGGCAGCGGTCGCGCTCCGTTGGCGCGGGCTTCCTGCACACGCCAGGTGGGTATGCAGGATCAACTTGAACTATTATTCAGACGTTTTCGGCAATTCCCGCCATTTTTCCGCCCCCACAAAAAAGAGTAAAAAGCCATGAGAATCGTTCTGTTAGGCGCCCCCGGTTCTGGCAAGGGCACGCAAACCGATGCCATCATCGCCCGCTACGGCGTGTCCACGGTTGCAACGGGTGATCTGCTGCGTGCCGAGGTCGCCGCCGGCACCGCACTCGGCCAGCAGGCCAAGCCGTACATGGATGCTGGCGAGCTGGTGCCCTTCGACATCGTGCTGGGCATGATCGAAAACGGCCTGCGCAGCCTGGCCGCGACCAATCCCAAGGGCTTCATGATGGACGGCTTCCCGCGCGATCTGGCCCAGGCCGAGGCGCTCGACCGCATCCTGGCCAAGCTCAACCAGCCGCTTGATCTGGTGCTGTTCTTCGATGTGGACTACGAGGAGATCGTCAAGCGCCTGCTTGGCCGTGGCCGCGCCGACGATAACGAGGACACGATACGCAACCGGCTGCGGGTCTATGAGGAAAAGACCGCGCCGCTGATCGACTACTACACCAATAAGGGCCTGCTGCGCACCATCAAGGGTACCGGCAGCATCGATGAGATTGGCGCGCGCATCCGCGCCGCGCTGGATGAAATTGCCTGAGCCATCACAGCGCCGCCCGCTTGCACATACGCAAGCGGGCGGTTGCCACAGCGCTGCTCAGCCGCCCAGATAGGCGCGGCGCACTTCGTCATTCGCCAGCAGATTGGCGCCACTGTCGGCCAGCACGATCCGGCCGTTTTCCAGCACATAGCCCCGATCCGCCAGTTGCAGGGCGCGGTGGGCGTTCTGTTCGACCAGGAAAATGGTCACGCCTTCTTCACGGATTTCCTTCAGGATCTGGAAAATCTGCGCAATGATGATCGGTGCCAGGCCCAGCGACGGTTCATCCAGCAGCAGCAGATTGGGCCGGCTCATCAGCGCGCGACCAATGGCCAGCATCTGCTGCTCGCCGCCGGACAGGGTGCCACCGCGCTGGGCACGCCGCTCCTTCAGGCGCGGGAACAGGGTAAACACCCGCTCCAGATCAGTCTCCAGCCGCGCCTTGTCGGCAAAAAAGCCGCCCATCTGCAGATTTTCCTGCACGGTCAGGCCGGGGAAGATGCGCCGTCCCTCCGGCACCAGCGCCAGCCCGCATTGCATGATGACGTGGGTCGGCTTGTGGGTGATGTCCTGTCCTTCGAACAGTACCGCGCCCTGGCTGGCCTGCGGCGACCCGCAGATGGTCAGCAGCAGAGTGCTCTTGCCGGCGCCATTGGCGCCAATCAGGGTGACGATCTCGCCGGGATGCA
>DAITNL010000167.1:3247-7082 GCA_036834665.1 Candidatus Competibacteraceae bacterium | reverse complement strand
TGCCTATCGGCCGCCCGCACCGCCCGTAGCCAACGGCTACCCGCCACAGCAGCAGGCGCCCAACTATCGCCCAGCGGCACCCACTACCTACAGCAACAACGGCAACGGCAACGGCAACCCGCCACAACGGCCCGTTGGCGCCGCCTACGGCAACAACGCTTATCCGGCCAATGCGCCCAGCGGCAACTACCCGCCCGGCTATCGTCCATCAGCCCCCGGCAGCTACCAGGCACCGCCCGCACCGCTGTATACGGGTGATGAGTCATCCGAACCGCCGCCACCGCCGACATACACGACGCGCTATCCGGGCAGTACGCCCCCGCCGCCGGTCAACCGTCCGTAAGCTCAAACATCGCCCACAAAAAACCCCCGCGGATTCCGCGGGGGTTTTTTGTGGCTCTGCGAAAAGCGCCAGACTTACTTGAACATCGACTTCTTGAACATGCGGTTGATCTTCTCTTCGGTCGCCATGCTGACCGAACGCGCATCGGTGGCGATGCTCTTGGCCTCGTTGGCGGTGTCCATGGCGTTACGCGCCATGCTCTTGGCCTCGTTGGCGTCATTCTGCACTTTCTGCAGATCGCTGGTGCTGGCGCAGCCCACGGTCAGACCGGCCACCAGCGCGAGAACGGAAACCTTGGTCAGAGTCTTGATCATCTCTACTTCCTCATTGCCTTGTTACAGGGATAAAAAGCCGAACAACAGGATGTTGCCCTGGCACAACCGATTTGTCACAGCACAACAAAAAGTATTATACAACGGAAATTCCACTCGCAAAGCATTCCGGTGAAGATTAGATACCGAATTCAACGAATCTCAACCCGCATGCCCAGTTTTACCCAAGGTTTCAGCGCCTCGATCTGCCGGTTATCGAGGGCGATGCAGCCACTGGTCCAGTTAATACCGGCGCTGTGCACCTTGGGATCGCCGCCGCCGACACCATGAATACCAATCTGCCCGCCCAACGGCGTGTCCTGCGGCGGGGTACGGCCATTGGTCCAGGCGTTGCGAATCCGGGCGTAGGTCAGCACATCGATACGCTGCTCGCGCAGGGCGCGCTCAGCATACTCGACATTCGGATAATCCAGACCGATAAAGGTACGGAAACGGCTGTTGGGATTGATCCAGCCCACCCGGAATACCCCGAGCGGCGTCTTGTTGTCACCACGCCGGATCTTGACACCCGCGCCGCTGGCCCCGAGAGCAATCTGCCGGAACACCTCGACGGGACGATTACCCTGCATCACGCTCAGGGTATCGGCGCGGGTATCAACCAGCAGCCAGGACTCGTTTGCCGCTGGACCCTGCTTCGTCGAGTCCAGCATGGGCGGCGCGGTGGTTTCATCCACGTTGGTCGAGGTGCAGGCGCTGGCCAGCATGACCAGCGCACCAAGCAAAATGGCGTTTTTTAACAACCGCATGAATACATTCCACTCCTGCCGATTACGGAAGTCGGGGCAGGATTTATAGGACAGTCGCGGCGCTGATGCAAGTACGCTTACACCACTTTTCCATCATCCGGCGCCTCCGCATGACTCAAACGCGCCGCATGCCGCCGGGTCAGTTCCAGGAAGCACGGCGTTGGCCCGATATCCTCGAACACCGGGTCGCCCTGTTCATCCTCAGCAATGACACGCTCGCCCTGCTGATAGGGCAAAGCCGCCTCCAGCATGTCCAGCGCCACGCTCAGCAGTTCGGCAAGCAACTGCTCCTCGGTCTTGCGCGGATACATGTCGGCCAGGGCGGCAATGCGCGCGGCATCATGCACCGGCAGACGCAGCCGATATTCGCGGGCTGTCCGCCGCGCCGCACCGCTCTGGTTCCACTCTTCCAGCAGCATCCTGATATTCATCGCTGCATCTCCCATTGTGGATTGGCCTGGTTGATCGCTCAAGCGCGCGGTTCAAGCAGCACCCGGGTCAGCAGCGAATTGCCGACAAAACAGTTTTCCTTGGCTTTGCGATGCAGGTCCAGCAGCGCATCAGCATCGGGATGCACCGTGCCGCCAAAGGTCACGCGCGGGCGCAGGGTGATCTGGGCGATCATCATCTTGCCCTTTTCGTTCTTGCCCAGCTCGGCGCGCGGGTCATCCTCGTAGCGATCGACGACCAGTTTCCTGAGTGCGGCAATCGACAGAAAGGTCAGCATATGGCAGCTCGATAGCGCGGCCAGCAGCGCCTCCTCCGGGTTGCTCATCTCGGAATTGCCGGAATATTCCGGCGCTGCCGAGCCGCGCACGGTCTGCCCACCGGCCAGATGCCACAGATGGCTGCGATCAAAGCTCTGATAGTCGAAATCCGTGGTGGACCGGTGCCATTCCAGATGGATCGAGAAGTCAGACATGTTGCGTTCCTCCATAACACGGACGGATTGCATCCGGCATTGTTGCATTTACCGCCGGTACTCTGTGCCAGGTAGAATCTTCAGGTTCACCGGATCGCAGGGATCGCCACGCAGCGCCTGCTCCAGTTGCTCAATACGCGCGCGCAACTGTGCGGCAGTCGGATGCATGGCGACCGGCCCTGCATACGGCCCGGTTGCCGATGGCGCCAATGTGGCCCCGAGCAATCCGCCCGCGAGGATGCCACAGCTCAGGATTCCCAGCGCTGCCAGACCCCAGACCCAGGCCCGCTGGTAGCGCGGCACGTCCGCTGCCGTAGGATAGACCGTGAACTGTCCATTTTCCTGCTGATTCATGGCGCACGCTCCCTGGAAGGTCCAACGGTGAAGGTCGTGACCGGTGCCAGCCTGCCAGGCTGAATCGTGCCCTTGAATACTTTTTCCTGGCCGCCCTGGCTGAGCCGCACCTGGAACGGCACCGCACCCGGCACCTGTTCATCCTTGCGCGGGCTATAGCGAACCACGACCTGATAATCACCCGGCAAAGCAGCGCCGGCGGCCCAGTAGGCGCTTTCGACCGGGCGATCACGCAGGGCATCGCGGGCGGCATTGGCATCAACATCCAGGGTGCCGCCGCAGATCGCTGCATGCTGGTAGTCGAGTTGTTGACCGGAGGGGCAAATCACGACCAGATCCAGGTCGGCATACCCATTCCAGAGCAGCGCTGCGGTGATTTCACCACTCGCCGCGCCCGCTGCCGCCAATCGTTCCGTAAATTCCTGCTTTTCCGCCGTGGTCGCTTCGATCATCACCGGTGGCGGTGTTGCCAATTGCGGTTTTGCTGTCGGGGCCACGGGCTCAGCAGTAGCCGCTTGCGGGACCGGGGCCGACGGTGCAGCGCCCAAGGCAGCCGGGGACGGTTCGCGACCCTGCAAGGCATCTTCCAGGCTCGCAGGGCGCTCCGATCCGGATACTGGCGCTGCCATTGACGGTGCAGCGCCGGTTGCCGGTTTTGCAGCCAGTTCCGGTGATGCAGCGCCGGTTGCCGGTTTTGCAGCCGGGGACGGTTCGCGACCCTGCAAGGCATCTTCCAGGCTTGCAGGGCGCTCCGATCCGGATACTGGCGCTGCCATTGACGGTGCAGCGCCTGCCACCGGTTTCGCAGCCAGGTCCGGTGATGCAACACCCGCCGCCGGTTTCGCAGCCAGATCCGACGGTGCGGCACCCGTGGCCGGTTTCGGATCCGAGGCTAACGGTGCAGCGCCTGCCGCCGGTTTCGGGGCTGATCCTACGCCCATTGCGCTGGACGATGCACCGGGAAACAGGCGCTCAGCCGGCTGGATATCGCGCGTTCCCGGCGCTGTGCCACGGTCGGCATACGGAATCTGCGATCCAGACGCCGATGGCGTTGTTGCCGATGGCAGCGGACATTGCCGCTGACGATCGACCAGTTGCGCCTGCAGATCCACCTGGTGCAGAACGGGGCGATTCGGCT
>DAITNL010000167.1:0-3237 GCA_036834665.1 Candidatus Competibacteraceae bacterium | reverse complement strand
AAGCGCGCCACTTCAGCGCTGGCGTCAGCCTCGACGACAGGCGGTATGGACAGCCACGCCCGCAGCGGTGAATAGCCCGGCTGCCACAAACTCCAGGCCACTGCTGCCGTCAGCACAAGCAGCGCCAGCACGAACACAGTCCAGAAATAGCCCGACCCAACCACCACATAGCGCAACAGTGAAACCGGCGCCGGTGGCTCAACGGGCGCTGCCACGGCTGCCAAAGGTGGCACGTTCTGCGCCAAGGGCGGCTTGCGCGCCGGTTCTTCAGCCGTGAAATCTGCTGGAGCAGTGGATGATGCGGCTGGCACCCGCGGCGCTTGCTCGGGCAATGGCGGCTCCTGACGCACGGGCGCTTGCTCGGGCAATGCGGGTGATTCGGCAACCGGCACGGCTTCTGGCAGCGGCGGTGGTTGTTCAACCGCAGGCCCGCTGGACAGCGGCGCTACCGTCGGCAGAGCGGGCATTGCCAGATCGGGAACCGTGATATCACCCGGCGGCAGCGCAACCGGCGTCGGCACGGGTCGGGCTGCCTGCGCCGGCGCTTCCCAAGGACGATCGGTAATAAAGCCCCAGCGGACCAGAGTTAACCGATCCTCGAACAGGAAGATATCCTCGTCCAGCGGCTGCACCAGCACTGCCTGCAGCATTGCGCCCAACTGCACGCGATGGGTGTCGTCGGATGCCGCATAACGCGCAGCCAGCGCCCGGCCACGGCTGAGCAGTTCATCCAGCCGCACCCGCAGCGCCGTGCGTTCGGCCTCGGGCAAAGCGCTTAACACCTGCGGCGGATGATCCGGATCGCCCTGGGTGTACCAATCGACACGGCTGCCGGTCCGATCCACCACCGGTTCCGCCAGCAGCCACGCCGCCACCGGTTCCAATTCACTAGCCAGCACGGCGCGAATCTGCGGGTACAAGGTATGCAGCGGCTGGCCGAAACCACCCGTTTCCCGCATCCCGTCCAGAGAATCGCTCCTGAGAAGCACCTGCTCATCCATTTGCTGTCCTTCCATCATCAGAATGACGTTGCGCGCCTTACGGAGCCGCTGCGGGCACTGGCGCGGGCGCGGGTGCAACTGCGGCTGTTGCAGCCGGTTCGCTGAGCACAATGCTCAGACTGCCGCCCCCGAGGCTGAGATCAACGCCCTGCTGCACATTCTGCAAATAGAGCGTCACGCCATGCTCATTGCGCAGCACAGTGCTGCCGCCGCCCTGCACCAGAGTAAAACCACCGTCAGCGATCACATAACGCCCGGCAAAATCGGCCACCGCGCGCAGGCGATACGCCTGGCCCAGAGCATCCACCCGGGTAATACCCAGCGTCGCCACCTTGAAGCCGGACACCGTAAACGGGTATTCGCGGCCCTGGAAATTCAGGCTGCCCTGCCCTTGGCTATAGCCCAGCAGCAGACCCACCGAGGTGCCGGAAAAGTGCAGGCGCGCATCCGGCGGTGCGTCCTGGGCCAGCACCGGTCCGGACACACCCGCCAGCGCCAGCGTCAACAACAGGCCATGCAGTCGCATCGCAATGCTCCTTGGCAGAAACCATGAATGGCGGACTTCAAGCCGCCGGAATAGTTGGAGCCGATTGCTCGTGCTGATTCAGCAGCATCTTTTCCAGCTCGCGATTCAGATCGACACCGCCCTTGGCGCCGCTTTTACCCGCGCTCTTGCCGCTGCGCGAGCAGCTGTCCAGTTTCCAGACGCCAACCGTGTCATCGAGATTGACCTCTTTCCACTTCGGATGGCCACTCTGGCGCAGATTCTCGATATCACCGCGAATCGCCGCACCCAGTGTGCCGAGCTGCTGGCAGCGCTTGACGAAATAGGCATTCTGCTTGCCGGAAAAATCGAAGCTCATCATTACCGCCTTGACCGCAATGGTCGATACATTGCCCGACAGCCATTCGTAATCGACCGGACCGATCTGCGCCGGCTGGTATTCACGCAGCATGCGCGGATCGTCAAGCGACACGAAGTGCACATTGGTCAGCATCGCCGAGAATTCCGGCCGGGTGATCAGATTGCCGACCTTGGTGAACAGGCTGACGGGCTTGCCGGCAACGTAGAACATGGCGTCGGCCTCGCCCTTGAGCACGGCGGTCACGCCTTGCAGCGGCGGCAGATTGAGCAACTCAGCGGGCTTGACTCCGGTCAGTTGCAGCAGGTTCATCGCGGTCAGCCAAGTGCCGCTGCCCTGCTCACCGACCACGACCCGCTTGCCCTGCAATTCGGCAAAGGTCTGCACCGACTTGTTGGCGAACAGATGCACTTCCTCGTTGTAGAACGGGAAGATCAGCCGCAGACGCTCGGCAACCTGACGCATCTCGGGATTTTCCGAACGGCTGAGAAAGCCGAGCACGTCGGACTGAACGATGCCGAAGGTGGCGTTTTCCTTGCTGTTGATACGCTTGATGTTGTCGATCGAGCCCTGGGAATCCTTGACCAGGATCTCGAGGCCGGCGGTCTTGGCGACCCGGGCGATGTCATTGCCAAATTGGATATAGGTGCCGGTCTTGGAGCCGGTGACCATGCCGAGAGCGTTGGCATCCGCCTCCTGCGCATGGACGGACGGCAGGCCGATCAGACCCGACAACAGCAGGAGAATGCCAGGCAGCAGGCGGTTCATAGCGAAATGCTCCTTGCGCTGAATCATGATCAAGTAAGCGGGTTGCAATCCCGGCGACCGCGCGGTTCAGCGCGCTGGCTTGCGGAGCCCCTTTTCCAGCTCCTGCAAGGTGGGATCGAACTGTGATTTTAATTCTTCCTCAAGACTGCGGCCGCTGCCGGGGTGCGGCGATTCCTTGACGGGGCGCGGCGCCGGTACAGCCGCAGGCGGCGGTGCCACAGGTTGCGACGGCGGCAGTATCACAACCGGCGGTGCCACAGGTTGCGACGGCGGTACGGTGGGCGCGGCCTGTGGCGGCATGGGCCTTGGCTCCAGCGCGGGCACCGGCTCGGGCGCCGGTTTCGGTTCCGGTGCGGGCACCGGCTCGGGTGCCGGTTTCGGTTCCGGCGCAAAGGGCACAGGTGGCGAAATCTGCGGGTGTGACGGACTCTGCCGGCCCAGCCACCACCAGCCACCCACCGCGATAGCTGCCAGAATCGCCGCAATCAGCAAGCCCAGCAGCAGCGCCGACGATCCCTTGCGGTTCGGTTGCGCATCGGGCGCGGGCAGTGGTGTTTCAGTGGCAGCGTTATGTGCACTCGGGTCATCAGACAGTGGCGCAGGCG
>DAITNL010000166.1:0-7082 GCA_036834665.1 Candidatus Competibacteraceae bacterium | reverse complement strand
CTACAACCTCTATCTGCTGGGCGGCAATACCCTGCTGCTGGCCCTGCTGCTGCGTTACGAGCGCGCCGCACGACCGGCACACTGAGCGGCGCGACCGTGGCCGGTGTACACTACCGACCTGTTTCAGGCTGCGCTACGCTTGCAGCGACGCACCCGCATCGGCCCACTGCCTGCGTGCGCGATATGCCGTATTTCCTGTTTTTTAAAATGGACATGCTCAAGGAGAAGCCCCGATGATCAAGCCCGTGCGCCCCCGCCGCAGCGTGCTGTACATGCCCGGTTCCAATGCCCGCGCCCTGGAAAAAATCCGCACCCTGAGTGCCGATGGCTACATCCTCGATCTGGAAGACGCGGTCGCTCCCGATGCTAAGGACATCGCCCGCCAGCAGGTGTGCGCGGCGCTCAAGGCCGGTAGCTTTGGATCGCGCGAACTGGTGATTCGCGTCAACGGTCTGGCTACCCCCTGGGGACATGACGATGTCGCTGCCGCCGCCCGTTCCGGCGCTCATGCCGTGGTCATTCCCAAGGTGGAAAGCGCCGATACCGTGCGCCAGGTGGAAGCGATCATGAACGCCGCTGGCGCCCCCGCCGACATGGCAATCTGGTGCATGATGGAAACGCCACGCGGCATGCTGGAAGCGCCGGGCATCGCCGCCGCCAGCCCGCGGCTGGCCTGCCTGGTGATGGGCACTTCCGATCTGGCCAAGGATCTGAACTGCGCCCATACCCGCGAACGCCTGCCCATGATCACCTCGCTAGGCCTGTGCCTGCTGGCGGCTCGTGCCCAGGGTCTGGCGATTCTCGATGGCGTCTATCTCGACCTCAACGATGACGAAGGCTTTGCCTATGCCTGCCGTCAGGGCGTGGAGCTGGGCTTCGATGGCAAGACCCTGATTCATCCCAAGACCATCGCTGCTGCCAATCAGGCCTTCGCCCCCTCGGCTGATGCTGTTACCTGGGCGCGCAAGATCATTGCCGCCCATGCCGATGCCGTCACGCAGGGCAAAGGCGTGGTGGTCGTCGATGGCAAGCTGATCGAAAACCTGCATGTCGAAAGCGCCCGTCGCCTGGTGGCGCTGGCCGACGCCATCGCTACCCTGGACGCCGCCAACGCCTGAAGCTGAACGGAATGCCCCTCTGATCCGCTGCCCGCGCGCGGCGGATCGATCCTGCCCTGCCACGCCCTGCGACCCCCATCATGTACCCCTGTCTTTCCCCGTTCTCCCTGATCCCGGCGTGGCGCGGCATGCTGCTACTGGCCACGCTGCTACTGGTTGCCTGCAACGCACCTGCGCCCGACACGACCGTACGCTTCACCGGCAGCACCATGGGCACGAGCTACGATATCAAGCTGGTGCCGACGCCCGGACAGCAACTGCCCGCCGATTTCCAGGCCCGCGCCGAGACCCTGCTGGCGCAGCTCAACCGCACCCTGTCCACGTATGACCCGAATTCGGAACTGTCGCGCTTCAATCGCAATCCGGATACCGACTGGATCGCGGTCTCAGCGGAGTTGCAGCAACTGGTCGATGAAGCGCTGCGCCTGAGTACGCTCAGCAATGGCGCCTTTGATATTACGGTCGGACCGCTGGTCAACCTGTGGGGTTTTGGCCCGGAGCCGCGCCGCGATCAGGCACCCAGCGACGCAGCCCTGGCAGAGGCACGCGCCCGGGTCGGCTACTGGCGCCTGCACAGCCGCGACGCACCACCGGCGCTGAAGAAGGACCGCGCCGACATCTATGTCGACCTGTCGGCCATCGCCAAGGGCTACGGCGTCGACCGCCTGGCCGAACTGGTCGAGAGTGTCGGTATCCAGAATTACCTGGTGGCCATCGGCGGCGAAATCCGCAGTCGCGGTCACAACGGCCAGGGCCAGCCTTGGACCGTGGCTATTGAACGCCCGACACCCGGGCAGCGCGCGGTGGCGCAACTGATCGAACCGGGCGACCGGGCCGTATCCACCTCGGGCGATTACCGCAATTTCTTCGAGCAGAACGGTCGGCGCTACTCCCATATCATCGATCCCGGCACCGGGCGACCGGTCCTGCAGACCCTGGTTTCAGTCACGGTCATCAGTGATCGTGCCGCCGCCGCCGATGCCACCGCCACCGCACTGATGGCCTCGGGTGCGGAAAAAGGCTTTCAACTCGCCCGCGAACACCATCTGGCGGCGTTTTTCATCCTCAGCGGTGCCAACGGTTTCCAGGAACGCTACACCGACGAATTCACACCCTATCTGCGGCCCCAGCCACAACACCCCTGACACCCAACCGGTTTCCCCAGCTATGACCCTGGCGCTTTGCCTGCGCGACCTGCGCAAAACCTATCCAAACGGCTTCACCGCCCTGCACGGCCTTGACCTGGACGTCGCGGAAGGCGAATTCTTCGCCCTGCTCGGCCCCAACGGCGCCGGCAAATCCACCACCATCGGCATTCTCTGCTCGCTGGTGCGTAAGACCAGCGGTACCGCAACCGTGTTCGGCCATGACCTCGACCGCGAGCTGACTGCCGCCAAGAGCTGCATCGGTCTGGTGCCGCAGGAATTCAACTTCAACCAGTTTGAACCGGTCGCTGAAATCGTCATCAATCAGGCCGGCTATTACGGCATTCCACGCGACACCGCCCGCGTCCGCGCCGAGACCTATCTGCGCCAGCTCGGCCTGTGGGATAAGCGGCGGCAGATCGCCCGCGAACTGTCCGGCGGCATGAAGCGCCGCCTGATGATCGCCCGTGCCCTGGTCCACGAACCACGCCTGCTGATCCTTGATGAGCCAACCGCCGGGGTCGATATCGAGATTCGCCGCTCGATGTGGGAGTTTCTGCGCGCCATCAACGCCCGCGGCGTTACCATCCTCCTCACTACCCATTATCTGGAAGAGGCGGAAAATCTGTGCCGGCATATCGCCATCATCGATCACGGCCAGTTGATCGAGAACACCCGCATGCAGACCCTGCTTGGCCGGCTGCATCAGGAAACCTTCGTGCTTAATCTGGCCCAGCCACTAGCTGCAGTACCCGAACTGCCGGGTTATCCGCTACGCCGCATCGATGAGTGCACCCTGGAAGTCGAGGTCGCCAAGGCGCACGGCATCAACCCGCTGTTCGCGCAACTGTCCGCACACGGCATCGTCGTCTCCAGCCTGCGCAACAAAACCAACCGTCTCGAAGAGCTGTTCGTGCGCCTGGTCGACCAGAACGCGCGGCCTGCCTGAGCCCTGCCCCCAGTTCCGAACGCCATGATGCCCCTTCGCGCCCAATACATCGCCTTCCAGACCATCCTGATCAAGGAGATCCTGCGCTTCATGCGGATCTGGATTCAGACCGTGCTGCCGCCGGCGATTACCGTGTTCCTGTATTTCATTATCTTTGGCAGTTTGATCGGGCCACGCCTGGGCGAGATGGCCGGTATTCCCTACATGCGCTACATCGCCCCGGGCCTGATCATGATGGCAGTGATCAGCAACGCCTATTCCAACGTGGTGTCCTCGTTCTTCAGCGCCAAATTCCAGCGCCATATCGAGGAAATGCTGGTTTCACCGCTGCCCAACTATGTGATCCTGATCGGCTTCGTGGCCGGTGGGCTGGCGCGTGGCTTGGTGGTGGGCGCGGTGGTGACCACAGTGGCGATGCTCATGGCCGGTGTGCCGGTGCAGCATCCGCTGATCACCCTGGCGATGATCGCCCTGACTGCGGTGCTGTTCGCCTTGGGCGGGTTTATCAATGGCGTTTACGCGCGCAGCTTCGACGATATCTCGATCATTCCGACCTTTGTGCTGACGCCGCTGACCTATCTGGGGGGGATTTTCTACTCGATCGACATGCTGCCGGAATTCTGGCGACAGGTCTCGCTGTTCAATCCGATCCTGTACATGATCAATGCCTTCCGCTACGGCATTCTCGGCGTGTCTGACATCGATGTCGGTTTTGCCTTCCTCATCACCGTACTGTTCATCGTGACCCTGTTCGGTCACAGCCTCTGGCTGCTGCACCGCGGGGTGGGCATTCGCGGCTGAAGCCATCCGGACTGGCGCACCGGTCGGTCGGTTCGGGACGTTCCCCGATCAATTCTGGGGCTGGGCATAACTCAGTCCAGTTGCGCGGCTGGCGCAGATGGTCGCCCTGACCCCGTAGCAACAGACCTGGCGCGGTGCGGGTACGGATCGGATCGCGCATCAAATAATGGCCAAGCGGGGCGCGCACCCCATCCAGTTCCTGGCCAGCATTCTCGGCGGTATCGCAGTAGTGCCCGACCCCGGCAACGCTCAAAATTACCGGCTGGCCAGGCGGACAGTTCAGTGGCAGGGCAAACAGGCCATAGACCCGGTGGCGACCGCTGAGGGACTCGACTGCTGTTTTCAATGCCGCGACAGTGACTACAGGTACTCCTGCTGGCAGATAAGCGCTGCCTTCACAGCGGGTATCCTCGGGTAACCAGATCATTAGCACGCAGCCACGGCCAGCACCGTAGCAGCGCGCGGCGTCACTCAGCTCCAGTAGCGCACCGGGCCACTGTCGATATGGATAAAATTCGAGCGCGGATAATAGCCCACACCACCGGCCCCCAGCGCACGCGCTACCTGATACAGATCGGAGATGCGCCGATCCGGGTAGCGGATGTCCAGCGCCATCGCCTGCATGTGGAAGCTGTTGCGCGCCACGCCACGACCACGTTCGGACAGCCAGCCATTGGTGCTCGGTGAGCGGTAGGCGCTGATGATGTGAATGGGTCGGCTCACCGGCATCTGCATCTGCAGAGCGTACAACTGGTCGAGCACGTTGGTATCAAACAGCCTGACCTGATCGTTGTGATGATCACGCAGGGCATAACTGATCGTGTTGACCGATTCCCGAATATAACCTTCGCGTGGGGTCCAGTAGACCTCACGGACTGTTTCCCCTGTATTCGGGTTATGGAACAGCAACGCGCGATCGCGCAGAAAAGCAGCGTTCACCAGCTCGGGCGCCAGCGCCAGAACTCCTGCTCCACCTATAACACCACGAAGAAAACTGCGCCGGCCTTGGTCTGCCGGCTCTTCCCTGTTGTGGCTGCCTGCCTGAAGATCAGTATCCGCTCGCATTGTTGTGAGTTCTCCCAGCAGTTCGATTTACATACTTTTACGCACTCTACCCAAATCAACTTTTGTAATTCAAGAATCAGAGCTACCAATATGCTTTTGTTATTCAGCAACAATCATTTTTATTCATGTGACACCTATTATTTTTGGCAAAATAAAGCAATAAAACAACAAAAATCATTTTGTCATCAAAATCAATTCACAAATAAAGATAAGCAAAAACAATTACAAACAATATTTCGCTCATGATAAAATAATATTTACAACAAACAAGCCAAAATAATTATCATTTTTGCAATTTTGTATTAAATATACAAAAAAACAACACTCGCAACCGGAATTCACGTCATGAGCAAGGAAAAAATTCCCGTTACTGCCGCAACCCGCTTCCTGCACGGCCAGAACATCACTTTCAGTTGCCATCTTTACCCCTATGAGGAGCATGGGGGCACCGCACATAGCGCTCACTGTCTGGGCGTTGACGAACATTGCGTGATCAAGACCCTGATCATGGAGGATGACCGGCGCCAGCCGCTGATCATGCTCATGCATGGCGATCGCCGCGTTTCGGTCCGCGAACTGGCACGGCAACGCGGTGCACGCAGTATCATCCCCTGCGACCCGGCGGTGGCCAATCGCCACAGCGGCTATCTGGTCGGCGGCACCTCGCCCTTCGCGACCCGCAAGGCGATGCCCGTGTGCATGGAAACCAGCATCCTTGATCTGCCGTTGATCTACCTGAACGGCGGCAAGCGCGGCTTCCTGATCGGGCTGGCCCCCGCCGATGTGCAGCGCCTGCTGCAGCCGACTCTGGTGCAGGTCGCCATCGCCGATTAACTCTGCAATATGATGATATACGCTGATGAATGAAAACGATTTTATCGCCACTGCGCCAGCAGGTGTCGAAGCCGTGCTGGCAGCGGAACTGGCAGCGCTGGGTATTAGCGAGTCGCGTCCGGCGCGCGCCGGGGTGCGCTTTAGCGGTACGCTGGAACAGGCCTATCGCGCCTGTCTATGGTCGCGTGCCGCCAGCCGCATTCTGTTACTCCTGGCTGCATTTCCCGCCGCTGATGCCGAAGCGCTGTATGCCGGCGTGCATGCACTGCCCTGGGAGGAGCATCTGGCCGCAGACGGTACTCTGAGCGTCGATTTTGCTGGCGGTGGACCGGGCATCGACCACAGTCACTTTGGCGCGCAACGGGTCAAGGATGCGATCGTTGACCGGTTCCGGATGCGCTACGGGCAGCGGCCAAGCGTGGCCCGGCAGCAGCCGGATCTGCGCATAGCTGTGCAATGGCGCGAGGCTCAGGTCACGGTGGCCCTCGACCTGTCCGGCGATAGCTTGCACCGGCGCGGCTATCGCGAGGCGACCGTGCTGGCGCCGCTCAAGGAAACCCTGGCCGCCGCCCTGTTGCTGAAAATGAACTGGCCGGCGATCGCGGCCAGCGGCGGCGCATTCTGCGATCCGCTGTGCGGGTCCGGTACCCTGGCGATCGAGGCAGCCTGGATGGCCGGTGACCGCGCGCCTGGTTTGCTACGCCCGCACTGGGGTTTCAGCGGCTGGCTGGGCCATGTGCCCGCGTTGTGGAATCGGCTGCTGGCGGAAGCTCACGAACGCGCCGCGGCGGGCCTGACGCGCATCCCGGCGATTCTAGCCAGTGATCGCGATCCGCGCGCGGTACGGGCAACAACCGTCAATGCCACACGCGCCGGCGTAGCCGAGCAACTGCGCATCCGCTGCCAGGATCTGGCCCAGGCAGCCGCGCCCGCCGGGTCACCGGGTCTACTGCTCACCAACCCGCCCTATGGCGAACGCCTTGGCGAGCATGACGACCTGACCACGCTCTATGCCATGCTCGGTGAGCGCCTCAAAACCGGGTTCCGCGACTGGCATGCCGCCGTGCTGACCGGCAATCCCGAACTGGGCAAGCGCATGGGCCTGCGCGCGCACAAGACCAACGTCTTCCACAACGGTCCACTGGAATGCCGACTATTACAGTTCGAGGT
>DAITNL010000165.1:0-7087 GCA_036834665.1 Candidatus Competibacteraceae bacterium | reverse complement strand
GCCCGCGCATTGGCCGGCAACTCCTCATAGCAGCGCACGCCGAACGTAGATTCCTGCCAGCCGGGCATTTCCTCATAGATCGGCTCACAGGCCGCCAGCGCCTCAGCACCCAGCGGCGCATTATCCAGCTTCTGCGGACCACACTGATAGCCGACGCACATCTGGATACTGTCCAGCCCATCCAGCACATCCAGCTTGGTCACGCACAGGCCGGAAACGCTGTTATTCAAAATCGACCGGCGCAGGGCCACCGCATCGAACCAGCCGCAGCGCCGCGCCCGTCCGGTGGTCGCGCCAAACTCATGGCCGCGCTCAGCCAGATAGGCGCCGGTCGCATCGAACAGCTCGGTCGGGAACGGCCCACCACCCACCCGGGTGGTATAGGCCTTGGTGATGCCCAGCACATAATCCAGATAGCGTGGCCCGATGCCCGTGCCAGTTGCCGCGCCACCGGCGGTGGTATTCGACGAGGTCACATAGGGATAGGTGCCGTGGTCGATATCCAGCAAGGCCCCCTGCGCACCCTCGAACAGCACCCGCTCACCACGGCGACGATAGCCATCGAGCAGATCGGTCACATCCGCCGCCAGTGGCCGCAGACGCTCGGCCATCGCCAGGGTCTCATCAAGCACCTTCTGGAAATCCACCGGATCGGTCTGGAAATAGCGCTGCAGGACAAAATTGTGGAAATCCAGCACCTCGCCCAGCTTGGCGGCGAAGCGCTCGCGATGGAACAAATCACCCAGGCGCACCGCCCGCCGCGACACCTTGTCCTCATAGGCCGGACCGATGCCGCGCCCGGTGGTGCCGATCGCCTGCGCGCCACGCGCCTTCTCGCGGGCCTGATCCAGGGCAACGTGATAGGGCAGAATCAGCGGACAGGCCTCGCTGATGTGCAGGCGCTCCATCACCGCCACGCCCTGTTGCTGCAAACCGTCAATCTCGGCCAGTAGCGCCGCTGGCGCCAGCACCACACCGTTGCCGATCAGGCAGTGCACGCCCGGGCGCAGAATGCCTGAGGGAATCAGATGCAGTACCGTCTTGCGCCCGCCAATGACCAGGGTATGGCCGGCGTTGTGCCCGCCCTGAAAGCGCACCACTGCAGCGGCATTCTCAGTGAGCAGGTCAACGATCTTGCCCTTGCCCTCATCGCCCCACTGCGCGCCAATGACGATTACGTTCTTGCCCATGTCAGTCCCATTCTCGAGTGGTTTTCCAAATCTCATGCCGTCGCAACCGGTACCACGCACCACGCACCCTGGCGCCATTCCAGCACCCGGTCACAACCCAGGCTCGCCGGTACCACGCGGGCACCCGGCAAGGCCCGAATCACCTGTTCACCCTGGCGCCGCAAGCCCGCTACCTGCTCCTCCAGAACACTGTCGCCGAGTGGTGGCGCATAAATCCCGGTTGCTGCGGGCTGTGCCACCGTACCCAGCAGCAGCAACCGCGCCAGATCAGTACTGAATCCGGTTGCCGGCCGCGACCGGCCGAACACTTGGCCAATTTCATCATAACGCCCACCCTGCGCCACCGCCTGGCCCTGTCCGGGCACATAGGCGGCGAACAAGGCGCCAGTGTGGTAGTGATAGCCACGCAACTCGGCCAGATCGATATGAATCGGCAGTGCCGGCCAGCGCTGTTGCAGTGCTTCGACCAGTCGTCGCAGCGTCGTCAGTGCTCCGCCAAGGGCTGCGCCTGCGGGCGCCAGAACGCTCTCGGCAACATCAAGCACCTCCAGCCCTCCATCCAACTCGGCCAGCGCCAGCAGGGCAGCGGCAACCGGTTCCGCCAGATCCCAGGCCGCCAGATGCTGACGAATCTCCGGCAGGGCCTTGCGCTGCAGGGCATCAAACAGCAGCGCCTCACGCGAGGCATCCAGGCCGGCCAGCCCGACCAGTTCGCGGAACACCGCCACATGGCCCAGATCCAGATGCACATCCGCGATTCCGGCTACTGCCAGGGTTTCCAGCATCAGTGCCAGAACTTCCAGATCGCTCTCGTGACCGTGGTGGCCATACAACTCGACACCGGCCTGATAGGGGCTGCGCGAGCCGCCAAAGCCATCGGCCCGGGTACGCAACACCGGCCCCATGTAGCACAAGCGCGCCGGCCCCTCGCGTTTGAGTAGATGGGCGTCAATACGCGCCGCCTGTGGCGTCATGTCCGCACGCACCCCCATCATCCGCCCGCTGAGCTGGTCAGTGAGCTTGAAGGTTTGCAGCTCCAGATCGTTGCCGGTGCCGGTCAGCAGCGAATCGAGAAACTCGATCAGCGGCGGAATCACCAGCTCGTAACCCCAGGATTGGTACAGATCAAGCAGGTCGCGACGCAGGCGCTCCAGGCGGGCAGCAGCCGGTGGCAGGATTTCTTCGATACCTTCGGGCAATAACCAGCGGTCTTCGGGCGTCATGATGGATCGTGCAGAACAGGCGGATCGGAAAGGACAGCACTAGGCCGTCCGGTCAGCGCAGCAGATAAAGCACCAGCAGGCCAAGCAGCATGCTGGCCAGGCCAGCGCCGCGCAGAACCCTGTCGGGCAGACGGGCCATCTGCAACAGGACCTCGCGCAGGGCGCCGGGATTGATGAACGGCAGCAGCCCCTCCATCACCAGCATCAGCCCGCAGGCGGCTAGCAGATCATCCCACACGGCCGCATCCCTGGGCCGTTACGCGATGCTGCGGGCACGGCCCAACCCTCATGGCGACGGCGTCATCTGGTTGAAATAGCGGAAGAACTGCAGGTTTTCCGGTTGTATCACCAGGATGTCGTCCTTACCGGTGAAGGTCTTCCGGTAGGCGGCCAGGCTGCGGTAGAAGGTGTAGAAATCGGCATCCTTGCTATAGGCCTGGGCATAGATATCGGCAGACTGTGCATCGCCCTCGCCGCGCTGGCGCTCGGCATCGCGATAGGCCTCGGCCAGCAGCACCGCGCTTTGCCGGTCGGCATCGGCGCGGATGCGTTCAGCAGCTTCGGCACCCCGCGACCGGAAGTCCTTGGCTACGCGCAGGCGCTCGGCTTTCATACGACTGAACACCGAGTTGCTGACATCTGCCGGCAGGTCAATACGCTTGATGCGCACATCCACGGCGGCGATACCAAGCTGAATGGCCTGTTCGCGCAGCAGGCGGCTCAGGGTTTCCATGATCTGGTCGCGGTCACCGGAAACCACTTCCTGAATGGTGCGCTTGCTGAACTCGCTGCGCAGACCGTCCTTGACGATCTGATCAAGGCGCACATTGGCCTGCGTCGGGTCGCCGCCGACTGCGGTGTAGAAGCGGCGCACGTCATTGATCCGCCACATGGCGAAGGAATCGACGATCACGTTTTTCTTCTCTGCAGTCAGAAAGCGCTCAGGTTCGGTGTCCAGGGTCTGCAGCCGGCGGTCGAACTTGCGCACGTTGTTGATCAGCGGCCATTTCCAGTGCAGACCAGGCGCGTAGTTGTCCTGGACGATTTCACCCAGTTGGAAGCGGATCGCGGTCTGCGTCTCATCGACGGTAAACAGCGACATCGACAGCAGGACCACTGCGGCGACAGCGGCGCCGATCAGGGTATTGCGGGAAAGCGGCAGTTGCGGCAGGGCCATTAGCGAATCTCCCGGCTGCGGTTCAGATCGCGCAGGCGACTGTTCGCCGCGCCGTCATCCAGCGGCACCGGCGCCGAGGCCGGCAGAGTAGCTTCGGGCAGGGTCGTAGCAGTACGTGCGCCCTCACCGGGCCGCGCCGATTGCAGTAGCCGGTCCAGCGGCAGATAGAGCAGGTTGCTGCTGTCCTTGGCATCAACCAGCACCTTGCTGGCCCGCGACAGCACCGATTCCAGGGTCTCCAGATACAGGCGTTCCCGGGTGAGAGCCGGCGCCTTCTGGTAGGCGACTAGCAGTTGCTCGAAGCGGCTGGCCTCACCCTGAGCCTCGGCAACCACCTGTTCGCGATAGGCGGCGGCTTCCTGCAGGCGGCGGGCGGCGTTGCCGCGCGCCTTGGGGATGATTTCGTTGGCGTAGGCTTCGGCTTCGTTCTTCAGGCGCTGTTCGTCCTCGCGGGCCTTGATGGCGTCGGCGAAGGCGTCCTGCACTTCCTCAGGTGGCTGGGCGTCCTGCAACACGACGGTAATGATCTGCAGGCCAGCGCCCGGCACCGGCTGACCGGCGCGGGTCTGCTCGCTGGGTGGACCATAGCTATCCAGAATGCGCTGGCTGAGGGTCTTGATGTCGGCGACGATGTCGCTGCGCCCCTCAGTGAGGACAAAGTCCATGGTGCTTTTACCGATGGTTTCGCGGGAGGCGCTTTCCACCGCCTGCACCAGCACCGCTTCCGGGTCGTAAACATTGAATAGGTAGGCGCGTGGATCCTTGATCTGATATTGCACCGCCAGACGCACGTCGACGATGTTCTCGTCCTGAGTCAGCATCAGGGCTTCCTTGGGCACTGAACGCACTGCCGGTTGACGGGCGCCGCCATTGCCAGAACGGTAGCCGATTTCACGGAAGCGGCGCTGCTCGACATCGACGATTTCCACCCGGTCAATCGGGAACAGGCGCAGATGCGGCCCCGGCTGCGTGGTCTCCAGATAGCGGCCAAAGCGCAGCACCACGCCGCGTTTGCCTTCATCGACGATGTAGATGCTGGCAATCAGCCAGCCGACCAGAGCCACGACGCCGATCACCAGACCAAGTCCCATCATGCTGGAACCGGAATCGCCCGACCCGCTGCCATCGCCACTGCCACGGCTACCGCCGCCACCGCGCCGCCCGCCCAGCAGGGCACCGAGCCGGTTTGATAGCTTGCGGATGACATCATCCAGGTCCGGCGGCCCCTGATCGCGACCGCCGCCACTCCAGGGATCGCGGTTGCCGCCTCCCGGTTCATTCCATGCCATGTCGTACCCCAACGCTCATTTCAGCCATGTTCATAGCGTCGGGATCTCAAACCCCGAACGCACCCATTCCGCCTGCAGACCTTCCCGGCGATAGAGAAGGTCGACATTATCACGCGACGTGCGCACTTCGATCAGCCACTCGCCTGCCGGCCCGGTCTCCTCGGCCACCACCGCACCGAGACTGAACAGCCGCGCCCGCAATCGCGACGCTGCCGGCGGCAGACACAGCCAGCCATGCACACTTGCGCCCCGCAGGCGCTCGCGCAACGCCAGCCGCAACAGGTCCAAACCGGTACCGCTAGCCGCCGACAGCCACACGGCCTGCACCTGGCCCTCGGCATCGCGCTCCAGGCGTGGTGCATCACCACTGCGGTCGATTTTATTGAACACCCGCAATTGCGGCACCTCCGCCGCACCGATCTCCTGCAATACCGTGTCGACTTCATCGATGACTGCGTCGCGGTCCGCATGACTGGCATCAATCACATGCAGCAGCAGGCTCGCTTCGCAGGTTTCGCGCAGCGTGGCGCGAAAAGCCGCCACCAGCTCGTGAGGCAGGCGATTGATGAAACCGACCGTGTCGGCCAGCACCACCGCTGCAGCACCGGGCAGATCCAGGCGCCGCAAGGTCGGGTCCAGCGTCGCAAACAACTGATCGGCGGCATAGACACCCGCATCCGTCAAGGCATTGAACAGGGTGGATTTACCAGAATTGGTATAGCCCACCAGCGACACCGTGGGCAAATCAGCCTTGCGTCGCGCCCGGCGACCCTGTTCGCGTTGCCGGTCGACCCGGTCCAGACGCAGACGAATCTGCCGAATGCGCTCGGCCAGCAGGCGCCGGTCGGTTTCCAGCTGCGTTTCACCGGGACCGCGCAGACCAATGCCACCGCGCTGCCGCTCCAGGTGAGTCCAGCCCCGCACCAGTCGGGTGGACAGGTGCCGCAGTTGCGCCAGTTCCACCTGCAGTTTGCCTTCAAAACTGCGCGCACGCTGGGCGAAAATGTCCAGGATCAAGCCGGTGCGATCAACCACCCGGCATTGCAGGAACGCTTCCAGATTGCGCTCCTGGCTCGGCGACAGGCTGTGATCGAAAATAGCCAATTCCGCGCCCTGCGCCCGTACCGCATCGCGGATTTCCTCGGCCTTGCCACTGCCGACGAACAGGCGCGGGTCCGGAGCCTGGCGCCGACCGCCAATCAGCGCCCGGCACTCAGCACCTGCCGATAGCGCCAGCTCCTGAAATTCAGCCAGGTTGCGCACATCGGCGGTCGCCTCGCCAAGCACCAGATGCACCAGGACGGCGCCTTCACCGCCGCACGGCCGCTCGAACAAGAAGCCGCCTCCCGCGTTTGCAGCCGGTCCCGTCAGGGCTGATCACCGCCGATACTGTCGTCCGTCGCCAGATTGAGACGAACATTGCGTACCGGCACCACTGTGGAAATTGCGTGCTTGTAAATCATCTGACTGACGCTGTTCTTGAGCAACACCACGAACTGGTCGAAGGATTCGATCTGCCCCTGCAACTTGATGCCGTTGACGAGGTAGACCGAAACCGGAATCCGCTCCTTGCGCAGCGCATTCAGGAACGGCTCCTGGAGGGAATGACCTTTTGCCATTACAAGCTCTCCCTTGTGTTGTTATGGACTCGAAGATTAACGATATAGAGTAAAAAAGTTTGGATTTTTTCCAAAAAGGATTAAAAAATCCTAAAAGAGCGGCATGATTCCGTGCAAGACGTATGCCGCTTCCCCGCAGTGCTCCGCAAATAGCGCGAGCGTTTCATCGCGTTCCCAGGATGTTGTTGACTGCGGGAGAGTTGCCCGGCCAGGGATACGACGACCGGCGCCGGCCTGGCCAAAACGGCGGCATTCTAGCACAAGCGACCCGGCATGTTCTGAAAAAAGCCCGCCGCGCGGAGCTGCTCGAGCGCTGCATCCAGGAGATTGCCGGCATCACTGTCCAGCCAAGTCGCATCCGTCTCGGCTCGCAGCCAGGTCAGCTGCCGCTTGGCAAGCTGGCGGGTCGCGGCAGTGCCGCGCTCAACCAGCAGGGCATGATCACCCACTCCATCCAGATAGTCCCAGACCTGCCGATAGCCCACCGCGCGCATCGCGGGTGTGTCCAGATTCAGGTCGCCGCGCGCCCGCAGACGCTCTACCTCGGTGATGAAGCCCTGTTCCAGCATGGCCTGAAAGCGTGCAGCAA
>DAITNL010000164.1:517-7102 GCA_036834665.1 Candidatus Competibacteraceae bacterium | reverse complement strand
CCCATGACCACACTCTGAAGTTCATCGGCCGCATGGGCGTGGTCGGGGTGGTAATGCTGGCGCTGACAGTCGCGAACAGCTCGGTCGAGGCACTGGCGCTGCTCGGTGGACTGGCGGTGTCCTATGGCCTGCAGATGGTGCCGGCGCTGCTGGGTCTGTGCTACTGGCCGTATCTGACCCGCCAGGGCGTGATTGCGGGCCTGCTGATCGGCCTGCTGGTGGTGACCCTGACCGAGGCAGTTGGATTGCGCTGGCTGGGTATCAGTGCCTGGGGTCGCTGGCCGCTGACCGTGCATGCAGCGGTCTGGGGTCTGCTGGCCAATGTCGTCGTGGCGGTGCTGCTGTCGGCGTTCACCTACGATGACAAGGCGCGTAAGGCTGAATGTCACCGTTGGCTGGCGGCCCAGACCCTCCTGTCACCGCGGCGGCGGCGCTGGGTGTGGCCGATCGCCCTGCTGACGGTTTTATGGCTGCTGTTCGCCGCCGGACCGGGTGCGGTGATTGGCAATAGCCTGTTTGGCGATCCGAATGTGCCAGACAGCTGGCGTTTCGGCATGCCCTCGATCTGGGCGTGGCAACTGGGCGGCTGGGCGCTGGGCGTGGTGCTGCTGGCGCTGCTCGCCTATGGTCTGCGCCTGAGCACCGCCGACCTGCCCATCAGGTCCGAAAAATGAAATACACCGCGCCAATCAGGCACAATCCGGCCCATAGGTAATCCAGCTTCAGCGGCTGTTCGAGATACAGCACGGCAAAGGGCACGAACACGCTGAGCGAGATCACTTCCTGGAGAATTCTGAGCTGCGCCACGTTCAGGTCGGTAAAGCCGATGCGGTTGGCCGGAACCTGTAGCAGATATTCAAACAGGGCAATGCTCCAGCTCACCAGCGCCGCGATATACCATGGATAGCTGAGCAGGTTTTTCAAATGACCATACCAAGCAAAGGTCATGAACAGGTTGGATAAAATCAATAAGACCGTGATTTGCAGCAGAATGGGCACGGCGATTTCTCAACAGGATACGGTTCAAAGGCGAAGGCGCGGATTGTACCGGCATCGCCAGACTGGTGACACGCCCAGTGCGCGTGCATCCGCTGCCAGCCACCGCACATGAACGCTCGCATTGGCGGAATCGTGCTGGCAGTCAGCGCTGCTTTTATCGCCGTGTTGCTGGCTATTGCTGCGCTGGATCGCTGGATTCTCCAACCGCCTTTCGAGCGGCTGCAACAGATCCAGGCCACGGAGGACAGCGCGCGGGTTCAGGCCACCATCAAGCAGCAGTTGCGCCAGCTGGCGGGGCTGGCCGCCGACTGGGCAGTTTGGGACGATGCCTACGCCTTCGCCGAGAAGCCGGATCCGGCTTTTATCGAGTCCAATCTAAGTGACTTTCGCCAACTGGAGAAGAACGCCCAGATCAACGTAGGCCTGCTGCTCAACCGCGCGGGGCGCGTGCTGTATGCCGGCGCCTATGACAGCGACCTGAGTGGACCGATCACCTTGGCTGCTTTTACCGGTGATCCGCCGCCCGTGGCCCACCTGATCCAGCCGGTGCTCGATCAGGGACAGCCGCTTAATGGTCTGTTGCTCACCGAACAGGGCCTGTTGCTGCTGGCGGCGCATCCGATCCTGGATACCCAGGGCCGTGGCCCGCTGCATGGCGTAGCGCTGTTTGGCCGCTTTCTCGACACGCCCCTGCTGCGCACGCTGACCGAGCAGACCCGGGTGGCTTTCCAACTGCTGGCCATGCATGACCCCAGGCTGCCTGAATCGGAATGGCAGCAACTGCAGGCGCAGCCGGCCGGCGCCAGACTGCTGCACATGGAAGCGGATGGCCGATTGTTCACCGATACTCTGCTCACCGACCTGAGCGGCCAGGCCGTAGCGCTGCTGCGGGTACCGGTACGCCAGGATATTGCAAGCACTGCGCGCGCGACTGGCCATACCTTGGGCAGCATCCTGGGTGTGCTGTTGCTGGCCCTGCTGATCGGTGGCGGCTATCTGCTCAACCGGCCACAGCGCGATCAGCACGGCGCAGTGGGCACAGCGGCCTGGGTCAGCGCTACCCTGAGCCTGCTGATAGGCGCCAGCCTGACTGCTGGCCTGTATCTGGAACTGCAGCGTAACAGCCGCGATGATCTGGAGCGCCGTTTCCAGGAAAATGCAGGCACGCGGGCCCACCTGCTGATCGAGCGCTTTCGGGACCGGATGCGCGACCTGAGTGCGGTGCAGCGCTATTTCGAGAGCTCGGCACACGTCAGCCGCGAAGAATTTCGCCAGTTTGTAGCTCCGCTTCTGGATGACCGGGGCTTCGCGGCCCTGGAATGGCTGCCGCGGGTCAACGCCGCGCAGCGCACCGACTTCGAAGCCGCCGCGCGTCAGGACGGATTACGCGATTTCCAGTTCACCGAACGGGACGCTGCTGGCCATCTGGTACCGGCTGCTGCGCGCGATGAATATTTCCCGGTGTACTACCTGGAACCGCTGGCCGGCCACGAACCGGCGCTGGGCTACGCACCCGCCGCTTCACATCCCTTGCGCGGTGCGGTGCTCGACCAGGCCCGCGACAGTGGCCAGGTTACCCTATCGACCCGCGAGGTCCTGATACAGGACATTACGACGCCGCGCCCCACGGTGGTGACCTTCGCCCCGGTGTACACCGATCCCGACCAGAATGATCCCGCCACACGCCGCCAGCGTCTGCGTGGTTTCGTGGCCGGCCTGATGCGCATCGATACCAGTGTGGACCAAGCTCTCGCCGAAACCGCACCTGTCGGCTTGTGGCTGCGCCTGCTGGATTGTCAGGCGCCGCAGGACCAGCAGCTGCTCTTCGAGCGCAAGCCGCACCTGGGCGCTGCGTCGCCTGATCCGCAATGGCCCTTGCGCTATACGATCGATTTCCCCCTTGCTAACCGGCTATGGCGCATCGAGATACAGCCCAACAGTGCCTTCATCACGGCCTATCTCAATCAGGGTTACCGCTGGATTCCCATCGTTGGCGCCCTGTTGACCATGCTGGCCACGCTGTACCTGTTCTCGTTGATGTCGCAGCGGCAGCGCGCTGAGGCCCTGGTGACCGCGCGTACCGCCGATCTGCGCGCCAGTGAGGAACGCTTCCGCGCTCTGCACGAAGCCTCGTTCGGCGGTATTGCCATCCATGACCAGGGCGTGATTCTGGAATGCAACCAGGGCCTGAGCGATATGACCGGTTTTCGCCATGATCAGCTGGTGGGCATGAACGGCCTGCTGCTGATCGCGCCGGAATGGCGCGAAGTGGTGATCAATCATATCCGTTCCGGCTATGACCGGGCCTATGAGGCGTTTGGCCTGCGCTGCGATGGCACAGTCTACGCACTGGAAATCCGCGGCAAGAACATACCCTATCGGGGAAAGCCAGCGCGGGTGACTGAATTCCGCGATATCAGCGAGCGCCGTCAAGCCGAGGAACGTCAGCGGCTGTCCGCAGCGGTACTGGAAGCGGCGCAGGAAGCGATCATCGTGACCGATGCCGCCGGCCGGATCATCGCCGTGAATCCGGCCTTCACCGCGCTCAGCGGCTATCCGCAAGCCGAGGTGCTCGGTCGCAATCCGCGTTTCCTGCAAGCCGAGCATCAATCGGATGCCTATTTTACTGCTCTGTGGCAAACCCTGGCGCGTGACGGCCGCTGGCAGGGGGAATTCCAGGTGCGTTGCCAGGACGGCAGCCTGTGTATCACCCTGACCACGGTCGGCGTGGTCCGCGACGGCAGCGGACAATTGACCCACTATGTGATCACCGCCGCTGATATTACCCACCTGAAGGAAACCGAACAGCGCATCGAGTATCTTGCCTATCATGACGCGCTGACAGGTCTGCCTAACCGCACCCTGTTGGCGCAGCGCGCTGAACTGGCGTTGGCCTTGGCGGCGCGGCATCGTGAGGAAGTCACGGTGCTGTTTCTAGACCTGGACCGGTTCAAGGAAGTCAACGACTCGCTCGGCCACGCCGAGGGCGACGCGCTGCTGATGCAGGCGGCGCAGCGTATCCGCCATCTGGTCCGTGCCGCTGATACGGTGTGCCGGCTGGGCGGTGATGAGTTTGTGCTGCTGCTGCCAGAAACCGGGCAAACGGGTGCAGTATGCCTGCTCGATCAGCTGATGGCCTGCTTCCGTGAGCCTTTCGTTCTGGCCGGTCATAGCCTGCAAATCACGCTGTCGGTGGGTCTGGCGATTTATCCGCATGACGGCGCCAACTTCACCGAACTGCTCAAGAACGCTGATACTGCGCTGTATCGGGCCAAGCAGGATGGGCGCAATACCGGGGTGTTCTATGCCCGGGAGATGAACGTAGCCACTTTCGAGCGGCTGGTACTGGAATCACAGTTGCGCAGAGCCATCGAAACCGACCAGTTGTGCGTCCATTTCCAGCCCAAGGTACGTCTGAGCGATGGCGCACTGGTAGGCGCTGAGGCGCTGATCCGCTGGCAGCATCCCGATCATGGTCTGATTTTGCCCGGGCGCTTCATTCCGATGGCCGAGGCCAGTGATCTGATCGTGGCGCTGGGCGACTGGGTGCTGGATGCGGTATGCCGGCAACTGGCGATCTGGCGCGGTGCGGGCCTACAGCCGCTGACGGTTGCGGTCAATCTGGCGGCACGGCATTTCCGCGATCCGGGCTGCGTTGACCGGATTGAGCAACTGCTGCGCGTGCATGGCCTGAATGCACGGATGCTGGAACTGGAACTGACCGAATCAACCCTGCTGGAAGTGGGGGCGCGCACCGCGGAAACTCTGCTGGCTTTGCGCAGGATGGGCCTGGGCCTGGCCATCGACGATTTCGGCACTGGCTATTCCAGTCTCGGTTACCTGAAGCGTTTGCCGATCACCGCGCTGAAAATCGACCAGGGTTTCGTTCGCGACCTGGTGAGCGATCCCGATGATCGCATTCTGTCGGCGACCATTGTCGCGCTCGGGCACAGTCTGGGCCTGCAGGTGATCGCCGAGGGCGTGGAGAACGCAGCACAGCAGCGCATCCTGGAAGAACAGGGCTGTGATCTGGCTCAGGGCTTCTGGTTTGGCAGGCCGATGAGCGCTGACGATTTTGCCGCCTGGATTGCGGCCCGGGCCTGAGCGGCTGGGCTAGCGCATCGGCATCTGCAGTGTTGGCGTCGTGCTGGATACCCGGGGTTGGTGATAGCGTTGCCACAGCGTCCAGCCACCGCCGGCCAGCGCCAGTGCCAGCACGATGGCGAACGTGATTTTCCACGCGCTGTAGGGGCGTTCGCCCTGCACCTTGCCGCTGCGGCCATTGACTACGAAGCGATAGGTTCTGTCGCGGAAGCGGAAGGCCGACAGCCACACCGGTAACAGGATGTGCTTGAAGCGAATATGGTCGTAGCGGGTATCGACGGCGTTGATGCGCTGGTGATCACCGCCGATGTCGCGGCAGATATCGCGCTCGATGGTGACGGCCATGATTTCACGGGCGCGCTTGAAGCCTGGTTCCAGATCGATCTGGTACATCTCGCTCTGAAAGCCGCTTAAATACTCCTCGCGATAAGGCACCAACTGCTCCAGATCCCAGGGTTCCAGACGTTCGGTGATCTCGCGGGGCAGCGACTGACTGGCCAGCACCAGCACATCATCGAAATCGCGCGCCACATGACCACTCACCGGGGTCCAGCGGGTCTTGGTAACGATGCGGGTTTTCTCCACCTCGCGACCGTTTTCGACCGTGCGATAGCTTTCCTCGACCTGATAATCGTCGCCGCGCTGACCACGGTAAGTGGTAGCGGTAGCGGCGTCATAGGTCCAGTACGGTACGTACATGCCGACCAGCCGCGAAGCATCCGTGGCAGCCTTGCGCAGGCTGCTGGGGGCGAACCAAAGCCCGTGCAGCCATTGACGGAAGGTAGCGCGGGCCTGTTCGCGGGGGATTTTGAACGGCAACAGCGCCTGTACCTGCAACTGACGGTGCGTTGCAGTCTTGGCAACGACGGGTGATCCGCAGAATGGGCATTGCCCAGCATGGCTGGCGGTATTGAGGCTGAAGGTGGCGCCGCAGGATGAGCAGTCAATGGCGATGTTGTCCTGGCGGGTGCCAGTCGCGGCCAGATCGCGCAGGGTTTGCAGATAATCGTGCTCGGCCAGTGACACTGGTGCGGCATCGATGCGGTTTTCATAACCGCAATGTGTGCAGCGTAGCGCTTTCTGGCCGGGAGCGTATTGCAGCGACGCACCGCACTGGCCGCAGGGAAAACGATGTAGTGCCGGTTCGAGTTCGGAGGTTGACGATTCCTGCATGACGGCGCCCTTGTGCCTGATGATGCGATGCAATGTTGCGCCTGGTGGGGGAACGCTGCAACCGCTTCCGGCCTGTTGCCCGGGTTCGGAAATGGTGGAATGCGTGGCAAATATGGATCACGGCACCCCCCACGCATCGAAATGGGCTTAAAACCGCCTAGGAAGCCGTTTAAGCGCTTTTTATGCCTTTCCCCTCTTTGGGGTACAGGTCAATCTTGTTAGCGTCTCTGAGCGGCTTTTGGAGCGGAAATAGAGCTATCGGCTGAAATGGGCGCGGACAACTGATTTCGTTGGCGGGTGAGGCTGTTC
>DAITNL010000164.1:0-507 GCA_036834665.1 Candidatus Competibacteraceae bacterium | reverse complement strand
AGGCTGTTCCGTTCTGGGCGGGTGGCGCTGGGAACAGGCCGCTGCATGGCCTGATGCTGGCTTGCGCTATCCCCCTTCCAATTTCTGGTGATGAGCCGGTTTTGCGGTGGGGGTGATGTTCCCGGAACGTGTCCTAGCTGGTTAGACAGTCTTTGGTGTGGTGGCGAAGGCTTCAGGATCACTGCTTGAGTGATGCGCGACTGGGGGTGCTTTCGCGAATGTGCTGTGGAGTTGCTGTCGGTTCAGCCTTGTCCTGATGAACCGGTTTTTGGGGACGGTTGGATTGTTGCGTGAGAGGGATCGGAGTTGCTGTCGGTTCAGCCTTGTCCTGATGAACCGGTTTTTGGGGACGGTTGGATTGTTGCGTGAGAGGGATCGGAGTTGCTGTCGGTTCAGCCTTGTCCTGATGAACCGGTTTTTGGGGACGGTTGGATTGTTGCGTGAGAGGGATCGGAGTTGCTGTCGGTTCAGCCTTGTCCTGATGAACCGGTTTTTGGGGACGGTTGG
>DAITNL010000163.1:0-7124 GCA_036834665.1 Candidatus Competibacteraceae bacterium | reverse complement strand
GATCCGCTGGTGGTGGTCGGGGTGTTCCTGGGCGGCATCGTGGTGCTGTTGGCGGCGGCCATGACCATGAGTTCGGTAGGCCGGGCGGCAATGGAGATGGTGACCGAGATTCGCCGCCAGTTCCGCGAGATTCCCGGTCTGCTGCAGGGCACCGCCAAGCCGGATACCGCGCGCTGCGTGACCATTTCCACCGATGCAGCGCTGCGCGAAATGATCGCTCCGGGGCTGATGGCGGTGATCGCGCCGGTGATCGTCGGCTTCTTCTTTGGCCCGACGGCATTGGGCGGCATGCTGCTGGGCGCGACGCTCACCGGCACGGTCTTCGCTCTGCTGATGGCCAATGCCGGCGGCGCCTGGGACAACGCCAAGAAGTCGATCGAGGCCGGTGAACTGGCCGGCGAACGCAAGGGCGGCGATGCCCACGCGGCGGCGGTGATCGGCGATACCGTCGGCGATCCGTTCAAGGACACCAGCGGCCCGGCCATGAATATCCTGATCAAGCTGCTATCGGTGGTGTCGCTGATTCTGGTGCCGTTCATCACCTGAAGCCCAGCCTTACCCAGCCTGTGCCTGCCCTCTCCCTCGGTGCATAGGAGAGGGCAGGATCTCAAACCGCAGCGATGCCGTAGCGTTCCTGATAGGCGTGAATCAACGCCCGCTGTGCCGCGTATTCCGGGCGCTCGCCCAGATACTGCAACAGATCATGCAGCGTGACGATGGCAGTGACCTTGATGCCACAGGCGCGCTCCACTTCCTGCACTGCCGACAGTTCGCCCTGACCACGCTCCTGGCGATCCAGGGCAATCAGCACGCCCGCCGGAGTCGCGCAATATTCAGCCAGCAGGTTCAGGGTTTCACGCACGGCGGTACCCGCAGTGATCACATCGTCGATGATCAGCACCCGGCCCCGCAAAGGCGCGCCGACCAAGCGCCCGCCCTCGCCATGATCCTTGACTTCCTTGCGGTTAAAGCACCAGGGCGCATCGCGATCCTCATGCTCGGCCAGGGCAATGGCGGTCGCTGCGACCAGCGGAATGCCCTTGTAGGCCGGGCCGAATAGGGTATCGAAATGAATTTCGGTGGCGGTGATTGCCGCCGCGTAATAGCGGCCTAGCCGCGCCAGCACCGCGCCGCTGTCGAACAGGCCGGCATTGAAAAAATACGGGCTGACCCGCCCGGACTTGAGAGTGAACTCACCAAAGCGCAGCACGCCGCGCCCGATGGCAAAATCGAGAAATTCCCGCTGATAGTCCTGCATGGTACTGAGGCCCCCTGGTGACACGGGCTAGGATGGGTTGGGATTGAGCAGGGTTATGATAGCCTAGCCGCTTCGCCAGCCGGGCTTGAATACCTCATCCCACCACGACCAGGACTGAAACGAACAACGATGCGGGTCATCACCTTCAACGCCAACGGTATTCGCGCTGCGGTCCGCAAGGGGTTCCTCGACTGGCTGGCCATGCAGAACGCCGATCTGGTCTGTCTGCAGGAAACCAAAGCCCAAGAACAGCAGTTACCCGCCGATCTCTACGCCCCGGCTGGCTACCACGTTTACTACCACGATGCCGCGCGCAAGGGTTATAGCGGCGTGGCGCTGTATGCCCGTCGGGAGCCGGATGCCGTGCTGACCGGGCTGGGCTGGCCGGAATGCGACCACGAAGGGCGCTGGCTGGAGGCGCGCTTTGGCCGGCTGAGCGTGGTGTCGCTGTATCTGCCATCCGGTTCGTCAAGTCCGGAACGGCAGGCGGTGAAATTCGATTTCCTGGCACGACTGCTCGAACCGCTGCGGGCGCTGCGCGCCAGTGGCCGCGACTGCATTCTCTGCGGCGACTGGAATATTGCCCATCGGCAAATCGACCTGAAGAACTGGCGCGCCAACCGCGACCACTCCGGCTTCCTGCCCGAAGAAAGGGCCTGGATGGATCAACTGTTCGGCGCGCTGGGCTGGGTGGACGCCTTCCGGGTCGTCAATCCTCATCCCGAGCAGTACACCTGGTGGTCGAACCGGGGCCGCGCCTGGGAAAAGAATGTGGGCTGGCGGATTGATTATCAGATCATTACGCCCGGCCTGGCGGAGAAAGTTTGCGCCGCCTCTATCTACCGCGAGCAGCGCTTTTCCGATCATGCACCGCTGACCCTGGATTATGACTATGCCTTCTAAGACCTTCGCCCAGGCCGGCCGCGGGATTCTGCGCACGGTCTGTAGCGGGCGGATGCTCACCGCGCTGCTGATGGGGTTTTCCTCCGGCCTGCCGCTGCTGCTCGCGACCGGCTCGGTGCTGCAAGCCTGGCTGAGAGAGGCCGGGGTTGATCTGGGCACCATTGGCCTGTTCGCGCTGGTCGGCCTGCCCTACACCCTGAAATTCCTCTGGGCGCCGCTGCTGGATCGCTTCGCACCCATTGGCGGCATGGGGCGGCGGCGCGGCTGGCTGTTGCTGATCCAGATCGCGCTGATCGCGGCCATCGCCGGGCTGGGCCTGGCCGATCCGCTCATCAGCCTGCCCGGCATCACCGTGGCGGCATTCCTGGTCGCATTCTTCTCGGCCTCGCAGGACATCGTGATCGATGCCTATCGCCGCGAGTCGCTGAGCGATGCCGAGCAGGGTCTGGGCGCATCGCTGTATGTCAACGGCTACCGGATCGGCCTGCTGCTCTCATCGGGTGGCGGGCTGATTCTGGCCGATTTCATCCCGTTCGCGGCGGTGTACGCGGTGATGGCCCTGGCGATGCTGCCCGGACTGCTGACCACGCTGCTATGCGTCGAGCCACCGGTGGCTGCGGGCACGCCGCGCAGCCTGCGCGAGGCGGTCGTGCAACCCTTCGCCGAATACTTTTCCCGTCAGGATGCGCTGCTGATTCTGCTGTTCGTGCTGCTGTACAAGGTCGGCGAGATGATGGCCAGCCAGATGACCACGCCGTTCTATCTGGATCTGGGCTTTAGCAAGACCGAAATCGGCACCGTGGTCAAACTGTTCGGCTTCTGGGCGACGGTGATTGGCGGGCTGCTCGGTGGCGTGCTGATGTTGCGCATGGGCCTGTACCGCGCCCTGTGGACCTTTGGCGTTCTGCAGGCGATCGGCCTGCTCGGCTTCGTGATCCTGGCCCGGCTTGGCCACAGCCTGCCGGCACTGGCATTGGCGATCAGCAGCGAAAACCTGTTCAGCGGCATGGCCACCACGGCCTATGTGGCCTTCATGGCCACCCTGACCAATCGCAAGTTCACCGCCACCCAATACGCCCTGCTCAGCAGCCTGATGGGCGTGCCCCGGGTGATCGTCAACACGCCAACCGGTTATCTGGCCGAGTGGCTGGGCTGGGAAGGGTTCTTTCTGTTCTGCATGGCCGCTACCGTGCCGGGGCTGTGGCTGCTGACCCGCTTCCGGGCGTGGATGGAAAGCGAAGCCAAAACCGAAGCCAAAACCGAAACTGCACCGGGCCGGACCTGAGCGCGGTTTTCGGGAACGATACGCCGCCTGTCATATGACCATCACGCGTTCTTCATCGTAATTTTGCATCTGCCGGCGATAGTGCCGGCATGATTGCGATTCCTGCTACCTCGACCCCTGCGCCACCCGACGCGCTCGCCGGCCACCGCCTGCGGATCAGCGTGGTCACCGAAACCTATCCGCCCGAAATCAACGGCGTGGCCATGACCATTGGCCAGATGGTCGATGGACTGCTGGCGCGTGGTCATGCGGTGCAGGTGCTGCGACCGCGCCAGCACGATCGCGACATGGCGCAGCACACAGGCGATCTGGACGTGGTGCCGCTGCCGGGTGTACCGCTGCCGTTCTATCCACAACTGCGCCTGGGCCTGCCCGCCGGGCGGCACCTGCTGGCCCGCTGGCAGCAGACACCACCGGACATCGTGCACCTGGTCACCGAAGGACCGCTGAGCCGCTCGGCGCTGCAGGTGGCCCGCCGTCTGGGTCTGCCGGTGTTCTCCGACTTTCACACCAACTTTCACGGCTACAGCCGCCACTACCGGGCCGGGCTGCTGGCACAAGCGATCATTGCCTATCTGCGCCGCTTCCATAACCGCGCCGACTGCACCCTGGTTCCGACCGGACAGCTGGCTGATGAACTGCGCACGCTGGGTTTTCAGCGGGTGCGCGTGCTGGGACGTGGCATCGACACCGCGCTGTTCACGCCGCAACGCCGTGATCCGGCCCTACGCCGGGCCTGGGGGGTCGGGCCGGATGATCCGGTTGTGCTATCGGTCGGGCGGCTGGCAGCGGAAAAGAACCTGCAACTGGTGCTGGATGCGCACGCCGCGCTGCGCCAGCACCGGCCAGCGGCACGGCTGGTGCTGGTCGGTGATGGACCGCTGACAGCACGGCTGCGCGCCCGGCATCCCGACATTCTCTTCGCCGGCATGCGCACCGGCACCGATCTGGCCGCGCATTACGCCTCTGCCGATCTGTTCCTGTTTACCAGCCTGACCGAGACCTTTGGCAACGTTACGCTGGAAGCGATGGCCAGCGGGCTGGCGGTAGTGGCCTTCGACTATGCCGCCGCACGGCACCACATCCGTCACGGTCACGACGGCTGGCTGGTGGACTGTGCTGACCGGGCCGGCTTCATCGCCGCTGCCCGCTATCTGGGCGAGCGACCGGACCTGATCCACGCCCTGGGACAAAGCGCCCGGCAGGCCATCATGGCGTTTGACTGGGAGCGCATCCATGAGCAACTGGAGCGCTGGTATCTGCAAACGGTCCGCAAGGAGAGTGAATATGCATCGAGTGCTTGAAATCGCCCCGCTGCGGCGGCTGGCAGAACTCGACATCGCCTGGTGCCTGCACTTCAATCGCGCCAGTCACCGACGTGAACTGGAGCGCCTGTTCACGGTGATCAGCCGTCTGGGCGATGGCGTGTTCTGGTACACGCTGATGCTGGCGCTGCTGCTGGCCCAGGGCCCGGCGGCGCTGCCGGTGGTCGGGCGGATGCTGCTGGCCGGCGCGCTGTCCCTGATCCTGTATAAATGGCTCAAGGCCCGCACCACCCGGCCACGGCCCTGCGCCCGTCATGACCACATCCGGGCCACAGTGGCACCGCTGGATGAATACAGCTTCCCGTCCGGGCACACCCTGCACGCGGTGTCGTTCAGCATCATCGCCGTGTACTACTACCCGGGGCTGGCCTGGCTGGTGCTGCCGTTCACCGTACTGGTAGCACTGTCGCGGCTGGTGCTCGGTCTGCATTATCCGAGCGATGTGCTGGCCGGCATCCTGCTGGGTGCGGCCTTGGCCAGCCTGACGCTACAGATTTAGCGGCACCTGTCGCTGCCAGCGCCGGCCACAATTCCCGTGAGGCAGGCCCCAAAAAAAGCTAGCATAATCGGTTGCAAAATCATGACTCACATACGCAACCGACCATGGCCGATAATGAATCACGACAACAAAAGCAGCCAGCGCCCGCCATGCCTCCATCTGCGGGCGGGCGCGACCCTGGCGAGGATTCGCGCCGCCGGCTAAGTCACAGCGCGGTCTGGAATTGGATCGCGGCTGATCTGGCCAACCAGCAGAGCGCCACGGAGCGCGTGCAGCTGCTGGCGCTGGCCATCGAGCAAAGCCCGATCTCGGTGATCATCACCGATATCTGCGGCGCCATTCAGTACGTTAATCCGTATTTCACCCGGCTCACCGGCTATGACACCGCCGATGTTATCGGCGCCAATCCACGCCTGCTCAAGTCCGGCCTGACCGCGCACGCCACCTATGTCGATCTGTGGAACACCATTCTCGGCGGCGCGATCTGGAGCGGCACACTCCAGAACCGGCGCAAGAATGGCGAGCTGTACTGGGCCTCCTGCATCATCCAGGGCATCGCCGACGCGCGCGGACAGGTGGTCCACCTGCTCGCCCTGCAGGAGGACATCAGCGACCGCCGGCAGGCCGAAGACCGACTGCGACAGGAACAGGTCCGGGCGCGCGCCATTCTCGACAATATCCCGCACCTGGCCTGGCTGAAGGACACCGAAAGCCGCTTCCTGGCGGTCAACGAACGCTTCGCCCATGCCTGCGGCCATTCCCGCACCACGCTGATCGGCAAGACTGATCTGGACATCTGGCCGCGCGAACTGGCCGAGCGTTATCGGGCTGATGATCGCGAAGTGATCGCCAGTGGCCGGCAGAAATGGGTTGAGGAACCGGTCGCCGATCATGGCCGGAGCCGCTGGTTCGAAACCTTCAAAACCCCGATTGTCGATAACCAGGGACGCTGTATCGGTACCACCGGCCTGGCGCGCGACATCACCGAGCGCAAGCAGGCTGAGCTGGCCCTGCGCGAGGCCAATCGCCGTCTGGAGGAAGCGCAGCGCATCGCCGGCCTGGGCGACTGGGAGCTGGACCGGCACGATCATATCCTGCACGGATCGGCGCAACTGTTCCGCATCTTTGGGCTGCCGGCAAGCAGCGTGGGTCTGCCACACAGGGCCTTTATCGATCGGATCCATCCCGAAGATCGGCCCCTGGTGCGCCAGACATCGCAGGCCGCGCTGGCCAGCGGCACGCCCTATGCCATCGAATACCGCATCATTCGCGGCGGCGATGGCGTCGTGCGCTGGGTCTGCGAGCGCGGCGAGTACGAGCCCAATAAACCGGGACACATCACACGCTCGCGGGGCACACTGCAGGATATTAGCGCCTACAAGGAAGTTGAGTTGCGCCTGGCCGAACAGCAGGGCCTGCTGCGCTCGGTGCTGAACGCTAGCCCTGATCTGATTTTTTTCAAGGATCGCGACTCGCGCTATATCGGCTGCAACAAGGCCTTCGAGGCCTACACCGGTTGTTCCGAGGCGACGATCATCGGTCTGGACGATCATGCCTTTGTCGCGCCCGAGATCGCCACGCTTTATCAGACCCGCGACCGCGAAGCGCTGGCTGCCGGGCACGCCTGCAGCCACGAGGAGGTTATCCCCTTCCAGGATGGCCGCTGCGATTACTTTGAAACCATCAAGGCGCCCTTTCATGGCCCGGGCAACAGCCTGCGTGGCGTGGTCGGCATCAGTCGCAACATCACCGAGCGGCGCAACATGCAGACCGCCCTCAGCTATGCCTCCTTTCAGGCGGGACTGGCGGAGATGAGCACCACGCTGCTGCACAACATCGGCAACGCTATCAATG
>DAITNL010000162.1:0-7167 GCA_036834665.1 Candidatus Competibacteraceae bacterium | reverse complement strand
GGGCCGCATCTGGATTTCATGGCCGATTTCGCCACGCCCGGCTACCAGAAGCTGTTTGCTCAGGTGCAGGTGGATGGGCAGCCGGTGTTTGCCGCGTTCGGCGTTGATGTAGCGCCGGCGACAGCAAGCCCGGCCGTCTCGACCACAGGTCACGCGCACCCGGGTCACGACTAACCCGTGGCTGACGGGAAGAATTGGCGCGCGCATCCTGCTGGGGCAGTGCGCTTTGTGCGACTATAGACAGACATAATCCGGATCAGCCCGATCCGGTCACGGGACAGCAGCAAGCGATCATGAGTGAACTCGTTATTCATTTCCGTAAGCCCGTCGATTGGGCGGACAGCATCCATATCCATTACTGGAATACTCAGCCCGGTGGTCCGGATAGCCTGTGGCCTGGTCTGCCGCTGGTCGCCGATGCCGACGGCTGGTTTACGTACCGCTTCGCTGGTGGCAGTGCCGCGCAACTGCTGTTTCACGATCATCACGGCCGGCAAACCGCTGACCTGTACCGCGATCGCGAGGGCTGGTATGCGCAAGGCCAATGGCATGAGCTGCCGCCGGTTGTGACTGATGCTACCGCGCCGGTTGCCAGTACACCCGGCACGGTTCCGGCACCGCGCGGTGCGCTGGACCCTGACGGTCCGCTAGGCGATTTCCGCGAGGAAAGCATTTATTTTCTGCTCACCGCGCGTTTTTATGAAGGCGATCCGAGCATCAGCTTTTTCTGTCGCGACCGGATTAAATTCAACCGCGACACCGGCCAACCCGAAGACCCACACTGGCGCGGCGATTTCAAGGGCCTGATTCAACGCCTCGACTATATCCGCGATCTTGGTTTTACCGCGATCTGGATCACGCCACCGGTGGAGAATCGGAGTGGCCTGGATTATCACGGCTACCACGCCTATGACTGGACGCGTATTGATCCACGCCTGGAATCGCCGGATGCGACCTATCAGGATTTAATCAACGCAGCACATCAGCGCGGTATCAAGATCATTCAGGATGTTGTAGTCAACCATTCCTGTCAGTACGGTATTCGCGGCAAGGTGCATATTGATCACCTGCCGATTAAATATTATGTGCCGCAGGGTTCAGAACAGGGCCGGGTCAATCACGGACCCTATCAGGGTAATCTGGGCAACTACGCCTGGCCGAATCGCGACGACATTGATAACCCGGTTGCGCCCGACTGGTATCGGCAGCGTTTCCAGAGCGACCCGGATGGCAAGATTCCGCTGGTCGATCCCAGGACCGGCGAGACCGTGCCCAAGCCCGGCTACAATCCTGGCCGCTTTTTCGGCATCGATGCCAATAGCCTCGATCCCGAATGGTATATGCAGGAAGGTTTTATCTGCGGCGGCGACTGGGAAAGTGCAGCGGTGCAGCGCAAGCATATCGCCGGTGACTGCATCAACCTCGCCACCGACCGGCAGAACGTCAAGGATTATCTGATCGGCTCGATCAATCGCTATCTCGACATGGGCGTGGATGCGCTGCGCATCGACACGGTCAAGCATGTGCCGCGCGATAACCTGCTTGAATATGTCAACGCCTGGAAAGCGCACAAGCCGGGCCTGTTCGTATTCGGTGAGAATCTGGTCAAGGGTTACGGTTGGGGTGATTTGGGCGGCGGCGATAATGGCCCGTCCTTTATTCGGCCCTGGTGGTATACCCGGCTCGGCCACGATCCACGTGATCCGCATTCCGGCGGTGATTCCGGCTTTCCGCAACTCGATTTCGGCCTGTTCTCCACGTTCCGCGATAATCTCAGCCGGGGCAGTTATGACGGCGTAGCGCGGGTGCTGGAGATGGACTGGATTTATGGTAATGCCAGTACTTTGGTGACCTTCCTGCAGAATCACGATGTGGGCCCGGACAACGATTTCCGTTTCCGTTTCAAGGGCGAGCAGTGGATGGCAGCCGCGGCCTATAACCTGCTGTGGACGGTGCGCGGTATTCCCTGCCTGTACTATGGCGAGGAAATCGAGTTCATGAAGGGTGCGCCACAGGATGTGATTGGCAATGACGATACCCTGGATCAGACCGGGCGCGCCTATTTCGGCGATCATCTGACTGACGACCGCATCGCTCAGACCCAGAGCCATCCGCTATATCGGCATATTCAGCGCCTAAATCAGATTCGCCGCGCCATTCCGGCTCTGCAAAAAGGCGCGATGGGCCATATCAGCGAATGGGGCAGTGGCATGCGCTTTGTCCGCGACCATGACCACGGCGCCAGTTATGCGGTGGTGGGTTTGGCAATCGGCGGCGATCAGCACATCAGCATCAGTGGGATTCGCAATGGTGTTTATCGCGATGCGGTGAGCGGCCATGAAATCCAGGTCGGCGATGGGCATCTTGCCTTTGGCGTGCGCGGTAATTCGGCCGGCATCTACGTGCTCAACGGTCCTGGCAAGATCGGGGTCGATGGCGTGTACCTGCGCTAAAGCGTGATTCCGGGCGGCGATCATGCAGGCCTTCTCGCGACATCCGCTCCGTCCACTGACCTTGCCCGCAGTGCTGTTGCTGGTGATGGCGCTGCTGCTCGGCGGTGACTGCTGCCCGATGGCGCAGGCGGGGATGATGCCTGCCACGCCTGTTGCGGCCTGTCACGACCCGGCCGGACCGGACCGGGCGCCGCTCGATCCGGCGCTATCGCTCTGTCCCGACTGGGCCTGCCTGAACATGGACCGTCTGCCCAGTCCCGATGCCGTACCGGTCAGCGCGGCGCTCGATCACTGGATGCCCGGGCCGGCCTTGCCCGAAGCGCTGCCGCCCGACTGGCTGGGCAGGGTCGCGCATAAACCCCGCGATCCGGACCTGCCGCCGCGACCGCCACCGCTGCATCGTTCTGCCGTGCTGCGCTTATAGCGCTCCCTGTCTGACGTGAGCTGTCGAAGGTGCGGCCGTGCGCCGCACCGTACTCATGCCTGTCCGAGGGAGTGCCCATCCATGAAATTCATCCTGGCGATCATTGTCGCCATTCTGCTGTTTGGCGCTGGCGTACTGCTGGCGCCCCATCTGCAAACGCTGCTGGCCGGGCTGAGCGAGCCGCCCGGTGCCGCGCCGCCCACTGTGGAGCGCAAGCCGATCAAGTATCGGCATCCGATGAATCCGAGCATTTTTTCCGATACGCCCGCCCAGGATGATATGGGCATGGACTATATCCCGGTGTACGCCGATGAGGACCAGAGCCACGCCGCTGTGCCTGAGCCGGGTATCCGCATCGCGCCGGAAATGGTCAACACTCTCGGCGTGCGCACTGCGCCCGTGGAGCGCGGCGACTTGAGCCGGCGCATCGAAACCGTCGGCTATATCGACTATGACGAGCGTGTGCTGAGTCATGTCCACCTGCGCGCCAACGGCTGGGTGGAGAATCTCAAGGTGCGCACCCTCGGTGAACGGGTCAAGCGCGGTGATCTGCTGCTGGAGGTCTACGCGCCGGATCTGGTCAACGCGCAGCGCGAATATCTGCAGGCACTCGAAGGGCTTCAGGCTTCGTTGCGGGGCGCCGCCCGGGATCGCCTGCTGGCGCTGGGTGTCGCGGAAAGCCAGATCCAGCAACTGGAGCGGGAGCGCCAGGTGCGCCCGCTGATCGCGGTTTATGCCCGTCAGGACGGCATCGTTGCCGTGCTCAACATCCGCGAGGGCATGTACGTCACCCCGGAAATGGAGCTGATGACCCTGGCCGATCCAGGTACGGTCTGGGTCAAGGCCGAGGTGTTCGAGCAGCAGGCCGGCTGGCTGGCGGTCGGTCAGAAAGCCGAAGTGCGCCTGCCGCATGCGCCCGGCGAAACCTGGACCGGGACACTTGAGTATCTGTATCCGGATGTCGATGCCAGGACTCGCGCCCTGCGCGCCCGGCTGCGCTTTGCCAATCCCGGCGAGCGGCTCAAGTTCAACATGTTCGCCACCGTGCTGATCTACGCCGCGCCGCGCGTCAATGTGCTGCATATTCCCCGCGAAGCACTGATCACCACCGGCCATGAACAGCGGGTGATCGTTGCACTCGGTGAGGGTCGCTTCGTGGCGCGCCCGGTGCAGGCCGGCATCGAAGCGGGCGAACGGGTGGAAATTGTTGCCGGTCTGGAACCTGGCGAGCAGGTGGTCACCTCGGCGCAGTTTCTGCTCGACTCGGAAAGCAGCGTGCGCGCCAGCCTGCAGCGGCTGAGCGTGCCGCCTGCGCCCGTGGATCCGGCCAGCCACGCCAACCATGCCAAGTCCGTCAGACCTGCGGAGCATGTCCATGATTAACGCCATCATCCGCTGGTCGATTCACAACCGCCTGCTGGTGACGCTGCTGACCCTGCTGCTGGCCGGCTGGGGCGCGTATTCAGCCCGCCACATTCCGCTTGATGCTCTGCCGGACCTGTCCGATGTGCAGGTGATCGTCAAGACCCGCTATCCCGGTCAGGCGCCGCAGGTGGTGGAAAGCCAGGTGACCTATCCGCTGGCTACTGCGCTGTTGGCAGTACCGGGCGCGGTTTCGGTGCGCGGCTATTCGGGCTTTGGCGATTCCTTCGTCTACGTCATCTTCGCCGACGGCACCGATCTGTATTGGGCGCGCTCGCGGGTGCTGGAATATCTCAGTCAGGTAGCGCCGCGCCTGCCGCCGCAAGCCCGGCCCGCGCTGGGGCCGGATGCCACCGGCGTTGGCTGGGTGTATGAATATGCCCTGGTCGATCGCAGCGGCCAGCACGATCTGGCGCAACTGCGCACGCTGCAGGACTGGTTCCTGAAATACGAGCTGCAATCGGTGGATGGCGTCTCCGAGGTCGCCACGGTCGGCGGCATGGTCAAGCAGTATCAGGTGGTGCTCGATCCCAACCGGCTGCGTGCCTATGGCCTGTCGCTGAGCATGGTGCGCATGGCGATCGAGAACGCCAACCGCGAAGTCGGCGGCTCGGTGATCGAACTGGCCGAGGCTGAGTACATGGTGCGCTCGCGCGGTTATCTGCAAGGCCTCGCTGATCTGCAGCAGGTGCCGCTTGGCGTCAGTCCGGCCGGCACGCCGATCCTGCTCACCGACGTGGCCGAGATCCGCCTGGGACCGGAAATGCGCCTTGGCGCGGCGGAGCTGGACGGTGCCGGCGAAGTGGTCGGCGGCATCATCGTCATGCGCTCCGGCGAGAATGCCCTGCGCACCATCGATGCGGTCAAGGCCAGGCTGGAAGCGTTGCGCGGTAGTCTGCCGCCCGGCGTGGAGATCATTCCGACCTACGACCGCTCCGAATTGATCCTGCGCGCGGTGCATAACCTGGGCGAAAAACTGGTCGAGGAATTCGTGGTGGTGGTGATCGTCTGCGCGCTGTTCCTGTTTCACCTGCGTTCCTCGCTGGTGATCCTGATCAGCCTGCCGGTCGGCATCCTCGCGGCCTTTGCCATCATGCGCTGGCAGGGCATCAACGCGAATATTCTGTCGCTGGGCGGCATTGCCATTGCCATCGGTACCATGGTCGATGCCGCCATCGTCATGGTCGAGAACCTGCACAAGCATCTGGAACATGCCCGACCGGCAACGGGCGCTGAGCGCTGGCGCATCGTCGAGCAGGCCGCCGGCGAGGTTGGCCCGCCGCTGTTTTTCTCTCTGCTGATCATCACCTTCAGCTTCCTGCCGGTGTTTGCCCTGGAAGCGCAGGAAGGCCGGCTGTTCGCGCCGCTGGCCTACACCAAGACCTACGCGATGGCGGTGTCCGCCGGGCTGGCCATTACCCTGGTGCCGGTGCTGATGGGCTGGCTGGTGCGCGGGCGCATCCTGCCCGAGCAGCGCAATCCGCTGAATCGCCTGCTGATGGCCGCTTACCGGCCCTTTGTTGATCTGGTGTTGCGCCATCCCTGGCCGGTGGTGATTGTTGCCGGGCTGCTGACGCTGACCGCGGTGTGGCCGCTGCAGCGGCTGGGCGTGGAGTTCATGCCCGATCTCGACGAGGGCGATCTGCTGTATATGCCAACCACCTTTCCGGCGGTGGCGATCGGCAAGGCGGTGGCGATCCTGCAGCAGACCGACAAGCTGATCCGCGCTGTGCCCGAGGTGAAGCGGGTGTTTGGTAAGGTGGGCCGCGCCGAGACCGCCACCGATCCGGCACCGCTAAGCATGATCGAGACCGCTATTCAATTGAAGCCTCGCGCTGAATGGCGGCCCGGGCTGAGCACCGCCGACCTGATTGCTGAGCTGGATCGGATCGTGCGCCTGCCGGGCCTGAGCAATGCCTGGGTGATGCCGATCAAGAACCGCATCAATATGCTCGCCACCGGGATCAAGACTCCGCTGGGCATCAAGGTGGCCGGCAGTGATCCGGTGGTCATCCAGCAGATCGGCGAGCGCCTGGAGCAGGTGATCCGCAGCATTCCCGGCGCGGCCTCGGTGTATTCCGAGCGCGTCGCGGGCGGCCGCTATGTCGATGTGGCCATCGACCGGCTGGCGGCGGCGCGGCTTGGGCTGAATATCGCTGAGGTGCAGACGGTGATCGAGACTGCGGTTGGCGGGCTGAACGTCACCGAGACCATCGAGGGTCTGGAGCGTTACCCGGTCAATATGCGCTATCCGCAGGCAATCCGCGATTCGCTGGAGCAACTGCGCGCTTTGCCCATCATCACGCCGACCGGTGCCGCCGTACCCCTGAGCCAGGTCGCGGCGGTGAACATCACCGACGGTCCAGCGATGCTGCAGAGCGAGAACGCCCGATTGATCGGCATTACCTTCGTCGATATTCAGGGCCGCGATATCGGTTCCTTCATTGCCGAGGCCCAGCGCGCGGTGGCCGAACAGGTGGCGCTGCCTGCCGGCTACTCGCTGCGCTGGTCGGGGCAGTACGAGTATCTGGAGCGGGCGCTGGCCCGGCTGCAAATTGTCGCGCCGATCACCCTGGTGATCATTTTCCTGTTGCTGTATCTGAGCTTTGGCCGGCTCGGCGAAGCGGTGCTGATCATGGCTACCCTGCCCTTTGCCCTGCTGGGCGGGGTGTGGCTGCTGTACCTGCTGGATTACAACCTGTCGGTGGCGGTGGGCGTTGGCTTCATCGCCCTGGCCGGCGTGGCGGCGGAAACCGGGGTAGTGATGCTGGTCTATCTCGATCAGGCGCTGCATCGCCGGCGGGACATCGCGCAGGTGCAAGGCCGGACGGTGACCGTGGCGGAACTGCGCGAGGCACTGATCGAAGG
>DAITNL010000161.1:4181-7373 GCA_036834665.1 Candidatus Competibacteraceae bacterium | reverse complement strand
GCCACCGCCGCCTTATTGTTCTGGTTGCGAGCCAGCGCATCCAGAATCATCTGCCGTTCCACATCCTTCAAATGCGCCCGGGCATCAGCCGCACTCGGGCGCGCCCCGATATCGCCACCGTACCCAGCGACAGGCGCAACCGAGGCCACAGACGCCGCCAACTCATCGCGCGGCAGACGCAAATCCTCCGGGCGCACCTCCTGATCACCACGCAGCACCGCCGCCCGCTCCAGCACATTGCGCAACTCCCGCACATTGCCCGGCCAGCTATAGCGCTGCAAAACCTGCAGCGCCGCCTCCGACAACCGGCAACTCAACTGCAACTGCTTGCACAAATGGCGGGCGATGCGCGGAATATCCGAGCTGATCTCGCGCAGCGTCGGAATCTCGATCGGCACCACGGAAAGCCGGTAATACAGATCAGCACGAAAACGGCCCGCCTTGACCATGGCCGCCAGATCACGATGCGTAGCAGTAATCACCCGCACATCGACGCGAATCGGCTTATCGGCGCCAATCGGCATCACCTCACGGGTTTCCAGCACCCGCAGCAGGCGCGGCTGCAGATCAAGCGGCAATTCGCCAATCTCATCGATGAACAGCGTACCGGTATGCGCCTGACGAAACGCACCCTCGCGGCTGCCGGTCGCACCGGTGAACGCGCCCTTGATATGGCCAAACAGATCGTTGCGCACCATCTCCGGATCGGCCACCGAAGCATCGAACACCACCAAAGGCCCCGATCGCCCCGAGAGCGCGTGCAGGGTGCGCGCCACCAGTTCCTTGCCTGAACCCGACTCACCGTGCAAATGCACCGTGGTCGGCGTCGGCGCCACAGCCCGAATCAGGCCATACAACTCCCGCATGCGCGCACTGGCCCCAACCAGCTCGCCAAGGCGCTCTTCCTGACGCGAAACGGCAACCGGCCGCTCCTCGGTGCGCTGGCGAATCAGCAGCCGCGAGTAGCCCAGCGTGCATTCAGCATCGGCCGGCACATAGGCTTCGGTGATGCGCACGTTGTTGATGAAAGTGCCGTTGGTTGACCCCAAATCGCGCAACAACAGACCCTGCGGGGTGAGCTGAATCTCGGCATGGCGGCGCGACACCGCGCGATCATTGAGCACGATATCGTTATCGGGCGCCGAACCCAGGCGTACATTCGGCAGGCCCAGACAAGCTTCCAGGCCCATATCCGGCCCGGCGATAACCTGCAATTCAATGGCTTCAAACTGAACCCGCAACGCGGACGCCGAGGCCGCAATGATGATTTCGGTGCCAGTGCTGCGAGAATCGGATTGAGCCATGGGATCACCCGGAAAAAAGCGCGCGGAAAGGAAAATTGAGGACGGATTACGTCCCTTATCTTAATCCAATCCTCGGCAATCCGCGTCGACCAGCACGCGATCGTGCCCCATCAATCCCGGCGCTGGCTCCCTGCAGGACCATGCTGCTGCCCTGTCCGCACGCACTGCCGGACCGGACTGGACTGCGGCAATCCCCTGCAGCTACACCGCCTCGGCGTAATGACAGGCCACCGCGCGCCCAGCCACGGTCCGCAGCTCCGGGCGGCTGGCCCGGCATAGGTCGGTGGCCAGTGGACAGCGGGTATGGAACGCACAGCCCGGCGGCGGCGCCAGGGGCGATGGCGGTTCGCCCGGCAGCGGTGCCCACGGCCGGCGCTGCGTCGGGTCCAGTTGCGGCATCGCCGCCAGCAGGGTGCGGGTATAGGGATGGCGCGGATCGTCGAACAGCAGCGCACGCGGGCCATGCTCCACCGGCCGGCCCAGATACATCACCAGCACAGCGTCGGCGATATGGCGCACCACGCCCAGATCGTGGGAAATGAACACATAGGCCACGCCCAGCTCATCCTGCAGATCCAGCAGCAGATTCAGCACCTGCGCCTGAATCGACACATCCAGCGCCGAGACCGGCTCATCGGCGACCACGATCGGCGGTTGCAGCATCAGGGCGCGGGCAATGGCGATGCGCTGGCGCTGGCCACCGGAAAACATGTGCGGATAGCGCGCGTAATGCTCCGGGCGCAGACCGACCCGCTCCATCATCGACCGCACCTTTTCCTCGCGGGCGCGGCGGTGCAGATCCGTGTTGACGATCAGCGGTTCCTGCAGAATGGCGCCGATCTTCTGGCGCGGATTCAGCGAACTGAACGGATTCTGAAACACCATCTGCACCTGACAGCGCGCGGCGCGGCGCTCCTGGGCGCTGGCCTGGGCGAAGTCGCGCCCCTGCAGGCGCAAGGCCCCGCTGCTGGGCGTTTCAATCAGGGTCAGCAGGCGCGCCAGAGTGGATTTGCCACAGCCGGATTCACCCACCACCGCCAGAGTCTGGCGCGGCCACAGGCTGAAGGACACGCCATCAAGGGCGCGCACCAGGGCCGGCGGCTGGAACCAGCCCCGGGCAACCGGGTAATGACGGGCCAGGTTCTGCGCATCCAGCAGCGGCGCGGTTTCAGTCATCGGTGGGCCTTCCAGCGGCATCAAGGGGCGTGTGGCAGCGCGCCTGCCGCTGCGGACCTACCGGACGCAGGCTGGGCGGCTGCAAGCGGCAGCGTTCACTGACGAAGGGGCAGCGCGGATGCAGCAGGCAGCCACTGGGCCGGTCGTATTGCCCAGGCACCACGCCAGCCAGGGTGGCCAGACGCCGCTGCCCGGTGCTGCTTTCGGGCAGGGCGCTGAGCAGAGCGCGGGTGTAGGGATGGCGCGGCGCGGCGAACACGGCGGCAATCGGCCCGCTTTCCACCACCTGCCCGGCATACATCACCACCACCCGCTGGCAATTCTCCGCCGCCAGTGCCAGATCATGGGTAATCAGGACCAGCGCCATGCCACGCTGCCGCTGCAGATCGCGCAGCAGGCCGAGAATCTGCGCCTGAATGGTCACGTCCAACGCCGTGGTCGGTTCATCGGCGATCAGCAGGCGCGGGTTGCAGGCAATCGCCAGGGCAATCAGCACCCGCTGACTCATGCCGCCGGAAAGCTGATGCGGAAAGGCGCGCAGGCGACTGGCCGGATCGGGAATGCCGACCTGCGCCAGCAGATCCAGCGCCCGCTGCCGGCGCGTCGCACGGCTGCCGCCTTCATGCACGCGCAGGGTTTCCTCGATCTGGAAACCGACCGTGTAGCAGGGATTCAGGCTGGTCATCGGATCCTGGAACACCATGGCCATATC
>DAITNL010000161.1:0-4171 GCA_036834665.1 Candidatus Competibacteraceae bacterium | reverse complement strand
GTCAAGCGCCGCCGCGCCCGTGCCGACAGGCGCAGCAGGTCCTGACCATCGAACGCCAGCGTGCGCGCCGTAACCCGGCCCGGAAAATCCACCAGACCGAGCACCGCCAGCGACAGCACCGACTTGCCCGAACCGGACTCGCCGACCACGCCGACCACCTCGCCGGCGTCGATCTGCAAATCCACCCCATCCACCGCCCGGAACGGCGCCGCTGCCGGGCCAAACTCCACCGTCAAGTGTTCAATGTCGAGCAGGGCCATGGTCAGCGCTTCAGTTTCGGGTCGAGGGCATCGCGCAGACCATCGCCCATCAGGTTGAAGGCCAGCACGGTGATCAGGATCGCCAGGCCGGGAAAGGTCACCACCCACCAGGCGCGCTGGATGAACTGGCGGGCATCGGCGAGCATCGTGCCCCATTCCGGGGTCGGCGGCTGCGCGCCCAGGCCGAGAAAGCCCAGCGCCGCCGCGTCGAGAATCGCCGCCGAGAAGCCGAGCGTAGCCTGCACGATCAGCGGCGCCAGGCAATTGGGCAGCACGTTGACGAACATCTGCCGCAGCAGCCCGGCACCGGCCACCTGACTGGCCATGACGTAATCCTTGGCAATTTCGCTGAGCACCGCCGCGCGGGTCAGGCGCACATAATGCGGCAGCACCACGACGGCAATGGCGATCATGGCATTGTTCAGACTCGGACCCAGCACGGCGACGATGGCAATTGCCAGCAGCAGGCTCGGCAGGGCCAGCAGAATGTCCATCAGGCGCATGATCAGCGTATCGATCAGGCCGCGGAAAAAGCCGGCCAGCAGGCCGAGCAGAATCCCCGCCGCCAGCGATAGCGTCACCACGATGCAGCCAATCAGCAACGAGACCCGCGCCCCGAACAGCAGGCGCGACAGCAGATCGCGGCCAATGTCATCGGTACCGAGTGGAAAGCGCCAACTGCCGCCGTCGAGCCAGGCCGGCGGCAACAGCAGTGCATCGCGGTATTGTTCAGCAGGCGGATGCGGCGCCAGCCAGGGCGCGCCCAGCGCCACCACCAGCAGAACGGCAATCACCAGCAGGCCGGCAACCGCGCCGGCGTTCTGGCGAAAATGACTCCAGAACTCGCGCAGAGGACCCGGCGGGGTCAGGACAAGAGCATGCTCAGTCACGGAGAGGTCCCGGCAGGCGCCCGCTTGCGTGCGGCGCGACTCGCGATAGCCCGTGCAAATGGCCGTGCTGATCTGCAGGCAGAACCACGTTTTCAGCCCGCATGTAGACTCCTCTCAGGGCACAGTGATTAGTGCGCATGCCGGATGCGCGGATTGATCAAACCATACAACAGATCGACCAGCAGATTGACCAGCATCACCACGCTCGCCACCAGCAGAATACCGCCCTGCACCGCTGGATAATCGCGGCGGTTGATCGAATCGATCAGCCATTTGCCGATACCCGGCCAGGCAAACAGGGTTTCGGTCAGGATTGCTCCGGCCAGCAGGGTCCCCACCTGCAAGCCAATCACCGTCACCACTGGAATCAGTGCATTGCGCAGCGCATGCACACCGATCACCCGCAGCGGCGACAGGCCCTTGGCGCGGGCGACGCGGATATAGTCCTCACGGATCACCTCCAGCAGCGCCGAGCGGGTCATGCGCGCGATCACCGCCAGCGGAATGGTACCCAGGACAATGGCCGGCAGGATCAGATGGCGCACTGCTGAGCGGAACGCTTCGTAATCCCCGGCCAGCAGGGTATCGATGAGCAGCAGACCGGTCACCGGCTCGATGTAGAACTCCACGGCTATGCGCCCCGAAACCGGTGTCCAGCCCAGTTGCACCGAGAACAGCAGGATCAGCAGCAGCGCCCACCAGAAAATCGGCATCGAATAGCCGGTGAGCGATACCCCCATCACCGTGTGATCCAGCACCGTGCCGCGCTTGACCGCAGCGAGAATGCCCGCCGGCAGGCCCAGCAGCACCGCGAACAGCATCGCCGCCAGCGACAGCTCCAGAGTGGCGGGGAACAGGGTCATGAATTCATCCAGCACCGGCTGGCGGGTAATCAGCGAGGTACCCAGATTGCCCTGCACGACCGCGCCGATGTAATCCAGATACTGGCGCCACAAGGGCTGATCAAAGCCCAGTTCGTGCAACATGCGGGCGTGGCGTTCGGGATCGATGCCGCGCTCGCCAGCAAGCAGCTCCAGCGGATCGCCGGGAATCAGGTGAATCAGGGCAAAGGCAATGGCGGTGACGCCGAGGAAGGTCGGCACCAGCAGGCCCAGGCGGCGCAACAGAAACAGCAGCATCGGCGTCAGGCTGAAAGGTTGAGTGTAGACAGTACGAGGTTATGCCGGATTGCGCCCAGTCTGGCCTGCACGCCTTGCCATCAGGGTGAGGCTTGCAGGCCGCTGGGGCGCGCGTCCGGCTACTTGCTCAGGTCAACCCCATAGAACAGGTTCAGGCCGAAGGGGTGAATCTTGAAGCCCTGTACTTCCTTGCGCACCGGCTGATACACCACCGAGTGGGCAATGGTGATCCAGGGCGCCTGTTCCTTGAACACCACCTGCGCCTGCTGATAAAGCCGGGTGCGTTCGGCGACATCGCTGACCTGACGCGCCTGGGTGACCAGTTCCTGATAGGGCGCATAGCACCACTTGGCGTAGTTGCTGCCGGTTTCGGCGGCCTCGCAGGACAGCAGCGTGGCCAGGAAATTATCCGGATCGCCATTGTCGCCCGTCCAGCCCATCAGCGCGGTCTGATGTTCGCCGGCCTTGAGCCGCTTCAGGTATTCGCCCCATTCAAAGCTGACGATCTTGGCCTTGACGCCGACCTTGGCCCAGTCGGCCTGGATCATCTCCGCCATGCGCCGCGCGTTGGGATTGTACGGACGCTGCACCGGCATGGCCCACAGATCGGTCTCGAAGCCATCGGCATAGCCGGCGTCCTTGAGCAGCGCCTTGGCCTTCTCGGGATCGTAGGGATAATCCTTGACTGCGTCGTTATAGGACCAGATGGTCGGCGGAATCGGATTCTTGGCGACGGTGCCGGCGCCTTGATAAACCGCTTCGATGATCGCTGCCTTGTTGACGGCCAGATTCAGCGCCTGGCGCACGCGCACATCGTCAAAGGGCTTTTTCTGGGTGTTAAAGGCCAGATAACCGATGTTCGGGCCCGGCTGGCTGAGCAACTGGATTTTGGCATCCTGATTCATTTTGGCCAGATCGGCCGGATTCGGATACGCCATCACCTGGCATTCGTTGGCATCAAGCTTGGCGTAGCGCACCGAGGCATCCGGGGTAATGGCAAACACCAGAGTGTCCAGGGCCGCCTTGCCGCGCCAGTAATCCGGATGGGCCTTGTAGCGGATCATGGCGTCCTTCTGGTACTTGACCAACTGGAACGGGCCCGTGCCGACCGGTTCCAGATCAATCACCTCGGGCGTGCCGGCCTTGAGCATCTTGTCGGCATACTCGGCGGACATGATCGAGGCGAAGTCCATGGCGATATTGGCCAGGAACGGCGCTTCGGGACGCTTGAGGGTGAAGCGCACGGTGTAGTCATCGACCTTCTCGACCCGCTCGATCACTGCCGGCATGTCCATACCGGCGAAGTATTCGTAGTTGCCGCCCGAAACCTTGTGATAGGGGTGATTCGGGTCCAACTGGCGCTGGAAGGAGAACAGCACGTCGGTGGCGTTGAAGTCGCGGCTGGGCTTGAATTTGGCGGTGGTGTGGAATTTCACGCCCTTGCGCAGGTGGAAGGTGTAGACCTTGCCATCGGCGGAGATGTCCCAGGATTCCGCCAGCCCCGGCACCAGCGTGGTGGCGCCACGCTCGAATTCGGTCAGGCGGTTATAGAGCGGCTGCGAGGCGGCGTCGAAGGTGGTGCCGGCGGTGTAGAACTGGGCGTTGAAGCCTTCGGGGCTGCCTTCGGAGCAGTAGACCAGAGTTTTGGCGGCAAAGGCCGGTGCGGTCAGGGCGCTTGCCAGCGCGGTAGCAAGCAGTACGGTACGAAAAGCGTGGTGGCGCATGCGGTTTCCTCGGTTGGAGCCAGACGCGGTGGCGAACAGGGTGTTTGCGCTGCGTGTTGACAAGAATACGCTATGCATTGCCCCGGTGCGCAACAAGCTCTGTCCTTTAGAGCCGAAGTGGGGCGATGTCCACAGTGTGTCGCCCCCCTTCACCCGTC